>JBJEOK010000056.1:0-6903 GCA_051880695.1 Acutalibacteraceae bacterium | reverse complement strand
TTCTGTGCGTTGTTATATCATAGTTTTCCTTTAACAATTCAACAATCTCATTTGTGGTCAGCTGATGATTTTCATCGGTGTACCGCTCTAATATCTTCAAAATGTATAACGGTCTGAATTTGTTAGAGTTTTCCATAATAGCCTCATTAAAAATAAAGTTTTATTTTTCCTTACAAATGGTAATGGTACTTTGTCCTCTGTGACGGATCAGCGACTGCGTCGTGAACGAACCGTCATTTTTAATGTTGATGAGCGTACCGCCTCTGAACGGCACAACATATATGTTATGATCGCATGAAAGGCCGTAGGTCAGCCTGATTCCATTGTAATTGACAGAATAGTTGTTCATGTGGTCATGACCGGCAAAGCAACCCTTTGTAGAGCCAAGCTCAACCATTTTTTCAAACATATTATCATCAGCGGCAGGCGTGCCGTCCTCTTTCGGAAAACGCAATCCGCAAATCAAATTATCAGTACCCTTTGCTTCATCATATGCGGTCATATATTCCTGCATAGGGATATGAAAAAATGCAAGAGACGGCACAACTTTCGATTCATCACCGTTTTCTGTATTTGCAATTTCTTTTACGGTCTTTTCGTACCAGTCGATCTGATTCTCATGAAAATGATCATAGCCGTTATTCTCATTGTCATAGCTGTTGCTGTCCATCATAATAAGCGACATCAGCGCTTTTCCGTTTTCGTTCCTGACGGTGTAATAATAATTTCCCATACCGTCAACATCTTCATCGCCGCACTCATAAATACAGTATTCAAGTGACTCCAGATAATCGCTTAAGGTCTTTTTATCGGCAATTCTATCGGGGTCAAGGACTTCGTTCGGTTCGTACTGAATATCCAAGCCTTCGTGATTTCCGAAGGTGAACGCCCATGGAATTTTGAAATTCTCCATAAAAGTGCAGAAAGTCTTAAGCGCCGTATAGTTTTCCTTTTCACTTGTTACATCGCCTGTTACAACGATCATATCCGGTTTTGTTGTTTCAACCATAGCGGTTATGGTTTTAAAGGCTTTGGCATCCTTTTTCTCGTTATTGAGAATATGCACATCGGTTATCTGCAATACTGAGAAAGCCGTGTCTTCTGCTCTGACATATTTTTTGCCGTAAAAAGTGACAGTCAATGTTGCCGTACCCCCAACAATTGCAAGCACAAGTAAGATGCTTAAAAATATTTTCAGTCCTTTTTTCATATCAGATATCCTCCCGAACGGATATGGTATCATCCGTTATCAATGATTTGTGCATATGTTTATCTAGAACAACAATAGGTTTATCGCTGTGAATTTCAGTAACAAATCCGTTTTTCCATTTGTAACTGATTTTTGTACCATTTACAACCATATTTTTAACCTCACCCGAAATACCGAAACTTTCGGGAAGCGCCGGAATCAGCTCAATCACGCCGTTTTCCTCGGTAATCAGCATTTCGTTTATTCCTGCCACAAAGCCGAGATTGCCGTCAATCTGAAAATAAAATGGGGGATGAACACAAAACAGATTTTCAAAAACCGAGTGTGCGAGCATTCCTTTTATCACTGATTGTACTGTTTTGCTCTCCCGCAGTCTTGCCGCAAGACAGATTGCCCACGCCGCCGACCAGCCGATGTGCTGACCAGAATTCGTAAGACGGTAATGAAACAGCTTTTCAATCCATTCTGTCCGTTCAGAATCGCCGTAGAAACCAATTATGTTACCGGGATAAAACGCATAAAGCGGTGAAAAATGGCGGTGCCCTTTTTCCGGCGTTTCAAAATCCTTATGCCATTCGCAGATACCGTTTTCACCCTCTTTGAAAGGATAAAGAAACGGTGTTTTTTCTTTGATTTCATCTTTTAAATTTTCATCGTCGGAAACTTCAAGTGCATTCTGAAAAGCTTGCCGCACAAGGCTCATGTCAAACGCCGAAGCGTAATCAAGCTTGCTCTTTTTTGCGCCGTTTACAAAAACATTTTCCGGTGACGGCGACGGGCAGACCACATACTGTCCGTCATGCAGAACAAGGAAATCGCAGGCAAACCGTGCGGATTCGGTAACGATCTCTCTGATTTTATCCTCATATTCTTTGAGAAAACCGTTTTTGTAATGGGTGTAAATCTCATTGGAGAGCCACACACCGCACAGCGGAGCAAACATATAGTTGGCGTCGCCTTTAACAGGCGGCGTTTTGCGCCACAAATCCACATTGTGATTGCAGGCGAAGCCCCGACAGCCGTAATTGATTTCGGCGGTCTTTCTGCCGTTCTGCATGGTTTCATAGACCATTTGAACAAGCGGTTCAATACAGTCGGACAGCCCCGAGCGGGAAGCACCCCAATAATTCATTTCCGTGTTAATATTTACCGTGTAGTTGCTGCTCCACGGCGGACGAACCGAATTGTTCCAGATTCCCTGTAAATTCAGCGGCTGACCGCCTTTTCGGCTACCTGAAATCATCATATATTTGCCGTAATTATAAAGCAGTTCGCAAAGCGCTTTTTCGTCGCCGCCGTTTTTGACGGATTGTAAAAGCGCGTCGGCGGTCATGTCGGTATCGCAGTCAAAAGATATGGTTTGCGCATCGTATAAAGACGAAAAGTCTTTCACATGCCGGGCTTTGAGCGTTTCAAAATCCTTGTTGACGGTGCTCATCGCTGTTTGGCACTTTTGTTTCACGGCTTGTCTGTTCGTTTCGGGCATTCTGTCAAAGCCGTTAAAACCCGTCGCAGTCGCAAAATAAAGCGTCAGCTCGGTAGCATTTTGAACTCTGACGGAATTTCTGCGGCAATCAATTCTTCCGTCTGTCTGTACCTGTGTTTGCAGGCAGAACGCCATACCCTTTTTCTCGTTGTAACGAATCGGGTATAATTCAGTTCTGAGGTAATTCGGTGCCGCATAGTCCGGCGCATTTCCGAGAAGAAAAAGGCTGTTGTCTTCGGTACAGGTTTCATGTTTCAGCTTACTTTTCGCCTTGACTGTAACGGAAAAAGGTTTGTCGGATTTTACCCGGCAAACAGAAATCTTATCGGGATAAGAGGAAAACGCTTCGGAGGTGCAGGAAACGGTTTTCACGGTATGGATTGCGTTTGATATGTCAAGACACCTTTCATATCCACCTTGATTCAGCCCGCTGAAAGAGAGAGAAATCTCGCCGAGCGGCATGAACGCTTCGCTGTAAAAACCCGTCAGCTTTTCTTCGCAAAGGGTGTCAGCTTCATTGTTTTTTCCTTCAAAAATCAGTTTGCGTACCTGCTCGAGATTTTCATGGCTTTCCAGACTGTTATAGTCTTTCGGATAACCCGACCAGAGTGTACCGTCATTGAAGCACAGCCGCTCTTTTTTCATCGAGCCGTAAATCATAATGCCCGTGTGACCGTTGCCGAGCGGTAGTGCCTCACGCCATCTTTTTGCCGGCTTGTTAAATCTTATTTTATCCATAATTACCCTCCAAGCCCATAAACAATAAAATCAAACTGTTCGGGCACAGTGATTTCATTGTCGTGTTCTCCGTAAAGCGCTTTTCTGATTCCGCGGTAGAGTTTATCTAAGAATTTATCACCCTCGCGGAAATCGAGAACATGAAGGCCGCCGTCTTTTGTGAGAATTTCTTCGGCTCTTTTTGCATTGCCGCTTTTCAGATATGCCATAGAGCGATACATCAAAAGTCTGGGATTGCTTTGAAGCCGAGCGTCAAGCTTTTCAAATTCATCTGTCAGAACAGAAAATGCCTCCTGTTTTATCAAAAGTGAAAAAATGCTTTCGGCAAGAGCGTAATTATCATTTTGAAAACGCAGGCACTTTTTGGCAAAATAAACGCAGTTTTTATCTTCAAGCTGATACAGAATGTGAGCGTACAGATGATTGTTCTTTGCGTTACTGTCAAGGATCATACTTTTTTCGCACCATTCTTTAGCTTTTGAAAAGTCCCGGCGGTCATAACAGAGCAAGGAAAGCTGATACGGAATATTCCAGTTGCAGATATTTTGATTTTTCACAAGTAGATTTTCCATTCGTGCGCCGTATGCAAAGGTTAAATCCGTTTCGGGCTCTTTTCCGTCTGCAAGACGGAGCCAACCTTTCACATCATCATTTTCGGAATAATCAAGCTGTGAGGGCACTTTACCGCCGAGTATGCCGTCAAGATACCCGAAGCCGCTTCCCTTTAATACGGTTTCGCCCTTTTGCAGACTGATGCTGTCAGTGATTTCGGGAAGTCTTTCGTCCAATAAAGAACAGCCGCCGAGAACACGAATCTGCTTTTTGACCTCAGCAATAACCTCTTCGTAATCGGCGTTGACTTTTTCTTCCGGAATATCGGCAAGAGTATAGCACTCGGAAAAAGACCAGACGGTTTTCGGCGGCATCGGAATACATTCATACTGCGTTTTGCCGAGACCTGCCTGAATTTCAACATAGTCTCCGGCTTTGTCGGTCAGCATTTTCTGCCAATGCTTTGAGCCTTTTCTGTGCCCCCAGGAAAAGAGCTTTCTTCCCTTTAAATTGTTGCTTGAAAACTGCAACAGCCCGTAGCCGTCCTTGTCAACATTGGCAATAAATTTATCCTCACCGGGTGCTATATCATAAAAATAGTCAATCGTGTCGGGAATGTTTTCGGGGTATGAAACATCAATGCCACTATCAAAGGGAATCGACGATTTTTTGATACCAACACCGTCGGAATTGTTGTAGGCACTGCTTGCCGGAACGATGACTCTGCCACCGCTGTATTCAGGCGTCGCCATATTCGACCACCAATACATCGGAACAACTGCTGTGTTAGGATTTTCGATGCGAACGGCGGTCAGAAGTTTGTTTTCCTCGAGCCAGAAGTCTATCTGATAATAGATTTCTCTTGTTCTTTCAAACTCATAGAAGCGCAGAACCTCCTCGCCGTTTTTGCCTGTTACAAATGCACAGTACATCTGCGAACAGGTAAACGGCGAATGACCGATAATACCGCAGTTCCACTCAACACCGCCGGAAAACCACGCATTACGAATACTTAAGTTTCTGAAACGGATAACATCGTTTGTGTAGAGAACATCTTTTTGCTTCTTCTTGTCAAAGAGCTTCCACAGCCTTGCGCCGAGCGTTGGCAGAAATTCGGCATGGATATATTCGTTTTCAAGAACAGCTACGGTGATTTCCTGCTCAGTTTCCTCCGAATAGGCGTTTTGCTGGGTATAGGGATAAGAAGTTTCCCGGTAGCCGTAGTCGATGAACAGACCCTCGAAATCGTCAATAGTCGTCTTCGCCTGATGCGGCAGTCTTTCCTGTGAAAGGTGAGGCAGGTCGTTTCCGCTTGTAAAGTTTGAAACACGGTATGTTCTTTTTTCAAGTCTTGGCATTTTTTATTCTCCTATATCGTAGGTGTTTTTATCCAAATCAATCGTCACGGTTGTTCCGTCCGCATAGGTCGCTTTCTGACGGCGGGTTGAGCCTAAAAACTCGTGTTTCACCATTTCTTTGTTATAAAGCTTCGCCTGCAATTCGGCAAGGGGCTTAACACGGGCAATCTCTTTTTTCAGCTTTTCATCATCAAGAAGTTCAGTATCGGTAGTACGGTTATCTGTTCCGATTTTGCTGACTCCCGTACCGTACGGACTGATATACGGCATGCCGCCAAACAAGGCGCAATACAAATCGCCGTTGTCGCCTTTGGGTATTCCCCAGTTGTTGAACCAGTTCCACGGCACCATAATGCAGTCATGAAAAACGAGATTACCCAACGGCACGGGGATTCCGACTGCCTGACCGTTTTCCTGCGGCCTTAAGGTAAAGGGTCCGTGATGAACAAGAGCAAGATGATTTAAAAGCTGCATGGCAGGCTCTTCCGATGACATAATAAAGCCTTTTTCGTTGAGATAGTCAAAACATTCGGCACGGTACCTGATACTTTGCTCTCTTGTAATCTTGTGTTTCGGATTAAAGCATTCGTCACCGTTCATAACCGAGAACACATCAAGATATGCACCTTGAACATCTACGCCGTGCGCTTCTAACTCCGAATAGGTTTTCTTCACGAAATGGAGAGCCTGAGAAGCACAAAGGAAAGTGTGCTCGCCGCCGTCCCATATTGAGCAATACGGGTGAGAACCGTCAATTTTCTCAATTGCCTTGTCCATATCGAAAACAGGCGATGAATAATAGTAATCCCGGTACTGGTCATGAAGAGCGAAGATATAGCCGAGTTTACGGCTGACTTTTGAAAACTCTTTTAAGCCCTCATATCCGCCTGCCGCTTCGCAGGGAGGAAGTATATAGGGGTGGTTGTTGTCGTAGCCGTCTTTTCCCCAACCGTCGGTGTGAATATACAGCTTCTCAAGTCCGCACTCTTTCAGCTTTTTCATCTGCCCGGCACGCTCGTAAAAGGTGGCGTATAAAATTTCATTTGTTCCGTTTTTATCGTAGAACTTCGATTTTTCGTTAATTTTGGAATAGATCTTATGGTGCAGAACCGGACAGCCGATGAGTTTTTCAATATTTTTATTTTTCCTGATTTTATCGTCTATTGACACAAACTGACCCGTTTCCTTGAGAAATGTGCGGTAATCCTTGGCAACGGTGTTGTAATCTCCGTTTTCGTGAAAAATAAATCTGATTTTCCTCTCGTATGACAGTTTCCCGAGAGAGGACATCCAATGTACGGAATTGACAAAGGCTTTATGCCGACCAAACGAAGAGAACATACAGGCGTCATACGGTGTTTCAATAATTGCCGTAAAGGTATGACCGTCACAGACTCTGCCCCAGATTGGCATATAGCAGTCGCCGGTGTTGATTTTACGAAGATAATGGGCAAAGCCGAAAGTAGACGCAAGGTTTTCCTTGTATCCGTCGGGCAGTAAAAAACCCTGGCGCATGGCATCGATATGATAGGATTTCTTTCCTTTTTCTTTGGAATTAA
>JBJEOK010000055.1:0-33199 GCA_051880695.1 Acutalibacteraceae bacterium | reverse complement strand
TCCGCATAAAACAAAAGAGCAGGCACAAAACCTGCTCCATACATATCGAAGAAACTAACAAATACAAAAAATCGAGTGTTCATAACTCAAATCCGTTATGAACACTCGATATGGTGCGAGAGACGGGACTTGAACCCGTACGAGCTGCCCCACACGCCCCTCAAACGTGCGCGTCTGCCGATTCCGCCACTCTCGCATATTTTGTTTTTCACTCGTTTCTCTCTCGAGTACTTGTATACTATACCACTACTTTTTATAAAAGTCAATACTTTTTTTGAAGTTTTTTTAAAAAAATTCAATTTTTTTATTTTTTAAGTTTTTTTGTCCCATTTTGGCTAAAATCAAGACAAAAGTGTAATTTTCTGTTATAATAACTGCACATAAATTTTGAGAAAAATTAGGTCGTAAAGCACTCGTTGATAGTGAAAGGGTTTAAATCTTACTTTAATTATAATCTAATTGTATTTACAAAAGCCTTGTAAAATGGTAAGATAATGATAGATTTAAAATAGGGGTAGTTCATATGAAACAAGACATAAGAATAAAAAAACTAAGAGACAACGCAAAAATACCTACTTACGGCACAGCTTTTTCAGCAGGCGCTGACCTTTATGCTTGCCTTGATACAAGTGTTACAATTGAAGCCGGTGAAACAAAGCTTATTCCCACAGGCCTTGCTTTTGAAATTCCCGAGGGGCTTGGCGGTTTTGTTTATGCAAGAAGCGGTTTAGCATCAAAAAGGGGAATTGCACCGGCTAATAAAGTCGGCGTAATTGACAGTGATTATCGCGGTGAGGTTATGGTTGCACTTTATAATCACGGTAAAGAGGCCCAAATAATCGAGCCACAGGAAAGAATAGCTCAAATGGTGATTATGCCTTATGTTTCGGCTAACTTCATTTTGAGTGATGACCTTGACGATACCGATAGGGGAGCAGGCGGTTTTGGGTCAACGGGTGTAAAATAATTTGTTTTTTTATTACTCTATTAAATAATATATATTGAAAAGGCAGACCAAACTTTTTAGTCGGGTCTGCCTGCTTTTATACATTTAAAAGAAATTCTTTGATTTTACTTTCATTGCCTGAAAGGGAGCCTTGCTGTATATTCGGTCTGCCGCCGCCACGTCCTGAAAATTCGCTTGTAAGGCGCTTGCCAATGTCACGCAGGTCAACGCTTTGGCTTACAATACAGTACTTGTATTGACCGTCTTTTCTGCAAAAACAAGCGGCAAAGCTGTCGGCTTTTTTGCTCACTTCAATAGTGAAATCCTGTAAAAGCTTACCCTCAAGCTTTTCATCAAAAATAATTATCTTATCTTGCTTTTGGGTGTTCTGTGCTTTGAGGAAAAGTAACTCCCTTGTCATACCCACAAGGTCGTAGGCAAGCTTTTCTTTTTCGTTTTGAATACGCTCAACAGCCTGAGAGGTTTCCTTTTCCTTAGAGGCGGTTAAAACGCTTATTTTGTGATTTTCATTCAGTTTATGACGGACATCTGTTAAAGCTCTTTCACCGCAGAGAATGGAAACACGCACACCGCTCTTGTATTTTTCACAGGAAACAACTTCAACAAGACCTACCTCACCTGTTCTTTTAACGTGAGGGGCACAACAGGCACAAAGGTCAACTCCGGGGATTTCCACAAGACGCACTTGACCATCAATCTCAATTTTACTTCTGTAATCGTAGGCGGAAAGCTCTTCTTTTTTAGGGTAGATAAGCTTAATTTCAAGGTTGTCCCAGACGGCTTTGTTGACAAGGTGTTCTACTTTACAGATGTCTTCTTCAGTGAGGTTACCGTTAAAGTCAAGGGTAACAACTTCCTTGCCTAAGTGAAAACCCACATTGTCATAGCCGTAGAGGTTATGCACAATGCCTGAGAAAATATGCTCGCCTGTATGCTGCTGCATATCGGAAAAACGCTTGTTCATGTTGACTTTTCCACATAAATCGTCTCCGATTTTGAATTTTTTAACATTTTCCTCAGTTTTTTTAACAAAGTGCAGGATGCGTTCATCTATAATTTGTACGTTTTCCACATCGGTATCATTTAGCCAACCTATATCGGAAGTCTGACCGCCGCCCTCGGGAAAGAAGGCTGTGCGGTCAGTTTCAATGTATAAATAATTGTCATCGCTGTAAAGGTCAGTAACTTTACAGGTAAATTCCGAAAGGTAGCTGTCATTTTCAAAAATTTTCTCTGTCATGGCAAGGCTCCTTTAAGTTATTTTAACTTGTGAATGAATAATCCGCTTAAAAGCTTAGGCTCAAACCAGGTTGACTTCGGCGGCATAACCTTACCTGCGTCGGCAATTGCCATAAGCTCATCAAGAGAGGTGGGGTACATTGAAAAAGCAATTTTCATATCCTCTTTACAGCGTTTTTCAAGCTCACCAAGACCTCTTATTCCGCCTATAAAGTCAATGCGTTTATCGGTTCTCGGGTCGCTTATGCCGAAAATAGGTGTTATACAGTTTTGCTGTAAAATTGAAACGTCAAGGCTTTCAACAGGGTCATTTTCATCAAAAGTGCCTGCCTTTGCAGTAAGGGAGTACCACTTGTTTTCTAAGTACATTCCGAAATTGTGACGGTGTTTTGGTTTATAGGGACTTTCAGTTGCTTCTTTCACGGTAAAAGCTTCCTTTAAGGCGGCGATAAACTCGTCGGAGGTCTTGCCGTTTAAGTCTTTCATAACACGGTTGTAGTCCATAATTTCAAGCTCGTCCGAGGGGAAACAGACTGCAAGGAAAAAGTTAAATTCCTCCTCACCTGTATAGTCGGGGTTTTCCTCACGTCTTTTCTGACCCACCTTGACAGCCGAAGCACAGCGGTGGTGTCCGTCGGCAATATAAAGGTAGTCGGTGGCTTTGAAAGCTTCTGCCAAAAGTGCACACTGCTTATCATCGTCAACTACCCAGACAGTGTTGCCTATGCCGTCATCTGTGACAAAATCATAGGCGGGCTTATGGTCGGCTTTCCAATTTTCAACAGTAGTCTTTATGCTCTCGTTTGGGCGGTAGGTGAGAAAAATAGGCCCGGTGTTTGCATCACAACAGTCAACGTGACGGATACGGTCGGCCTCTTTATCGGCACGGGTAAACTCGTGCCTTTTAATAATGCCGTTCATATAATCATCAATTGAAGCACAGCCTACAATACCCGTTTGAGCCCTGCCGTTCATAACTTGACGGTAGATGTAAAAACAGGGCTTATCGTCTTGCTTCATATATCCGTCATTTTCAAGATTTTTTAAGTTTTCACTTGCTTTGAGATAAACTTCCTTGCTGTAAAGGTCAGTGCCCTCGGGCAGGTCAATTTCCGCCTTGTCAACGTGTAAAAATGAAAGGGGATTGCCTTTGACCATTTGTGCTGCCTCACTGCTGTTCATAACGTCGTAGGGCAGTGCGGCGATTTTATCGGCATATTCGGGTAAAGGACGCAATGCCTTAAATGTTTTAAAAATTGCCATAATATTTCCTCCGTAAATTCGTTTCTTTAATTTTACTTATTTTAGATATTTTTGTCAATAAAAGTAGGTATATTTCACAAAATAAGTGTAATGATAAATAAAAAAGGATGTGATTTATTTGTCAATTTCAAATGAGCAATACGGAAAGCTTGTAAAACGCTATTCTCCCAATTCACCTCTTCTTACAGACTGCCTGAAAGCTTTTTTAATAGGCGGACTTATATGTGCCTTTGCTGAGGGTTTATTTGTGATTTTCAGCAGAAGCGGTATGAATGAAAAGGACAGCAGAACGGTGGCTATGATAATTGTTGTTGTAATCACGGCAATTCTCACTTCATTAGGCGTCTTTGACATCATTGCAAAGCATGCCGGCGCAGGTACGAGTGTGCCCATTACAGGCTTTGCAAATTCAATAGTTTCTGCCGCCCTTGAGTTTCAGACTGAGGGCAGAATTTTAGGCACGGCAGCACAGATGTTTTCCATTGCAGGGCCGGTAATTGTTTTCGGTTGCAGCTCGGCCTCCCTTTATGGGTTTATTATATGGCTAATAGACGTTTTCAAGTCTTAGGAAGCTATATTGCTTACAGCCGTAGCAAATTCTTCTAAGTGAGAGGAAGCTGTATCTTGAAAAGAAGTTACAATATCATCAACTATTTCGTAAAGATAGCTCATATCGTAAAATGAGCTTTTATTAAAGGTGATTTTTTGCGGTGAAAGGCGGTAGCCTAAGTAATATACTCTTTCACCTATATTGAATTTATATTCTTCGGGGTCCCCGTTTGTAACAAGTGAAGGGTCTGAATAAATGCTAAAGGCAATTTCAAGGTCACTGTCGGCGGCGCGGAATTTATAATTTACATGTTCTTTTAAGTCATTAAAAAACATGGGACTTTTATATTTATTACCTCTGCAATCGAGGTATGCAACGCCGGCAGAGCCGTCACTCAGGCGGTACAAACAAAGGCTGTCGTTTTTTTCGTTGAGAGGGATTGTTTTAATCACCTCGGTGGCATCGGCATTTTCCTTAACGGCAGAAAGAGGGTCATGATGTCTGCCAAAAGCAGAACAAGCTGTGAATAAAAACAAAACGAGTGCAAAAATTATTGTGCCGGTAAAAAGCTGTTTTCTTTTATTCATAGTATCAACTCCTTTAGTTTAGTATATCATTTTCACGGTATACTTTCAATACAGTTTAAAATATAGATAAAAGATTTTCGGGTGGATTTAAAATGGATTTTGAGGTGACTTATCATGGCAATACGCAAGGGTAAAACAATATTTTTTGAAAAGGACATTCATATTATAGCAAATTCAGCTGTTGTGGGTAAAACTGAGGCAGACGGCCCCTTAGGTCATTGTTTTGACAAGGTTTTTACTGACAGTACTCTTGGTGAAGATAACTGGGAAATGGCAGAAAGCAGTCTTTTAAAGGCAGCGGTTAACATAGTCCTTGAAAAGTCTGCAAAAAATGAAAGCGACATAGATTTGCTTTTATCGGGTGACCTTTTAGGTCAGAGTGTTGCCTCTATTTTTGCTCACAGTGAGAGAAACATTCCATTTTGCGGATTGTACGGAGCCTGTTCTACTATGGCACTTTCTATGCTTAGCGGAAGCCTTGCAATTGAAAGCGGCGGTGCCGAAACGGTTATAGCCGCCACGTCATCACACTTTTGCTCTGCGGAAAAGCAGTTCAGGTTTCCCGTCGAATACGGCGGACAGCGTACACCGACGGCACAGAGGACTGTTACAGGTGCAGGTGCGGTAGTTTTGCAAAAAAGTAAAAATTCACTCAGTCCTAAAATTACAAAAGGTCATTTTGGCACAATTACAGACTACGGTGTAATTGACAGCACAAATATGGGTGCGGCAATGGCACCCGCCGCCGCTAAAACCATAACCGACTTTATGAGTGATACCAAAACAGCTCCGGCCGATTATGATTTGATTTTAACAGGTGATTTAGGTCAGGTGGGCACAAGCTTGCTTTATGAGCTTCTTTTACGGGAAAGCGGACTTGATATAAGCAAGGTCCACAATGATTGCGGACTTATGATTTACAACCGACAAAAGCAGGATGTCCACGCAGGCGGTTCAGGCTGCGGTTGCAGTGCAAGTGTTCTGTGCGGGCACATAATAGACGAAATTAGGCAGGGTAAATATAAAAATTTGCTTTTTATAGCTACGGGAGCCTTGATGTCGCCCATTTCCTCAAGAGAGGGCAGTACAATTCCCGGAATTGCCAATTTGGTAAATATTGAAATGTGAAAGGGAGTGTTTTGATGAAATTTTTAAAGGAAATCAAGTGTTTGTGTTACCTTTTTAAGTGTAGTAAGTACCTTTATTATGCTAAAAAGCTGTTATGTATTTTTACCTTGTGCTTTGCAGCTTTAATAGGCTTAGGTTTGGCTATGCCGCAAAACGGACTTTTTAAAATGCTGGGGTGGAAAGGATAATGGAAATTTTTTTGGAACTTCTTAAAGCTTTTATAGTGGGCGGTATAATTTGCCTGATAGGTCAAATTTTAATCGACCTTACAAAGCTTACGCCGGCAAGAGTGCTTGTAATTTTTGTTGTAGTAGGTGTTGTGCTCGGCGGAGTGGGTGTTTATGAATATGTTGAAAAGTTTGGCGGTGCAGGTGCTACCTTGCCCCTTGTAGGCTTTGGTTATAACCTTGCAAAGGAAACTAAAACAGCCGTTCAGGAGCAAGGCTTATTAGGCGCATTGGAGGGGCCTCTTTCCGCCGCTTCGGTAGGTACAATGGCGGCCATTATTTGCGGGCTGATTTCCTCAATCGTTGCAAAACCTAAGGATAAAAAGTAGCCGGTCGAGTACATCGACACGAACTAAACTTTTAACTTTTCCTAACTGTCGGTAAAGGGTTATTATATAGAAAAATACCGCAGCCTGCTTTTTACGGGCTACGGTATTTTCGATTATTCGCTAAAAATCAGAATATCTGTCCGGGAAGCTTCAGCTTCTCTTTCGGCACAAAGCTTTTGTCAAACTCTTCCGCTTCATTTTCGTCCACATAATATCCCTGCGGAGGGGCATATTCTCCTGTTATGCCGTCAAGATAGCCTTTTTCCAGCTCCTTGCAGAGAAAGAATGATGCGTCTTCACCGTCGGGTAAACCGTGGTAACGTATACCGAAATCTGACGCATAGGTAAAACCGCTTTTACCGTAAAAGTCTATGTTACCCTCAAAGCAAAGTGCCTTACAGCCGTATTCTTTGGCTTTTTCTAAGGTGTAATCCAAAAGAATTTTGCCGTAGCCTTTTCTTTTAAGCTCGGGGGTTATGCAAATCGGTCCCATAGTCATAATCGGAATATCTCTGCCGTCATCGGCTTTGATCTTAGCTCTCATAAACATATTTTGACCGATGAGCTTGCCGTCAAGCTCCATTACAAAACAAAGCTCGGGAATAAATGCTTTATCGTCGCGCAGCTTGTGAATGACATAATGCTCAAGACAGCCGGGTCTGTAAACATTCCAGAAAGACTCTCGTACCAATTCCTCAACCTTACGGAAGTCTTCTCTTTTTTCGTTGCGAATAATTAAGTTTTCCATTGTAAAAATCCTTTCTTTATTTAAGTATCGGAAACGGATTTATACAATCTCCAAGGTGTTGTTTTTCAAACAGCGTCCTCCAAAAAAGTATTCAGGCTTTGCCTGTAAATACAGTATATCATATCAGAGCTTATATTTCAAGCAGTGAAATGTAATAATACCGTAACCTGTGAGTGTAAAGGTTACGGTATTTGTGTCAATGGGCTAGTTCGATTTGTATTTATCTATCTCGATTAAGATTTTAAGAATTTGTTTTTGCTCTTTTTGACTTTTGGTTAGTATAAGCTCGTAACATTCAAGTGGAATGTTGCGTTCAATAGTGTTTGTTCCGCCTAAATTCTCAAAAAGATTTGATAGGGATATATTTAATGAAGTCGCAATTTTATCTATACTTTCCAAAGTAGCATTTTTTTCACCACGTTCTAATTGACCTATATAAGTTGGGTGACAGCCGGAAAGTTCTGCTAACTTTTCTTGGCTTAAACCAAGCTGTGTTCTATAGTTGCGTATACGTTTACCGACTATCTTTGCTATATCACTCATACAATCACCTCTGCATTATAGTCTATTAGTATTATTTCAAATATTCTATAGACTATTGATATTAACAACTCGATATATATACTATAAATATTGAAGTGGCAATTTTGTGCTTATAGTATTTTGAGTGTGACCGAAATATGTATGCTTAGGTTTTTTATATCATTTTATTTCTTGCTCTATATTATCAAAAATATTGTTATCAAAAAATTCACGCAGGGATATTTCTAAGCCGTCACATAATTTTTTGATAGTGGCAATACCTGCGTTTTTACTTCCGCCGTTAATTATATTTTTTAAAGTTGACGGCGGAACAGCAGAAAGTCTTGCAAGAGCATTTACCGATAATCTCTTTTCTTCACAAAGCTCCAATAATCTGTTTGCTACTGCTTTTCTTGTATCCATATTTTTTACCTATTATTAAACTTATTTGCGAGTGGGTTTTACGTTTGAATCGGGAGTTATGTTGCCGTCAATGGTGCCGTTGGCATCTTCAAAGGCTTTGATATTTTCTCTTATTAAAACAAGCACTTGACTGTTCACGCTTCTGCCCTCATAATCGGCAATGTAGGCTATTTTATTTAACATTTCTTCCTCAATTCTGATTGAAACACTCTTAACAGACATAATTTCACCTCATAATAAATATATTATATATTTATTTTAGATGTATTATGTGGTACAATGGTAAAAATAGATATATAGTATATCTAAAATTTTGAGGTAAAATATGAATATTAAAACAAATACTTGTTGCTTCATCGGTCACAGGACAATAGACGAAACCGAAGAATTAAAATCAAAACTTAAAGAGATTATAGAAAAATTGATAATAGACGAAAAAGTTGACACATTTCTTTTCGGCAGCAAGAGCCGTTTTAACAGTCTCTGCCGTGAAATTGTGACCGAAATAAAAGAAAAATACCCTCACATAAAACGAATTTATGTAAGAGCAGAATTTCCCTATATCAGTGATGACTATAAAAACTACCTTTTAGAGTATTATGATGATACATATTATCCCGAGCATATAATCGGTGCCGGCAAAGCCGCTTATGTTGAGCGCAATTTCGAAATGATAAATAACAGCAGTTTTTGCATAATCTACTATGACGAACAAAAGGCTCCGACAACACGCAAAAGCGGTACCGAGATCGCCCTCAACTACGCAATGGAACAAGGCAAGCAAATTATCAACTTATTATAGTTATCAAATAATAAAACGCCGATGCTCAGTCGTTGAAAACCTCATCGGCGTTTTATATATTTTTAATGCTCTGCGTCGGCTTTAGTATTATGCACCGTGCCAAACGGATGCTGAGGCGGTGCATAAAGCGAGTACACCTTTAGCGGACGGTTGCCCATATTGACAATGTTGTGCCAAGTCCCTGCAGGAATCAGTATTGCGTAATTTTCTTTTACAGCTTCTGTTTTACATAAAGAGTTGCGATTGTTTCCAAAGTAAACCTTTGCGTGTCCGCTTACAACATGGATAAACTGGTCAACATCAGGGTGCATTTCTACACCGATATCACTTCCGACGGGAATACTCATTACAGTCAATTGTATATGCTGTCCCGTCCAAAGTGTTGTGCGGAAATTTTTATTCATTTCAGTTGCATGGCCGATGTTGAAAACAAAGGGTTTTGGACCGTAGTCACGAATTTCGGGATGTTCGCCGTGATTGCAATTTCGCATAACAATACCTCCTAATATAGCTTTAGTATCAATATATGCGAATTGTATATATTAGGACACAGTGCAGAGAAAAAACAAACTTAATGTGACTTTTTCATTATTTTTATGAAGTTTAACATTTCATCGGGTTTTCGTTGAGAGGGTGTCCTAATAGGTAATTTTCAGTCCGGTATTCTTCCGTCGGTTGAAATTGTAACAATTCTCCATGGAATAAATTTACCGCTTGCTTGTAAAGCTGCTTTTACAGCATGCTCAATGCCGCCGCAGCAGGGCACCTCCATACGTGCAACAGTAACACTTTTAATATTGTTATTTGCTATAATTTCCGTCAGCTTTTCGCTGTAATCAACACTGTCAAGCTTCGGACAGCCTACAAGTGTTATGTGACCGCGTATAAACTCGTTATGAAAATTTCCGTAGGCGTAAGCGGTGCAATCTGCCGCTACCAAAAGGTTTGCTCCATTAAAATAAGGCGCGTTTACAGGGACAAGCTTAATTTGCACAGGCCACTGTAAAAGCTTACTGCTGACAGGTGCACAATAACCGTCCGAATCGCTTTCTTTTCTGTCAATGGCTTTTGAATGTGTGCCGGGACAACCGCAGGGCAAAGCCTCTTTCTCTTGCTTTGCTTTAAGAACGGCCTGTTCGTCATAGGCAGGTGCTTCTCTTTCTTCAAAAGTAATAGCGCCTGTAGGACAAGTAGGAAGGCAGTCGCCGAGACCGTCGCAGTAATCCTCTCGCATAAGCTTTGCCTTGCCGTTAATCATTTCAATGGCACCCTCGTGGCAGGCGGATACACAAGCACCGCAGCCGTTGCATTTTTCTTGGTCTATTTTAATTATTTTTCTGATCATAAAAAAGTCTCCTTACTTGATTTTGTAAGGCTATTATAGTACAATAAACATGAAAATTCGGTTGTTTTTACAACAGAAAGGTGACGTTAGTGAAGAAATATATCGAAATTTTAAAAAGAACGCAAATATTTGCCGGTGTGGGCGATGATGAAATCGAGACTATGCTTTCCTGTCTTGGTGCGAGAATAAAGACCTATAAAAAGGGAGAGTATGTTTTTCATCAGGGCGAGCGCATAACCGATATTACCGTTTTGGCAGAGGGTAATCTTCATATTCAAAAGGACGATTACTGGGGAAACCGCAGTATTTTAAGCGAGATTTCTGCCGGTGAAATGTTCGGTGAGGCATACGTATATGAAAGTGGGGGACTGCTTAATGATGTTGTGGCGGTAGAGGACAGTGCGGTGATTTTTTTTGATGTAAAGCGAATTTTAACAACCTGTTCTTCCTCTTGCCGTTTTCACACTCTGGTGGTACAAAATCTGTTTTTTGCCATATCCGAAAAGAACAGAAAGCTTGTGCAAAAGCTAGGTTATATGTCAAAACGCACTACGAGAGAAAAACTGATTGCGTACCTGTCAGAACAGGCGAAAAAACATAATAAAGGAAACTTTACCATTCCTTTTAACCGCCAGCAGCTTGCAGATTACTTGTCCGTTGACAGAAGTGCAATGTCCAATGAGCTTTGCAAAATGCGTGATGAAGGTCTGTTAGAGTTTGAGAAGAATAAATTTAGATTATTGTAAGGAGTAACGAGATGAATTTAACTGATTTTTTTAAAAGTATAATAGATGCTGATACAGCTTCTGTTGTTATTTGTGATTTAGAGCATACGGTGGTGTATATGAATCCTGCCTCGGTCAGACGTTATCGGGGTGATATTACCGGCAAGAGCATAAAGTCTTGTCACAATGATAAGTCTAATGAAAAAATTGACCGCGTAGTAGCTTGGTTTTCCGAGAGCAAGGAAAATAATATTGTATACACTTACCACAATGATAAAGAAAACAAGGATGTTTATATGGTCGCTTTGCGTGATGATGAGGGCGAGCTTATAGGCTATTACGAAAAGCACGAATATCGAAACGCAGAAACCTCCAAAATGTATGATATATAAAGAATAAATCACAGACAAAGAGAAAAGCGGCTGTTTGCGTTTGCAAACAGCCGCTTACAGCTTTTGATAAAATTATTATGCCTGTGTTTCTGAAATGAAATCAGCGTCAAAGCATGAGCAGGAAACAAAGTTTTCTCTGTCATCAGCATTTTTCGCCTTTTTCTTTTCAATGAGCTTTGTAACTGCAAGGTAAACACCTGCAACTGCAGCCGCAACAGCAACGATTATAGTAACAATTTTAGCAATTTTCTTGAATGTTTCCATGGTTTTTTCCTCCACAATAATATTATTACTTGTTAAGTATAACATTTTGGTCTAATTAAGTCAATACCTAAAAAATATTTTAAGGATAAATAAAGCTGTAATTGCTTGTAAATTTACCGTGCATTTTAACACTGATAGGTGCAATTGCCATTTTACCTGTGCCGCCGCCCTCGGAAACCGAGAGATAATGCTCCATTGAAGCAAGGCGACCCTGACTGTCAAAGGTTGCTTTTACGGTTGTTGCGGTGTACTTTATTGAAACAGTGTTAAGTGTTGCACCTGAGGGGAGATAACTGTTTACGTCAATTACCTCAACCATAGTTGAAAGATTGGCGGCAGGAGCAGACTCAGTTTGTTCCTCGTCCTGTAAGGTTAAAATGATTGTGTAGCCGCCGTCACTGTTATTGTTGGCAGTGGCACTTGTAACAGCATTTGGGTCAACCTTTGCGTAAGCACCCAGAGGGGCAATTGCCGTAATGGGGGTTTGACCTGTGGCGGCATCATAACCGCTTTGAAAATTGTAAGTGACGCTGGAACTTTTTTTGTTGTCAATTATTTTTTGAACAAAGTTACTGACAATAGTGCCGCCGGTTATATCGTCAATTGTTGCGTCAAGGGAGTCGCTTTTTGTCATAGTAAAATCACGGCTGTTTTTTAAGTTGTTGATGGCATCAACATAAGTGCTGACAAGTTCCTCTTTTGATTTTTGCTGAATACTTGTAGTCGACGGGGGATTTGTAAGCGATACTGTAACGGTTATGTTGTTAGCGTCAATTGTAAGGTCTTGACCTTGTGTTTGACCGGGGGCAGTCACTACTGATGTTGAAGGCTGTGTTGTTGACGGTGCTGTTGTAGGAAGCGTTGTAAGGTAGTTTGCTGTTGTGGCAGGAGGATTTGTTGATGGAACCGTGGCGGCGTTATTTCTATTTGCAATCTTTGTTGAAATTATAAGAGTTAAGCAAAAGACCCACACAAAAGCTACCGCAATACCTGCTATTTGAAAAAACTTTTTTTGATTCATCTGTTTTTATCCTTTCGCAAGGAGGCTTTTATTAAAATCAAGGGATACTTTTAAGCATCCCTTGATTTTGAGTTATTTATTTAAGCTCAGTAATTTTATAGTTAAATGTTGTTTTACCGCTAAGGCTCATTGACATTTCAACAAGCTTAATAACACCTGCGTCGTCAGCGTTAAAATTGGCACTGAAAGCGGCGCTGAAAGGTGAATCCGCTACGAATGACTGAACAATACCGTCGGGTGAAATTTTAAGCACAAGCTTTGAAGCACCGACTGTGGAACTTTCAATATTGAAGCCTTCAATTGCATCAAACATGGCTGAGTTGAAGGTTGACATAAAGCCGTCGTGATAGGTGGTCTTGTTTTTCTCTTGCTTAAAGTTTATGGTCATTGTAACAGAGCCGTCAGCAGCTTTGGTTGTTGCAACCGATGAAAAACCGTTTACCCAATCGTTGGGGTCCTGGTCTTTAGGAAGATGAGCTGTTTTAGTGGATGTTGTGGGCTCAAGGTAGTACGGAAGCAGAAGTGTTTTACCGTCTTCAAGCTTAGCTCTGCCTGAGCTGAAAATATAGGATTCACTTGTCTTCTCAACGGAAGAAGCGGTAAAAGCCTCGTCACCTTCTTCGTTTAAGGAATTCATTGCTTCTTCAACTTCTTTAGTTGTTTTTGCATTGATAAAGGGAATACCTGCCATTTTTACGCTGAGAGTATTCATAGCGTATGAAACTTCAGTGGTGCTGTCCACACGGATGTCGTCCGAATACTGCTTAGTGTTATTGATGGCCTGTGCGGCATAAAGAAGCTGACTGTGAACACTCTTGTTATAGTTTGCATTATTTTTGTCCGTGATAATTGTAAGAGCTCCTGTTTTAAAGGTTGTCTTGTTAAGTGCAAAGCCCTTTGATGCGTTGTTGTTATCTTTAGCTGTAACGGTTACGGAGTGGATTGTATCGGGAGCAAGATAAAGCTTGAGAGTGCAAACGCCGTCTTTAACATTGAGCTGCTCTGATGTGAAAGAACCGATTTGGTGTGTGTAAGCACCTGTGTTAGCTGAGGTTACATAGTAGCTTGTAGCACCCTCAATTGCAGGGAATGTAATGGTTTGCTCAAGGGGATTTGTGTCAATTGTAATGTCGGTTGTATTTCCGCCTACGGGTGCTGTTGCCTCACCGATAATGTTCTTATCGCTTACAGCTCTTATACGGAAAAGCTCACCGCGAGCTCTTGAAATAGAAGTTGTTGTGTGATTTGAAACGGGGAAGCTATCGGTAAATGTATTTTCGGTTGTTATAATATCATCAATATTATTTGCGGCGGAATACTTAATCCACTTGTTGTTAGTAAAGTCAAATACTGCCCAATCCGTTGAGTTGAGGTCATATTTTTCAACAGTATAACCCTTTGCATTTGTTACTCTGTCCCAAGTGAGCTTAATCTGAGTTTCTGAAATGCCCTGGGTTTTAAAGTTCTTAGAAGCAGGAAGACCTGCTGAGAATTTTAGATCCTTTGAAGCGTCTGCTGTCCAGGGACTGCATGCGTATGCGCTGATTTTGTAAACATCTTTGTTGGTTGTGTATGCGCGAACTCTAAAGGTATATGTTTTAGTATTGCTGATACCGGTAATAGTAGTCTGTTTTGCCTGTGTGGCAGCAAAAATAACCCAATCATTAATGTCAGGATTAAAGTAAGCGGCCTGATAGCCCTCTGCACCGTCAACGGCGTCCCAGGAAATTGTGGCAGATGTGCTTGTGGTTTCTTTAAGGGTAATGCCTGTGGGGTTGGTGGGAGCGGTAGTAAAGGTCTTTACTGCTGTTTCAGGGCCTTTGTATGAGCCGTAGTAAGCTCTCATCTTAAAGGAGTATTTTGTAGCAGGCTTAAGACCTAAAACTTTAATACCGGCAGTTGTTTTTGTGTCTATCCATTGGTTCTTGGCATAGTCAAAGATTTCATAACCCTGTGCACCTGAAACTTTTGACCATTCAATTTTAAGACCTGAGGAGTTAACACCTGTAAGCACAAAAAGAGAGGGAGTTTTAAGAACAGCGCCGCCCTTGACAGTATCAGATACGGGACCGTAAATCCATTTGTTATTTACAACTTTAACTGCCGCAACACGGAAGTTATATGTTTTACCGGGCTTGAGACCTGAAATGATAATTGAGTTAGCGCTGAGTGATTTGTAGGTCTTCCATTTGCCGCCGCTGTAAAATTGAACAGTGTAGCCTGAAACACCGGAAACTTTGTTCCATACAAGCTGAACAGCCTCATGGTTTGCCGCTTTAACTTTAAAGCCTGTTACTTTTGAGGGCAAGGGCTTGGCTGTAATCATTTTTGTCCAGCTACTGTAAACATACTTGCCCAAAATGTTTTTGTCATAGGCACGTACACGGAAGCCGTAGCTTTTACCTGCTGTAAGGTTTTTGTAGGTGTACTCAGTTGTTTTGCTGTTTAAGGTTGCGGTAGCTGTCCAGTTTTTGCCGTCGGTTGTTGCCTGAATTTGATAACCGTCTGCACCGGAAACCTTTGTCCAGTAAACTGTAACAGAGCTTACTGTTACTGACTTGATTTTTGCAGTAGGTGCACTGATTGCAAAAGTCATTGTCATGGTTGCCATAATTGTAATGATACAAAACAGCAACGCAAGTGTTGGTTTGAGAAATTTTTTCATAGTTTATTTCCTCCGTTCTTAAAATATATGTAATTTGTTTTCAACAATAATTACCAGGAAAAAATGTAGTTGTGTATGATTGTTTCGGAAAACTGATATTCGGCGCCGCCCCATCTGAAAGAGAAGCTTACGGGCATTGTAATAGTCATATATTCTATTTTGCCGCCGTTTACCTTTGCCTCGATTTGTGTGCCCTCGTAAAGACATTGATTTATTACAAAGCCCTTGTATTGACCTGCTATTACACCCCAGTCGATTACCGGTGCGATAAGTGAATTTACGGGCGCGTCTCTGTTTTCCGTATCAAGCTCAATTTCAATTCGGTAGCCGTTGCCGTCAAGGTGATAAACGGTATTTTTAACGTTTTCCATTTTAAGCCTTGACTCGGCTTCAAAGGGATAGATATAATCGCCTACAAGTCGGTCTGTACCCTCCTCGCGTCCGTTTTTGAAGTAGTGCTTTGAAACGTCGTCTGTTGCAATTGAATTGAGGATATCGGAGCACTCCTCAATAAAACTGCCTTGAAGATTTGCCGCTTGAGTAGCTTTTATAAGGTAAAAATCTCCGTTGGAATTTTTGCTTGCGTTAAGGGCGCTGATAAAACCGTCAAAAGCAGCTTTGCGGTCAGTGGGAAGCATTGCGGTGCAAATTGTTACCGGCGAAATTGCTTTTCCGTAAACCTTTTTATTATCGCGCAAGGAAAAAGCCCTTATTGTAAAGCTGTAATTTGTGCCGCCTTTAAGATCGCTTACCGTAAAGCCTGTTATGCTGTTATTGTCAAGTGAAGCAATAAGGCTGTATTTTGAACTTGCATTTTTGTTGTAAGTGAAAAGCTCATATCCGCTGCAAGAGGGGAGCTTATCCCATGTGAGCCTTATGGAGCTTTGGGAAATCTCCCTTGAATCGGCACCGAAGCCTTTTACCGTGCCGGGAACGGTGTAAACCGTTATACCCGTCACATACTTTTCGGCATGGATTGTTTTGCCGCCGTAATTCAAGTAAGCCCTTATTGCATAAATGTATTTACTGTTAGGCTCAAGATTTTTTATTGTAGCTGTAAGCTTTTCTGTTTTACCTATATATTCGTGCTTTTTTGTTTCTTCGTTATAGGAAAAAACGTTATAACCTGTTGCACAGGGTGCGGCCGACCAGGAAAGTGTTACGGAATTTTCCGTGGAGGTTGTTTTAAGGTTTGAAATAACTCCCGGTTTCATAACACTTGCGGTTATGTAATCTGCGGCAGGACCGACAAAATTCTTGCCGTTAATTTTTGTGTAGCCTACAACGGTAAAATTGTAAGACGAACCTACTTTAAGGCCGCTGAAAGTATAGCTTGTTGCCGTTGTGGTTTTGTAAAGCACCCATTTTTTGTTGCTGTAATAGTAAATTCCGTAGCCTGTGGCACCCTGCGATTTATCCCAGGTTAAAGTAAAGCCCGAGGGCGTGGAATTGGTCTGTGCCAGGTTTGTAACCTTTTGCGGTACAACGTAAAGTGTAGCCTTTTTTGTTATGTTGCTTCCGTCGGTAGTTTTGCAGGTTATTACCGCAGTGCCGCATTTAAGTGCCGTTAAAACACCGCCTGAGGTGATGTGTACTACCGAGGGGTCGCTTGAAGTGAAAACAACCTTGCTGTTATAAAGCGGTGTGGGTGAAAGGGCATATTTAAACTGTGTTTTTGTGCCTATGCCTATTTTAGCGGAAGTAACAGCTAACTTTAAATTTGTGGCATAGCGATAAGCTAATTTTACTGTGGTTTGATTTTTAAGGTAGCTTTCGGCATAAGAGCCTTGACGGACATAAGCCGTAAGGTTTTTACAGCCGTTAAAAGCCGTTTCGGCTATAGCTGTAACTGACGGGGGAATGTACATCTGTTCAAGTGATGTGCAATACCAAAAGGCACTGCTGCTTATTGACTTCACCTTTGAGGGTATTACAAGCTTTGTAAGTGATGTACACTCGTTAAAAGCCGCCTTGCCTATTGAAAGGAGTGTTGAGGGCAAGGAAATGCTTTTAATGTTTTTCTTTTGCCAAAAAGCTTGGTCGCCTATTTTTACAACGGTATAATTGCCTACCTTTGAGGGAATTACCACATTTTCATTTTTTCCGACATATCCTGTTACGGCGGCATAGTCTCCGTCTATGTAATAAGTGAAGTCACCGCTTTGCACGTGACTTGCCGCAGAAACCGAAAAGGTAAAAATAACCGTGGCGGTTATAAGCATAAACAAAAAGGCAGAGACTTTGAACAGTCTTTTTTTCATCGCAAAGCCCTCCAATGTATTTATATTGATATTCTATCACATTTAATTTGAAAATACAATTCTTTTTTTAAAAGTTAGGTTTGTTTTAAGAAGTTTTAAAAAATGTACACAAATTCATTTAATTTATATCAAATTTTATGAAGATAAAAAGAAAAAGAGACGGTCACAAAGGTGAACGTCTCATCAAATACTCTTAAATTATTTTGAAGCGTTGAGCTTAACAGTAAGAGCTGATTTTTTTCTTGCAGCGTTGTTCTTGTGAAGGAGACCCTTAGCAACTGCTTGGTCGATTTTCTTAACTGCGAGCTTAACAGCTACTTCCTTATCATCGGAATTTGCTTCAATAGCAGCGTTAGCCTTTTTAAGTGCTGTTTTGAGAGCTGAGTTAGCTGACTTATTGCGTGCTTGCTTTGTTGCGTTAACAAGAACACGCTTCTTTGCTGATTTAATGTTCGGCATACCTTTTACACCTCCTCTAAGTACTCATAGCATTATGCGGAGCATATTATATCACCTTTTAATGCAAAATGCAAGATATTTTTTTAATTTAGGATATACTTTTTTCAAAGTGACAATAATATTAGCATAAAATTTGAAATATTGCAATACTTTGGGGTGGAAAAATGAATTTGCGTACGGATTTAGCCCTTGAAAGACACGAAAATACCAATAAAGATGAAATTACGGGGGTGAAGATAGAAAAAAGAAATGAGGGCGAAGTAAAAATAAGCCTTATTACAGTCCTTGACGAAAAAGGAGAAAAAGTCTTGGGCAAGCCTAAGGGCCGATACCTTACGGCAGAATTTCCGTCACTTAAAAACAGCGGTGATGACTTGGAAACTTTAAGCGAGATACTGTCAGGCGAAATTAAAGCTTTTTTGCCAGCAAAGGGCACCGTGCTGATTGTCGGCTTAGGCAATGACAAAATCACTCCCGACGCCTTAGGTCCCGAATGTATATCACTTTTGCTTGCAACAAGGCATTTGAAAAAAGAGCTTGTTTCCTCTTTGGGCTTTCCGCCTTTCAGGAGTGTTGCGGGTCTTGTGCCGGGGGTTTTGGGCAACACCGGTATTGAGACGGCGGAAATAATTAAGGGGGTAACAAAGGAAATTTCTCCCTCGGCGGTTATTATTATTGACGCCCTTGCCTCAAGGAGCCTTTCACGTTTGGGAAACACTGTTCAAATGTGTGATACGGGTGTTTCGCCGGGGTCGGGTGTGGGCAACAGACGAAAACCCATTGACAGCCGGCTTTTAGGTGTGCCCGTAATAGCCATCGGAGTGCCTACGGTAGTTGATGCGGTGACGGTGGCCTTTGATTTATTGGAGCAAAGCGGTATTGAAATAACCGGGCAAAAAAGAAAAGAAATTTTTGAAACAGAAAAGACGATGATGGTAACACCGAAAGAAATTGACCTTGTAATCAAACGTGCGGCAAGGCTTATTTCACTTTCAATAAACCGAGCTTTACAGCCGGAGCTTTCCTCTGAAGACATTACCGCAATCGTGTCCGTTGTGTAATTAAGGGGAGGCTTTCCGCATAAAAATCAGTAAAGACTTTTATGCGGAGGATAAAATGAAAGAGAAGAAAAAAAGCTTGCTTATTGTTTTATGCCGGCTTTGTATTTTTGCAATAGCGGCGGCTTTTATATGTGCTTACGGCACCTTTTCATTTAGTATAGGGCAGAAGCTCGTATCTTTGAGTGCAAAAACCTTTTTGCCTCAAAAAGGTCTTCGCTTTGAAAATTTTGAGGCTTCTGAAAACAGTCAGAATGCAACCGAAAGTAAAAAAAGCGAAGCCGTCACGGGAACAAGCCTTAACACAGACGGCCTTGACAGCGATGTGCTGCTTTTGATGAATAAGGCCATTGAAAAAAGTGTTGATGAAAAAATAGGCGGTAAAATTAAGGAATACACTTATACATCTGACGGAGTTACGGATAGCTTTGACGCAGTTAAAGTGAAAAACGTAAATAAAACTCAAGTTGATATTGAAAGCCTCCTTAAAGAAAAGGCAGACCTTACCGTAGAAAAAGGGGAGCCGTCGGTTTTAATATATCACACCCATACAACGGAGACCTATCAGCTTTTGGACAGAGGCTTTTATGCGGCGGATTTCAAGGCCAGAACAACCGATAAAGGGCAAAATATGGTGCGTGTAGGCAAGGCTATTTGCAGTGAAATTGAAAAGGCGGGCTTTAAGGTTATACACGATACCGAAATTTATGACAGTCCTTACAGCGGAGCTTATTATCGCTCAGAGGAAACGGTGAAAGCTTATCTTAAAAAATATCCCTCAATTGATATTACCCTTGATATTCACCGCGACGCAATTGAAAGTGACGGCGGTGTAAAAACAAAGCCTACCGCCGTAATTGACGGTAAAAAGGCGGCACAGCTTATGATAATAAGCGGTTGTCAGGAGCAGGACAACGGTATCACGGATTTGCCCGATTGGAAAGAAAATCTTGTTTTTGCCTTGCAGCTTCAAAACAAAGCGGAAACTATGTTTCCCGGTCTTATGAGACCGCTGTATTTTTGCCCGAGAAGCTATAATATGAGCCTTACTCATTGTTCACTTTTAATTGAAATGGGCAGTGATGCCAACACTTTGAGTGAGGCGGTTTATTCCGGCAAGCTTTTAGGTAAAGCAATTGCAGAAATTTTAAAGGAGTACAGTGTTGATTGATTTTAAGAAAAATATAAGAAGATATTTGATTTTAACGGTGGTTATATTTTGTATTTTTACACTGATTTCAGGTGCCGTTACCGTAAAGGAAAAAACAGAGTATAACCTTACAGGCGAGAAATATAGAACCGTTTCCTTTAACAGCTTTGCCGAAATGTTAAAAAACTATTGACAAAGGCTTTTATACGTGATAGAATAACCCAAACCGAATAATTCAATTAAAAATAGAGGTGCGGTTGACAAAAGTAGCGGTAAAGTAAAGGGCTTTCGCAGGGCCTTTTGCCGTGAAAGGGGATTCCGCCGAAGGCATCAGGCGAAAGATGTTCTGGGAGACCGGGTTAATACCTTGTCTACTGTCGCAAATATGCGGAGTGCTATTATAATTGTCTATGATAAAAGAAGGGTCTTTTTTCAGGCGTTTTTACACTCGATGCATATCGGGTGTTTATTTTTGTAATGTGCGTAATTGATTTCTTCGGTAAATATAATTTATAAGGAGTTTATTATCATGGAAAGAAAACCCATCTTCACAGGTGCCGCAACGGCTCTTGTAACCCCACTCAATGAAAACGGAGTTGACTATGAAAACTTCGGTAAGCTTATTGACTGGCAAATCGAACAGGGCATTGACGCCCTTGTTATTGCAGGTACTTCAGGTGAGGGCTCAACTCTCACAGACGAAGAGCACAAGGCGGTTTTAAAGTTCTCTGTTGAAAGGGTGGCAGGACGTGTGCCAGTAATTGCAGGTACTGGTTCAAATGATACAGCCTATGCTATTGAGCTTACACAGTATGCTTGTGAAGTAGGCTGTGACGCTATGCTTGTTGTTACACCTTACTATAATAAGGCTACACAAAAGGGGCTTATCAAAATGTTCACCGCTATTGCAGACGCAAGTACAAAGCCCATTATCCTTTATAATGTTCCCTCAAGAACAGGTGTTAACATTGAGCCTGCAACTTACGCGGTTCTTGCTGAGCATCCAATGATTCAAGGCATTAAAGAGGCAAACGGACAAATTGATAAAATCACCGAGACTATGGCTCTTTGCGGTGATAAGCTTGACCTTTATTCAGGTAACGATGACCAGATTGTACCTCTTATGTCAGTTGGCGGCAAGGGCGTAATTTCTGTTTTGTCAAATCTTCTTCCCAAGGAAACAAGTCAGATGTGCCACCGCTTCTTTGACGGTGATATCAAGGGTGCGGCACAAATGCAGTTTAAATACTTCCCGCTTATTAAGGCTCTCTTCAGTGAAGTTAATCCCATTCCCGCAAAGGCCGCCATGGCAGCTATGGGCTTTGGCGAGGACTATGTAAGAATGCCTCTTACTCTCATGGAAGACGCTGCAAAGTCAGTGCTTCTTCAAAGAATGAAAGAAGTGGGCTTGCTTTAATAAAAAATCAAAAAATGAATGATAGACATTATTCATTTTTGAACGGTTGGTGTTAAAATGAAAATTATAGTAAACGGTGCCGGCGGACGTATGGGTCAGGTGCTTTGCGGACTTATTGAAAACAGCAAAAAGCACTCCGTTGCCGCATATTGCAGCCTTGAATTTGACGGCAGTAATGAGCCGCTTCACTTTAGCGACATTTCAGCCTTTGACGGTGAGGCAGACTGCATTATTGACTTTTCCTCACACCTTGCAACCGAAAGTGTAACAGCTTATGCGGTAAAAAGGGGACTTCCCCTTGTAATTGCCACAACGGGTCAGAATGATGAGGAAATGGCGCTTATTAAAAAGGCAAGTGAAAGCATACCTCTTTTCTATTCGCAGAATATGTCCTTCGGTGTTGCAATTTTAAATTGCCTTGCAAAAATTACCGCAAAGGCACTTCCCGACGCGGACATTGAAATTATAGAAAAGCATCATAACAGAAAGCTTGATGTACCCAGCGGTACCGCACTTTTACTTGCTAACGGCATCAAAAGTGTAAAAGAGGACTGTCAGTACAACATAGGCCGCCACGAAAACGGCAAAAGAGAAAAGAACGAAATCGGTATCCACTCCGTAAGAATGGGTAACGAGGTAGGTACTCACGAGATTATTTTTGCTATGGACTCACAGGTGATTACACTCAAGCACGAGGCTGAAAACAGAGGTCTTTTTGCTGAGGGCTCACTCACCGCGGCAAGCTTTATTGTAAAAAAGGAAGCAGGCCTTTACAATATGGACGACATACTTGAATAAGTCTTTTTGAAAAATATTCAAAAATCGGAAAGACAAGGTGCAAGAGGTTTAGCTTCTTGTACCTTGTCTTTTTTTTGAATGAAAAAGGTTGTAAAAGCTTTCGCTCTTACAACCTTTAGTATTATCTGCTTTTTACCGCTTTAACCTTTGAGCTTTCGCCCGCATATTCCTTTTCGCCTATGATTTTATAAGGCTTTACGCGGTAAAAATAATTTTTAAAAGTTGAGGGGACTTTATCAATAAAGATATTTTCGGTGATTCCCTTTGTTCTGCCTATTTCGGTAAAATCGCCCTTTTCCTTTTCGCTTCTTTCAAAAATGTAGCCGTCTGAGCCGGAAACAAGCCTTACGCTTATTTCAACCTTTTTGCCTGTAAGTGCTTTTAAAGTGATGATTTCGCTTTCAGCTAAGACCACTGTAAGACAGTCGTCGGAAAATTTACCGCAAGAGTAGCCTTTAAAAGACTGCACGGTGTAGTAATATCCTCTGCCCGTAACGGCACAGTCATCTTTAAAGGTGTTTTTATCGGTTTCACCTATAAATATCTGCCTTTCGTAGATGTCGCTTTTTCTGTAAAGGGCAAAGCGGTCGGCAGTGCCTTTATCCCATTTTAGATTTACAACACCGCCTTTTACTTGGGCGGTAAGGTTTTTCGGTGCGTCAATATCGGTTATGACGCAAGGTTTAGTGACGGAGGCTTTTTTAGAAAGCTTTTTGTTTTCCAAGCTCTTTCGTGCCACAATTTTATACCAATAGGTGATACCTTTTTCTGCGGTGGTGTCGGTATAAGGGGGCGCCTCGGCCCAGCCTATGTGCTCATAGTCACCGAATTGGGCATTTGCACGGCGGATATCGTATTTTTCAGCAAGCTTAACAGTTGTAAAATCAATAAAAATTCCCTCATCAACAGGCTCAATTTTTATTATTTTAGGAAAGCCTTTAAGCTTTGTTTTTAAATCAGCAGTTGCCATTATCTATCACCTAAAAGAGCAGCACTTTCTTTATCAAGGAAAATTGTAACATCGCTGTGAAGCTGTAAAATTGATGCGGGGCAAGAGGGCGTAACCTCACCCTCAACAAGAGCCTTAACTGCTTTTGCTTTGCTTTCACCTGTTGCAATGAGTATGATTTTCTTGCTTCTCATAATATCGCCGATACCCATTGTAAGAGCATATTCTGGCATTTGACTGCCTACGGCTTCAAAGTACTTCTTGTTTGAGTCAATTGTACTTTGCTGAAGCTTTACCATAAAGGGCTTGTCCATAAATTCGTCACCGGGCTCATTAAAGCCTATGTGACCGTTGGTGCCTATACCTAAAAGCTGTATGTCAATACCGCCGCACTCCTTGATTTTTTCGTAGTAACGCTCACACTCAGCCGGAGCTTCTTCGTGACTTACACCGCTGAGAAAGTTTACCTTGTCAAAATCAACGTCGGTTTTGCCGAAAAGATTTTCTTTCATAAAATAGTAGTAGCTGTTTACATTATCTCTGTCAATTTCAGCATACTCGTCAAGGTTAAAGGTGGTAATGTGTTTAAGGCTTACTTCATTTCTTTCGTATGCCTCAATAATACGCTTGTAGGTTTCAACCGGTGAAGCACCCGTGGCAAAACCCAAAACAGAGCCGTGCTTGTTGTTGATTTGCTTAATAATGATTTCGGCAGCTTGTTTTGAAATTTCAAAAGCGTTGTCTAAAATAATAACTTTCATATTTATACAGTCCTTTTATTAAAATATACTTAAAACATAATAACATAATATTATAATTTTTGCAATGATTTATTTGCAATTAAACAGCTTTTGTGATATAATTCTCAAACAAAGGACGGCGATTACAATGAAATACAATTATCATACCCACACTGAGCGTTGTTTTCACGCTCACGGTGACGACGAGGAATTTGTAAAAGCGGCAATTGAAGCGGGATTTCAGGAAATCGGATTTTCCGACCATAGTCCGTGGAATTTTGAAAATTACACTTCTTCGATGAGAATGCACGAAAATGACCTTGAGGAATATTGCCAAAGCGTGAAAGCTTTAAGAGAAAAGTACAAGGATAAAATCAGTGTTAAATTAGGCCTTGAATGTGAATATTTTCCGCGTTATATGCCGTGGCTTAAAGAGAAAATAAAGGAACACGGTATAGACTATATAATTTTAGGTCATCACTTTTCTACCTGTGAAACTGTGGGAAAATATAACGGAGCCTTGAGCACCGAGGAAGACCTGTACCTTTATCAAAAGGATATCCTTGAAGCTATGGATACGGGACTTTTTTCTTATGTTGCTCACCCTGATATTTTTATGCGCGGCTACGGTGAATTTGATGAAGCCTGCTTTGAAATTTCAAATAATATTATTGACAAGGCCATAGAAACAAATACACCCCTTGAATATAATCTGTTGGGGTTGAGCCACAGTCAGCTTGACGGAAAGCAAGGTTACCCTTACCCGGATTTTTGGAAGTTGGCAGGTGAAAAAAAGCCGCCGGTTACAATCGGTATTGACGCGCACACACCGTCTGCTTATCTTGACAGGGAGCTTTATGACAGCGGTATTAAAGCACTTGAAAGCTTAGGTCTGACCGTTGAATCTGAAATTGATTTGAGAAAATTTAATTTTTAAATGATAAAGGATAGGCATTTCGCTTTAATTTGAAGTGAAAAGCCTGTCCTTTTAATTTAATTAACCGAATGCTTTAAATAAAGTGTAGAAGCTGACTATGAACACACCCATAATATATGTACCTGTAATTTCAATGATTTCTTTGGGAACACGGTTTTCGTCAAAATTAAGGTCAGCTTGTTTTGCTTTTTGCCAAAGATTATAAATTGTACCTTCGGTTTCACCTGTGATTTGAAGATATTCATTGGTTACGGCATATAAAATTGCGTGAAGCGCAAGTTCACCGGCAATATGCTCGTAACTCATAAGAATGTCTGCATCTTCGGAAAATTCTTCATTTTGCTTTTCGTAAAGCTTCTTTACGGTTTCCATCATAACATCACGGTTTAAAATTTCAGGATGCTTTTCAATGTCAATTACAATGTAAACTGTTACTTTACCGTCTTGTGTTGTAACGTATTTATATTCAGCCATGTCAACAATATCTTGTGATGTGCTGTCGATATCTTCAAGGTTAACGATGAAATACTTTTTTATTAAGTTTACAAAGTCTTCGATTGAAAGATTTTTGAGAATATCTGTGAAAGAGGGGAGCTCAGGCTCTTGCGGTGGGTTCGGAACATCAGGGTTATCGGGTTTTTCGGAATCGCCAGGTTCATCGGGAGTGATTTTACCAATAGCTTTTACTATGACGTTCATCAAAGCTTCACCGGCTTTTTCCCAGTTCTGACTGTCAAGAACAAAATCGACAACAATAGGTTCAAGCTTTTTTATTGTAGCTTTTGAAAGATCGGCAATTTTTTTCATTGAGATTGCGGTTGTTTGAATATTGCCGGTAACTTCCTCAACAAATTTGTCAACGTTGCTTTTATCATTTGCAAAGGCAGGAGTTGTAAATGATAAAAGCATAATAAGTGTAAGTGTGATTGAAATAATTTTTTTCATTTTAAACCTCCGATTTTATATGTTGTATTTTTCTAAAATTTTTACTGCTTTCGGGTAGTCCTCAAAAAGGTCTTTTTTAGTGTTCAGGTGTTTTCTCAAAGGCAACAGACTGAAAATGCCGTTCTCATCCTGTTTATCCTTATCCTTATCTTTTTCTTTATCTTTTTCTTTTTCCTTTTCTCTTTCTTTTTCCTTTTCTTTTTCGGCAAGTCTTTCCTTTTCGGCGTTGTAAGCCTCTTTAACAGATAAAATGAAGCTTTCCTTTGAATAGGTTTCAAGAATGTCTACCTTTAGTTTATAGGCAAGTCTTTCAAGTTCGTTTACCTCATCAGCGCCGTACTCCCACACCATGCTTTTGAAAACTGAGGGTAAAAAGTAATATATTTCACCCAGCAGCTGACCGAAAGCTTTTTTAGTGTCGCAGTAGCCCATTGTTATGCGTTTTTCAATTGTACGGTCGTCAAAGTCAAAAGACGGGCCGAGGTCGTCAATGTTGTAAGGTCTTATGTAAACCACCTGGCTGTTTAAAAAATTAAGGTTGTGAGCAACACCTTTTATGTTTGCAATATCAATTACAATCAGTTTGTTGTAGCCTCGCTTTTTCAGCGGCATAACGGGAGTGTTGTCATAAATACCGCCGTCAAGATATTTTTCACCCTCGGGACCTATGTTTGTAACAAGAGGTATGCTTGAAGAAGCCAGCAGATAGTCAAGCAGCTCACCTTGAGGAATATCCTCGGTGAAAAGCTCAAGTCCGCTTGTTTTCTGACCTACCTGAACTGTAATTATACCAAAAAGAATATTGCTCTGCCTTATTTTTTGTTCGTCAATGTAGTTACTTAAAAAATCCTTTACGGGCGAGGCGTCAATGCCACCCTTTTTTATAACCTCTTTAAAAAGGACACCCCAATTCTTTTTGCTGAAAAGGTTTTCGGGGTCGGGAAGCTCTTCAGCTATGTTTATGCCCTTGTCAATAGTGACGTTTTTCCACATTTTTAAAGCGGTGTCAAAATCATTTTGAGCTATGAGTGCACCGTTAATTGAGCCTATTGATGTGCCGACAATGGCGTCGAAGCTGATACCCATTTCTCTGAGAGCTTTCCAGGCGCCTATTTGATAAGCGCCTTTACCGCCGCCGCCTGCAAGTACAAGTGAATATTTTGCCATTTTTTTCACCTCGTTTTAATAAAGCAATTGACTGATGATACTGTTTGAAAGTAAAAAACCTGTTTCTGTAAGGCTTATGCCTTCATCTGACAGGTTAATCAGTCCGTGTTTTTGAAGCATAACTGCCTTTTTTATTATCTTCTCGGGAATTGATTTACCGAAACGTTTTTTGTAGTCTTCCTGAGTTAATCCCTCGCTCAGCCTTAAACGCAGCATAATGTATTCTTCTTCGTCTCCGCCCTCCCCGTCAAAAATCGGTGTCGGGTCGGTGATAAACTTTTCAAAGTCACGTGAAAAGTAAAAACGTCTGCCGTTTAAAAATGAATGTGCAGAGGGCCCTATTCCCAGATATTCCTCACAGTGCCAATATTTTAAGTTGTGCCGGCTTTCGTAACCGGGCAGGGCAAAGTTGGAAATTTCATAGTGGGAGAAGCCGTGACTTTTTAAGTATTCTGCGGTGAAAAGATACATATCGCAAACGCTGTTCTCGTCGGGCAGTGACAAAGCCATTTTTGAAAAAGGAGTGCCCTCTTCAATTTTGAGCATATAACAGCTTATGTGCTTTATCTTTTGAGAGATTACAAAATCAAGGCTTTTTTTAAGGCTTTCCTCGGTTTGGTATGGGACACCGAGCATAAGGTCAAGGGAAATATTATCAATGCCGTAATTTTTAAAAAGCTCTATCGCATTTTTTACCTCGTCTTTTTGTGAAAGACGACCTAAAATTTTCCGTTCATTATCGTCGGCAGATTGAAGTCCCATTGAAATGCGGTTAACTCCTGCCCTTGAAAGTGATTTTACAACCGTTTCGTCTACAGAGGAGGGGTTACACTCGACGGTGATTTCCGCATTTTTAAGCGTGTAGTTTTCTTTTACAGAAGTGATTATTTCACTAAGCCTTTCACCGCCGAAAAAAGAGGGTGTACCGCCGCCGAAATAAAGGGTGTCAACTTCTGTTTTAACCTCTGTTTTATACTTTTCAAGCTGAGAAAGGACAGCCTTTAAATAGCTGTCCTTTTCCTGCTGCTTCGGTATAAATGAATAAAAATCACAGTAAGGACATTTGCTTTTACAAAAAGGTATGTGTATATAAATTCCTGTCATTTTATCATTGAGTATCATCAAGCTTGAGCACTGCCATAAATGCCTCCTGAGGCACTTCAACAGTACCGAATTGACGCATACGTTTTTTGCCTTCCTTCTGTTTTTCAAGCAGCTTTTTCTTTCTTGTGATGTCACCGCCGTAGCATTTTGCAAGTACGTCTTTACGCATGGCCTTTACGGTTTCGCGGGCGATAACCTTACTGCCGATGGCAACCTGAATAGGTATTTCAAACATCTGTCTCGGAATATGCTCTTTCAGCTTTTCGGCAATTTTTCTTGCTCTGCTCATAGCCTTATCGGTGTGAATGATAAAGCTCAGTGCGTCGATAATATCGCCGTTGAGAAGCACGTCAACCTTTTGTAAGGAGGAACGTCTGTATTCAAAAATTTCATAGTCAAAGGAGGCATAGCCTCTTGTTCTTGACTTGAGAGCGTCAAAAAAGTCGTAGATAATTTCATTGAGGGGAAGCTCATAGTGAATGTCAACACGGTCAGGTGTGATATATTTCATATCCTTGAATATACCGCGTCTGTCCTGACAAAGCTCCATAATTGAGCCTACATATTCGGAGGGGGAGTAAATGTGGGCATTTGTAAGGGGCTCCTCACAATAGTCAATTGTGGCCTGAGCCGGATAGTGAGTTGGGTTATCAACCTCTATAACCGAGCCGTCGGTCAAATGGATTTTGTAAACAACAGAGGGGACTGTTGTAACAAGGTCAAGGTTATATTCCCTTTCAAGTCTTTCCTGAATAATCTCAAGGTGGAGAAGACCTAAAAATCCGCAGCGGAAGCCGAAGCCTAAAGCGCCTGATGTTTCAGGCTCATAGGAAAGGGACGCGTCGTTTAACTGCAGCTTTTCAAGGGCATCACGCAAGGCTTCATAGTCGGCACCGTCGGCGGGGTAAACACCGCAGAAAACCATAGGGTTGACCTTGCGGTAGCCGGGCAATGGTTCTGAAGCCGGATGCTCAAGCTTTGTAACGGTGTCGCCTACTTTGGCGTCACGTACAGTTTTAATTGAGGCGGTTATGTAGCCTACCTCACCTGCCGTAAGCTCACTGCAAGGCTCAAGTCCGGTAGCTCTCATATAGCCCACTTCAACAACATTGAACTCGGCACCGGTAGCCATCATTTTCATGGTTTCACCGACTTTGAGTGTGCCCTGCATAACCCTGACGTAAACGATAACACCTTTATAGTTATCGTAAACCGAGTCAAATATAAGCGCCTTTAAGGGCGCATTATCGTCAGCCTCTGACGGCGCAGGTATATCCTGCACTATTTTTTCAAGGACGTCAGCAACGTTTTCACCTGTTTTAGCGGAAACTCTCGGAGCACTCATACAGTCAAGACCTATTATTTCCTCAACCTCTGCGGCAACTCTGTCAGGCTCTGCGGCAGGCAGGTCGATTTTGTTGATGACGGGAACAAGCTCAAGGTCATGGTCAAGGGCAAGGTAGGTGTTGGCAAGGGTCTGTGCCTCAATGCCTTGAGAAGCGTCAATTATCAGTACTGCGCCCTCACAGGCGGCAAGACTGCGTGAAACCTCATAGTTAAAGTCAACGTGACCGGGAGTGTCAATTAAGTTGAGTTCATATTCCTGACCGTCTTTTGCAAGGTAGTTGAGCTTTACGGCATGAGCTTTAATGGTTATGCCTCTTTCTCTTTCCAAGTCCATATCGTCCAGAATCTGGGCAGACATATCACGCTTTGCAACAGAGTTTGTTAATTCAAGAAGCCTGTCTGCAAGGGTGCTTTTGCCGTGATCAATGTGGGCGATTATGGAAAAGTTTCTTATATTATCTTTATTTTTAGCCAAAATATCACCTCAGTGGTAATTTGTTGTTAGAACTTAAATATAATAACATAAAATGTTAATTATATCAAGAAGTTTTACAGAGACTTTTTTAGCAGTTTATTTACAATTTGAATAAAATACAAATTTGTAATAAGTAAAAATTAAAACCTATTTACTTTTTTTTCGTTTAGGTGTAATATTAAGAAAATGCAACATTATTTTGAAAAATGTACAAATATAATGTGCAAATATTTATCGAGGAAGATGAAGAAATGAACTTAAAAGAGTATATAAGAGGGGCAGTTATAGGCCCTGAAAAAGGCGATAAGGTAGAATATTTCAATTTAAAAGGCAGAATTTCCTGTAATGTGCTGACTAACTCCCAGCAGTCTATTCCCTCGCCTTGCTATCACTATGATGCTGACATTACAAAGTTTTATAATGAATACAGAAAGCTTAAAGAGACCTGCGGTTATCCGCTTTCGTTTAACACGCTTATGATGAAAGTCCTTGTTGAGGGTCTTGCTGTGGCACCGAGACTCAATGCTCACATGCATTACAATCATTCTTCGGGTACGGGTAAGCTTATTATTAAAGAGCACATTGACGTTGCCATGCCTATTTTTTTCCCTGACGGCGTAACTTATCCCATAAAAATCAGAGGTCTTGAAAATAAAACCTTAGAGCAAATTTCCCAAAGAATTACGGAAACCTTAGACCGTCTTGAAAAAACCGACCTTGACGGCACTCTTTTTGATGTTGTCACTCAGCGTATGGTGGGCTACACCCTTAAAGGCAAAATTGTGCCTGCCGTAAAGCAGATTGCAACGGGCTTTTTCGGCAAGTATAAGGTCAATACCGTTTCGGGATTTTTAAAAAAGCAAAAGCAACATCCCGACGCTTTAAAGGTTGACGACCTTAATGAAAGCACTGTTTGCCTTACAAACTGGGGACCTCTTTATGAGGGGCTTTCGGGCAGTGTAAGCTATACACCCATTTTGTATCCTATGGTTTTCCTTATGGCGATAGGTAATATCAGGGATACCGAGTATGTTTTCAAAAAGGACGACGGCACACTTGACTTGGGCACAAAGAAGCTTTTACCCATAACCCTTATGTTTGACCACAGAATAGGCGGCTTTGGTGATGTTATGCCCTTTATCAAAAAGCTTGATGAAATTTTCGCTAACCCCGAAATTATACAGCAATGGTGATGCAGTAACAAAATATAAGCGGTTGTTTGTGTTTGCAGGCAACCGTTTTTCGTTGCGTTATCATTTAAAAAGTGATATAATATGAAAAATTAAAAGAGGCGGTGAAAAAGTGAATCTTACTATTTGTGCGTTAAACTCAAAATATATACATTCATCACTTTCTTTGTGGTGTATGTACACCGCTTGTAAGGCGGCAAAACCGGAGGGTGTTAATATAACTGCCTTTGAGGGCACGGTAAACGAAAACGAAGCACAGCTTTTCACTCGCCTTATGGCAACCGATTTTGATGCTGTTGCATTTTCCTGTTACATCTGGAATATTAAAAGAGTGCTTTCCCTTTGTGAAAAAATCAAAGGGGAAAAGCCCTCTGTTAAAGTTATTCTGGGCGGTCCCGAAGTGGCATACAGACAAAAAGACATACTTGAAAATTACAGCTTTGTCGATTTTGTTTTAAGCGGTGAGGGTGAGACCGTTTTACCGCCGCTTATCGGTAAGCTTTTCCGCGGTGAGCCTTTGACGGACTTGCCCGGTGTAAGCCATAAAAGTGAGAACAGGCTTTTTATTGCCGAGGAGTTTAACAGTGATAGCTTTGATTTTCCCTCGCCATACTGTGAGGAATATTTTGCCGCTCTGAAAAATAGGATTGTCTACTTTGAAAGCAGCAGAGGCTGTCCTTACAGCTGTGCCTATTGCCTTTCGGGACGCTGCGGCAAGGTGCGTTTTAAAAGTATGGACAAGGTGAAAAAAGAGCTTTTGAGCCTTAGTAAAAGCGGTACGGGTACAATTAAATTTGTTGACCGCACATTTAACTGTAATAACATTCGCGCAGTTGAGATTTTGCGTTTTATCAGCCAAAATTACGGCGGTGAAATTCCTGCCGGAGTTTGCTTTCACTTTGAAATTTCAGCAGATATTTTAAGTGAGGAGTTTTTATCCGAAGTTTCAAAAATGCCCTTAGGCGCCGTGCAGTTTGAGGTGGGTATTCAGTCCTGGAATGAGCAGACCCTCAAAGCAATCGGCAGAAAAACAAATTTGAAAAAGCTTGAGCAAAATGTAAAAAAGCTCCTCTCTTTCGGTAACTGCCACATACATACCGACCTTATTGCAGGACTTCCCTTTGAAGATTACGAAAGCTTTAAAGAAAGCTTCAATAAAAGCTATGCCCTTATGGGTAATATGTTACAGCTTGGTTTTTTGAAGCTTCTTCACGGCTCGCAAATGAGTGACAACAGAAGTGATTTTCCCTGCCTTTGCGGTGAAAATCCACCCTATGAAGTGCAGTCTACACCTTGGCTTACGAGCGAAGCTTTAAGCAAGCTTCACTTACTGGAAACAGAGCTTGACCGCCTGTATAACAGCGGAAGATTTACGGAAACTTTAAGCTATGTGCTTTCAAAAAGCGGACTTTCGCCCTTTGACTTCTACCTTTATGTGGGGGAAAAAATGAAAGACCGCCTTTCTGCCCACGGTACACATCTTGATAACTACACTAATGAGCTTTATAAAGTCTTATGTGAAATTGAAAGGATCGACAAAAAGGTTTTGCGTGATAAAATGCTCCTTGACCGCATTGCTTCAAATAATTCAGGTGTAATACCCGAAAGCCTTTTGGTTTTTGACAGTAACCTTAAAAAGGTTAAGCGCCTTTTAAATGAAAAATATCCGCCGAAAAAGGGTGTTAACCGTACAGTCGGTATACTTTACAGTGAAAACAAAGCGGTTTACTGTGACTATGATGAAAAAAATCCCGTTACGGCAAGGTATAAGGTCAGTTTTGCGGAAATTTTCTCAGGAGAAGAAAAAATTTGAATTTGTTATTGACAAGCAAAGGAAAATATTATATAATAGCTGAGCTGTTAACAAATCAGCTTGCTGCTATGGCGCAGTCGGTAGCGCGCATCCTTGGTAAGGATGAGGTCACCGGTTCAAATCCGGTTAGCAGCTCCAAAAAGGGGCTGTAAAAAAACAGCTCTAATAAAAAATCGACTGCAAGAAATCCAA
>JBJEOK010000054.1:0-1507 GCA_051880695.1 Acutalibacteraceae bacterium | reverse complement strand
CTGCCTTTTCTCTTTCTACGGCAGTAGTGTTTTTATTCATAGCGAATTTTACTCCTTTAGCTTCTCTGTCTCTATGCTTTAGAGCCGAGGGCTTCGCTTTCTATCTCTCACCCTCATAATAGCCGTAAGATCGGCTCAGTATTTTGAGCCGACTGAGTATTTTACGGCTATGTTTTTTTGTTGACGAAGTTTTTTAATCCTCGTCAACATTTGAATTGTCATAGAACGAAATATCATCGTCCTCATCTTTGTCAGAATGTGAAATGCTGTTATCAGCATTTCCACCGCCGACCAGTCTCAGTAAGTCATCATCGGACAAACCGCTTGCTCTCAGCTTTTCCAAAAGCTGATGTTCCGAGGTGATGATCTCGTCAAGCTCCCTGGGCTTGCAGTTATACTCCTCCGCCATAGCAAGACGGGAGACTTCTTTGAGCTTATCCTCAAGCGTTTTCTTCTTTGCCGTATCACTTGCGATACGCTTTTCCAAAACTTTGATCTTCAGGGTGAGCTGATCTCTTTTCTCTGTATAGATGCCCATTCAAAAATCACGACCTTTCATTTTTGTTCTGAGCAAGTCAGCACCAAGTGACAAGAGCCGACCTGCTATGTTCACATTATAGCGCGCTCTACATCTAAAATACAAGCCGCAATGCGCACAAACTTTTATGGGATAATCTGGGAAATTCAACCGAGGAATTTTCGACTTCTAAAATTGAAAAGTACGCTATTTCGCTATTTATGCGATTAGTCATTTTGACCGGGGATTTTTTTGCTTGCCATGAAATATTTTCAGAATGATATTGACGAGAGCTGAATTGTGCGCTATATTGATTATGGGGAGCGATGAAATAGAGAAAGTCGCACAGCTCCAATTCTCGAAAACGAGAAAAATGACCGAGCCAAAAGGCTCGGAATAAATGAACGCACCGAAGGGGCGTTCTCACTCCCAGCAAGCACGGTAACGTGTGGGTACAAAAATTGTAAACCCACACATTACAAGGCTTGTGAGAGGGACACCCCTCAGACCCCGAATCGAAAAAACAGAGAAAGGAAAAAAACAGAAATATGAAAGATGAAAACAAGCGTACTCTGTACCTGAAAGTCCGTGTCAGTCCCGAAGAAATGGACGCCATCAAGAAGAAGTTTCAGAACAGCGGTATGCAAACACTCAGCGGATTTGTGAGAGCAATGATTTTTGAGGGTTACATTGTTCAAATGGATGAAAATAAGCTTCGGCAAATCTACAAACTGGCAGGTAATATAGCCAATAACATCAATCAGATCGCCGTTCGTGTTAACAGCACAGGCAATGTTTACAATAATGATATTGCCGAGATCAAGGAGAACGTAAACAAGCTTTGGCAGCCGCTGAACTTTCTGCAAACTAAGGTGTTGCAGTTGAAGCATTGAGCATAAAATAAAAGTGCTGTCAGGAGTTTTCCCGACAGCACGAAAAGCTGATATGTGCGCCTTGTACTGGATTATCTTTTGAAATTGCTGCGCTCTG
>JBJEOK010000053.1:0-1514 GCA_051880695.1 Acutalibacteraceae bacterium | reverse complement strand
CGAATAGTTGCAGTCGTTGCCTGCTAACATAGTTTGGCATTGACCTGCCTTGCCTTTGCCTTTCCTTTGCCTTTCCTTTCAGCCGGCGACCGTTGGTTCAGCCGGCGACCTTTGGTTCAGCCGGCGGAAAGTGAAAAGCAAAGGGCAAAAGTGTAACTATACAGGTGATGAGGAAAAACTCTTTTGCCCTTACATTTTATGGTTAGAAAAACGCCGTTTTATGATTGGGAAAACGGCGTTTTCTGATTGTAAAACGCCGTTTTCTGATGTAAAAAACGCCGTTTTATGATTGGGAAAACGCGGTTTTGTTGGCGCAGTTGAATTACCTTGATAAAAATAAAAGTTGCAAAACATCTGTCACTGTCACTGCCTGTTGACAACATACTGGCTATCAGCAATTAACTTTTGTCACCCATCTGTCACCATGATAAGGCATTGATACTAAACAATTTAAATATCAATGGTGACAGATGACAGTAAATTGTAAAATTGTTACGCGCGCGAAAGAAGAGCGTATATGAATAAAATGATTAGAAGCAAAGAACATAAAGGTGCAAAAAAGACTGAGTAGTCGCAAGCAGGCTGGATAGTTAATAATTATTAATGCCTGTAAATTTCTATTCTGATACTTCTTTGTTTAGGAATTATTGTATTACCTTTGCACCCGCAAAACACAAGAGGGTGCCATAGCTCAGTTGGTAGAGCAAAGGACTGAAAATCCTTGTGTCCCCGGTTCGATTCCTGGTGGCACCACTCCTCCTTTCATTAGCCCGGTTCTTCTTCGGAAGGCCGGGCTTTTTTATGTGTGGCAAAGTATATGTCAAAGGTCAAAGGACTAAGGTCAAAGGACTAAGGTCAAAGGACTAAGGTTAAAGGACTAAGGTTAAAGGACTAAGGTCAAAGGTTGAAGGATTAGGGTCAAAGATTAATGTTTAGAGTTGAGTGTTTAATGTTGAAAGTTGAAAGGAGGTAGTTTCGTCCACAATGTAGGGACGCATGAAATGCGTCCGCAAGTGGGCACATGTGTTTTCTTACGCATGCAACTGGCTCTATTCGAGGTAATGCTTGGAGTGAAATGGAACTATCATTTCTTGCTATGGCTTCCTTGCGGACGCATTTTATGCGTCCCTACATTGTGGATGCGACCTTTAAACACTCAACATTTAATCTTCAACATTAAACACTCAACATTAAACATTAAACTTTAAACTTTAAACCTTCAACCATCAACTGGTCTCCATCTACACGGAACTGTATGTCCATGTCGTAGAATGGCATGCCGTATGTTTTTGTGGCATCGTCGTGATAGTGTGGTCGTGGGTCCAGTTCCAGGGTTTTTCGTAGTGCTGACAGCTGCTGTGGTGTAAGTCTTGCGGCAACAGGTTGCGGGATGACAACGTTTAGCCGTCTGATGGGTGTGTTGTCGACAAATCCGCTGCGCACGTCTGTATGGCAATCGGCGTAAGCTATATAAGGTTTGATGTCATATATTGGTGTGCCGTCCATCAGGTCAG
>JBJEOK010000052.1:0-7220 GCA_051880695.1 Acutalibacteraceae bacterium | reverse complement strand
GCTTATAGTTGTTTCCTTGCTTATAGTACGGTCGGCAAATGTTCGCTCCTGCGGTCGGACACCGCTAAAGAGCGCTTTTTGCTTACTTTTTCTCGATCGGGAGAAAAAGTAAGTGCCCTAGCGACACGAGCGTCCGGGGAAATAAGCTATAAAAGACAGTAAAGCTTCAGTCGGCAGAGTTGAGCCGAAGAAAGGGTATAAACCCGAAGCGTAGAGAAAGCCTCATTCTGACCAGCCGGAGACAGGGAGTTACAATATCGCTGTCATTAGTTGGAACAAAATGGTCAAGTGCGGGAAAAATGGCGATTATATATTGCCGACGTAGAATATCCGCCTTGCCTTTAGAGGAGCTTCAAAAAGCACCGCGTAGCCATATTAAGCGTACGCATCAAATGGGAAACTGTGGCTGTCACTGACGTAGAAGCACAACCTTATTTATATAGGGACTTATCCAAAGCCACCACCTGACGTAGGAGCACAACCCCCGACCAAAGAAAATTTCCGCTTACGGAAATTTTCGCACCCACATTAAATTAGCCTGCATTTTATTAAAAAGCACAAACTTACCCGCACAAACAAACTCGGCGCCAGCCGAATATAACTGCGAAGTGGCAAAGCCACGAAGTAATATAACTCGCCGTCAGGCGAATATAACTGTGCGAAGCACAATATAACTGCGAAGCAAAGCTTCGCCTCCCACTTGCCCATAGTCTCAACCTTAAAATAAACAAAACAAAAAAATCAGCCTGACACTTAAAACCAAGCATCAAGCTGACCTAAAAATTATATCAAATATACCTATTTTCAGCGGTGTAAAGCTATCAATCAAATAACTTTCGCCCGTGATATTCGTGCCGATGTAATCGGCAGCGGTGTAAAGTTTATTTTTATATAACTCTATCACGTGATATTCGTGCCGATGTAATCGGCTCGATGTAATCGGCCCCGTGATTATCGTGCCGATGTAATCGGCTTCTTCTTTATTTTATTAAGCTTTCTGTTAAGGTCAAGAAGCTCCTCTTTTGTAAAGGAAACATTCATTGCTCCGATAATGTTTGCTATTCTCAAAGGAGTAAATGCGCCTGCCATTTGTAAAAGCTCTTTTGAGGGCTTCATTCCGCCGGGAAGTCCGCCGCCCTTTTTCTTTTCACCGCTTTCATTTGCTTTTGATGAAGCTTTGAACTTCTTTAAAAGCAGAAGCACGAAAGAAACAGTCGCGGCAATGCCCTTAGGTGACTTACAAATAACAGAGAACTTATCATTGATGTTGAGGAAGCCCTCGGGAGCAGTAATATCAAACCAGTTGAGGATTGCACCTTTCTCTTTGAAAACGTATTCCTCGTTGATTTTATCAACCTTTCTGATTGTGCTTTCGTCGGTGCAGTCACCTGCTACAGCCTTGAGAGCTGTCTCACCCACATTTTTAACCTCAAAGCGGAAGAAGTGATCACTGCTCTTTTGCTTGCCCACTGAAACTCCGTTGGCAAAAAGCTCAACCTCGGGAAGATTTGAGTAAACGGTAACCTTGGTAACATCTTCAACACGGTCAACGTAACGCTTACTGCAAAGGTGAACAAAGGGCTCGTCGGAAAGCCAGGCCTTGTAGGCGTAGAAGCTGTCTTTCTTATACTTTCTGTCCATTGTTACAAGACCCTTGTGGTTTTGTCCGTTTTCGCCGCCCTCCTGACGTGCGTCGGCACCGAAGTCAAACATATTCCAAACGTGAGTTGACCAGATATACTTTCTTGAGAAAAGCTGTTTGATAAGCTCCTCGTGATAGTACGACTGATATTCTTCGGTATAGTCACCTTGTGTGGGGGCGGAAGTGTGCCAGTTAAGGGCTTCACAGCCGTATTCACTGCAGCCTATGGGAGTGTTGGGGAAGTTTTTGTGGAACTTGTCAAACCAGGGTCCGTTCATTGAAGCCTCGCCGCCGTACCAGCCAAAGTAGTGATTGTATGAAATGACGTCGGGAATTTGAACGTATTCACTTTTGGGGTCGCACATAGTAAGACAGGCTATTGTGGTAAGTCTTGTCTTATCCATTTCGTGACAGAGGTCATTTAAAATTCTGTGATTTTCAATAAGGTCGGGGTCAGCGGCGCCGTGCATTGTAATTTCATTTGAAAGGCCCCATACAACAATCGACGGGTGGTTGTAGTTTTGGGTGATAAGCTCTTTCATCTGAGAAATTGTGTTTGCACGCGCTGTTGGCATGTGCTCGGAAATATAGGGAATTTCCGCCCAGACAACCATACCTCTTTCATCGCAGAGGTCATAGAAATATTGGTCGTGCTGATAGTGAGCAAGGCGGATTGTGTTAGCACCTACCTCGCAGATTAAGTCCATATCCTCTTTGTGATGCTCGGGAAGAAGTGCGTTACCGATGCCGAGCCTATCCTGGTGACGTGAAACACCGTGAAGCGGATACTCCTCGCCGTTGAGGAAGAAGCCTTTTTCAGGGTCGATTTTGAATGTTCTGCAGCCAAAGCGGGTGCTGACTTCATCAATAACCTTTTCACCGTCAAGAAGCTCTACTTTTGCGGTGTAAAGGTAGGGGTCACGTCTGCCATGCCAGAGATGTACGTTTTTGATGTAAAAATCCTTATCGTCATCATCGGTAATTTTTTCGGCTACAACACCGCCTTGTGCATCAAGGATTGTATACCTGAAGTTAAGGCCGTCCTTTTTGTTTGTAACGTAAGCTTCAACTTCAATTTCTGCGTCTGTGCCTTTGATTTTAGGTGTAACCTTAATACCGGGAGTGCCGTAATAATCAAGGTCAAAGTGGCTTTCGGGCACACAGATAAGGTTTACGTCTCTGTAAATACCGCCGTAGAAAGTGAAGTCTGCCACTTGAGGATATACTTCGGTGTTGGGGCTGTTGTCAACATCAATTTGCAAAGTAAACTCGTCCTTTACGCAGTCTGTAATGTCCACACGCCAGGTACTGTAACCGCCGTCGTGCTTTTTAAGGCTCTTGCCGTCAACAAAAACCTCGGCAGAGGAGTTTGCACCCCTTATTTCAAGGTAGTATCTGTCATTTTCGGGAAGGTCGCTTTTTTTAACGGTTTTTTCATAACGGCACTTACCTCTGTAATAATCGGCGCCACCGTCCTGACCGTCAATGGCATTCCAGCTGTGGGGCAGGTTTACCTTTTCGCTGTCTCCCTCTTTGGTGAAAAGCCAGTCGGCATTAAGGTTTATAACATTTCTCATTTTTCAATTCTCCTTTTATAATAGAATGTTTTTACAGGGTTAAGAATTTTTCAAGCTCGTCACAAGAATCAAAGATGAAGTCTGCACCTGCGCTTACTAATACATTTTTGTCACGAAAGCCCCAAGTTATGCCTGCACATTTAAGTTTGGCATTGTGGGCGGTCTGCACATCAACCTCGCTGTCACCGACGTAAATACAATCGCTTGCTTTTACATCTAAAAGGCTCATTGCCCTAAAGACGTTTATGGGGTCAGGCTTTCTTTCACTTTCATTTGTCACTCCGATGGCCTCATCAATTAAGCCGCGGAAATAATCGTCACAAAGGCCTTCAACTCCGCTGTGAAGCTTGTTTGATACAACGGCAGTTTTAACACCCTTTTGCTTGAGGTTTTTAAGCAAATCGGTAACACCGTCAAAGGGGGCTGTATTATCCGCCATGTGTTCAAGGTAGTACTGACGAAAAACATCAAGGCATTTTTCGTCGGTCTTTTCATCTGTAAATTCGGGAGTTGACCTTTCCATAAGCTTTTTAACTCCGTTGCCTATAAAGCTTTTCACCTCATCAACGGTTCTTTCGGGGAAAGAAAATTCCCTTAAAGCAAAGTTTACGGCATTATATAAATCGGTGAGAGTGTTTAAAAGTGTACCGTCAAGGTCAAAAATTACTGCTTTAAAAATAACTATCAGTCCTTTGATTTTATTGTACAGGATTTAATTATAATGAAAAATTATATGATGTGATGAAAAAGAAATGAATTTTTTATAAAACAAAGGTAGAGTGAAAAGTGTAATCTATTTTCTGAGGGAAAACTCACAGCCGCAGAAATTCTGCCTGTAAAGACCGTACTTAGCCGAAAGCTCAATGCTTCTTTTATAGCCCTCTTTCTTTTTAAAATCAGAGGGCAGGTTTTTCACCCCGTACTCTTTTTCAAGCTCAAGACCTATTTCACGAAGCTTTGCGGCATTTTTCAGCGGACTTATTGAAAGAGTAGTGGTAAAATAATCAAAGTTCATTTCCTTTGCAAGGGCGGCGGTTTCCCGGAGCCTCAGCCTGTAACAGTCAAAACAGCGGCTGCGCCCCTCGGGCACGGCTTCTTTGCCCTTAGCCATAGCGTAAAAACGGTCAGCGTCAAAATCGCCCTCAATAAAGCCCACTTCATTTTCAAGACCCATTTCATTTATAAGCCTTTTTACCTCACTTACTCTGTGGGCATATTCCTCTTGGGGGAAAATATTGGGATTATAGAAGAACACCGTTATTTTAAAATGTTTGTGCAGATATTCAAGGCAGTAACTGCTGCAAGGTGCACAACAGCTATGAAGCAAAAGGGTGGGTTTAATGCCCTCTTTTTCATTTTGTGCAATTATTTTTTCAAGTTCTTTTTGTAAATTCTCCATTTGTTCACCTCATTTGCTCACCTATGATTTATGAAAATATTCTACCACAAAGCCCTGTTTTTTACAACTTCTTTTAAGGTAAGATTAAATGAAATAAAGTATTATTACAGTAAAATAAGATTTTGCACCCTAATCAGTTGCTTTTTTTCTGCGCAAGTGATAAAATTAGGGAGATTTACTTAACTGTGACCCTTCAGGGTGAAAAGTATAATCCGAACCCAGCCTTAAAGCAATACTTTTTCGTGCTTTTCGGCGTTTCGGTCTTGCAAGGCGTCATAAAAGGAGGTTTTATTTTGGACGAAACAAACAACAAACCCGTTGACGGTGAAGCCCGGGAAAAAGAGCTTATCGAGGAGCTGGAAGAAATCCGCGATATGTTTCAGGAAGCTTTAGACAACGCTTCAAATGAAAGTGAACATCAGGGCGAGCTTATTCAGGAGCTGGAAGATGAGCCGGAAGCTCCTTTAGAGGAGGAAGAAGTATTCTCAAAAAGGAAAAAAGCTTGTGAATGCTGCGGTGAAAACTTTTTTACCGATGACGAGGACAAGGTTTACTGTGAAAATTGCAGAGAGCTTATGAAACGCTATCCCATAAGGCTTGGCGGTATACTCACCGTTGCCGCAATGATTTGCGTGTTTTTCATCTCAGTGGTGCTTTGCTCGGATAAGCTTGATAAATCAATAACAACCCTTGAATTATGGGACGCTCTGCGTTCAGGTCAGGCCTTTTCGGCGGCAGATACAGCCTACTCCTTAGGCACCGGTGAAAGCGACTCTAAAAACCTTGATAAGATGATTATTGAAAGCTATTGGAGAGCCGGCTACATCACCAATGCAACGCAGTATATACAGAGCATTTACTCCGATGAAGAAATTGCAAAAAATAAGGACTACACCCATAAAATTGAGGCAACAAAGCTTTTTGCCGCAACAAAGGAAAAGGCTGACGTAATTGTAAGTGATGCTTTTTCAGGTAAGGACTATGACTATGAAAAAGTCCTCGCTGAGCTTAATGAGCTTGCCGAAACAAAGGTAAGTGAAGACAGCGAACAAACTTACAGCAAGGCATTTATTGCCTACTATAAAAACGAGCTTATGCGTATGAACGATGTTCCCGCACAAGAACAGCTCCAAATGCTTTTAGAGGTGGACGAAAAAGAGCAGGAGGATTATCAGTGGATTTATTACCCTGCCATTTGTTCAACAGCCGCAAGAGCCGGCAATGAGGAAGTTGCAACAGAATACTTTAAAAAAATAAAGAGCAACAATGCGCAAGACCTTAATGCATACATTTCCATGGCAAACTATTACCGTTATCTTGATGAGCCCGATGCAGATAAAATGCTTGCTCTTTGTGATGAGGCGGCAAAAGCAGCTTACAAAAATGATGTTGCCTATTATCCCACAATGGCTATTGCATACATCATCAAAGGTGAGGGTGCCCTTGCCCTTGAGACTATGCAGACCTATATGAACTCCGGTTATTACACCGTTGCCAACTGTAATCTTTATGCCCTTTGCGGACTTTACTGCGGCAACACCGACATTTATGACAGCATGAAAGAAACCCTTGAAAACAGCGGTTACAAATTAAGTGATGTTGTTGAAAATTACAAGGCTGAAAAAATCACAATCGGGCAGGCAATTGCAGATAAGAGAGGTGACATCGGATGACAATGATATATAATTTAATAAAAGTACTCACTTTCCCCGGTGTTTACGCAAGGTGCTTTTGGGAGCAGGTCGTCTGCCGTGTAAGCCACACAGTTGTTGAAGACAACAGATATTTAAGAGAGGGCGAAATTTGCAGTCACGTTGAGCATGAGCTTATGGAAACTCCGAGAGCGGCCTTTGCAATGTGCTTTGTACCGGCATTTATGAATGCAATCGGCGCCTTTGCACTTTCGCTTATGCCCCTTGTTTTCCTTTTCATTTACGGAACCAAGGACCTTATGACAACAATTGTATGTGCAATTTCCTATTGGTTTGCCTGTTCACTTTTCCTCAACAGTTACAGCCTTATTGAGGATGCAATGAACATGATGGAAAAGGTTTATAAGCATGGAAATATTCTTCAAAAGGTTCTCTATGCACCTGCTGCTGTTTTACTTTACGTTGGTTCTTATCTTGAAAGATACAATGTAACGGCAGTTATTGTTATTGCGGTAACAGTGGCTTTGATTCTTACATTTTAATCCGTGTCGATTACATCTGCACGATTGTCACGGAGCCGATTACATCGGCACGATTGTCACGGGTGAAAGTTATTTGATTGATAGCTTTACACCGCTGAAATTAGGTATATTTGATATAATTTTTTTGGTTAGCCTGATGCTTGGATTTAAGCGTCAGGCTGATTTTTTCGCTTGGGGTATCTCTATATAGGCAAGGCTGTGCTTCTACGAAAGTGACTGCCACCGTTTCCCCTTTGGTGCGTACGCTTAATATGGCTACGCGATGCTTTTTGATAGCACCTCTAAAGGCAAGGCAGATATTCTGCGTCAGCAATATATAACCGCCATTTTTCCCACACTTGACCATTTTGTTCCAACTAATGACAGCGATATAATCAGCAGTGTAACGATATATTCAGCGGTGTAAAG
>JBJEOK010000051.1:0-7340 GCA_051880695.1 Acutalibacteraceae bacterium | reverse complement strand
GAATATCGTTGTCACGACGGTAAACGTTTGCACGGGGGTTGTCCCATGAACGGAAAACAGCCTTAACAGCGCCCAAAAGCTGTTCTTTGGGATCTGTGGGGAAGTCTTCACCGATCTTTGATTTATATTCAGCCTTGAACTGTTCTGCAAGCTCTTTAAGGTCAGCAGCTGTAAGCTCTGTATCCTGAGTTACGCCTCTGTCTTCTTTCATCTTGTCGATAAGCTCTTCAAAATACTTCTTACCAACTTCCATAACAACGTCTGAATACATCTGAATGAAACGTCTGTAACAGTCATAAGCCCATCTTTCGTTGCCTGACTTTTCAGCCATAACCTTAACAACGTCTTCGTTAAGACCGAGGTTGAGGATTGTGTCCATCATACCGGGCATTGAAGCACGTGCACCTGAACGAACAGAAACGAGAAGAGGTCTTTCGAGATCGCCGAACTTTTTGCCGGTGATTTCTTCCATCTTTTCGATGTATTCCATAATTTGTGCAACGATTTCATCGTTGATTACTTTGCCGTCCTCATAATATTGAGTACAAGCCTCAGTTGTGATTGTAAAGCCCTGAGGTACGGGAAGACCGAGGTTGGTCATTTCTGCAAGGTTTGCACCCTTACCGCCAAGAAGCTCTCTCATTGTTCCGTTACCTTCTTTGAAAAGGTATACCCATTTCTTAGCCATTGGAATCTCCTCCTAAAAAATAATTTACATAAGTAGTAGCACAGAAAACTCCCGTAAACAGAGAGTTTTCTATTCCTACCAATTTTAGCAAAGATTTGTCAAAATGTCTATGGTTTTTTTATATATAGATTGAAAAATTTTCCTGTTAATTTTGTCAATTTTCACACAATGATGGCGTTTTACAATAAATCTAATAAAAAATATGTTAAAATTTACTTATTTCAGTGGAAAAGCAAAAGTCTTTGTGATATAATAACAAACTGAGAAAATGCGACACTATGTAAATAAAGACTTTATTATAAGGGAGCGTTTTAGTATGAAAAAAGCTATGTACATATTGGTTTGTTTTTTGGCTTTATTAAGCCTTTCCTGTTGCGGGAAAGAGGCCGTTACCTCCGGCAATATCACTGACGGAAATCTGCCGAGCACCGAATTTGTGGGCACGGACATCGTTTCAATTACGATGCACCTTTCAAAGCTTGATAAAAAGTATTATGATGACACCTCCGCTTACTGTGAGATAAACGGTTTCAAAAGCTGTACGGTAGATAAAGAAAACTCACTTTTTACCGTGACTATGGAAAAATCAAGGCATAAGTTTTTCCTTTACGAAGTAGGCAGAACAGTTGTTAAAAATATCTCCGACTTTATCGACTCGGATACTTTCCCCTATTTCAAAAACTTCAAGGATTATAACGAGGACTTTTCGAGAATTTCCCTTTATGTTGACAAAGAGGGCTACAACGAAGATAAGATGCACTCCACCTTGCTTTACTATGTGGGTGAGTGCTGTATGTTCTACCAGAATTATACCGAGAAAAATGAGTATTCCTGCAAAATCACCGTAATAGACCAAACAAGCGGCGAGATTATAGACGCCCGTAGCTACAGGCAGGACAATACGGGAAATCCCCCGGCGGAGGAAACTGCTAATGGCTAAACTCTATTTCAGATACGGAGCTATGGGCTCGAGCAAAACCGCAAACGCCCTTATGGTTAAGTATAACTATGAAGAAAGAGGTCAAAAGGTAATTATTACAAAGCCGGCTGTTGACACAAGAAACGGCACACATAAGATATATTCACGCTGCGGACTTGAGTGTGAATGTACACTTTTTCATGAGCTTAAACAGGACGATATAAAAAATTGTGACTGCCTTATTGTTGACGAGGCTCAGTTTCTTTCAAAAGAGGACTGTGAATTTCTTGTACACGTAGTTGATGACCTTAACGTGCCTGTTATATGCTACGGTCTTCGCGCCGACTTTAAAGGCGACCTTTTCCCCGGAAGTATGCACCTTTTAGCCTGGGCGGATACAATTGAAGAGGTTAAAACCATTTGTTGGTGCGGTAAAAAAGCTACTTACAATGCACGCTTCGATGAAAACGGCATTATTAAACAAGGTGAACAGGTTGTTTTGGGCGCCAACGAAAAATACACAAGCCTTTGCAGAAAACACTGGCGTGAAGGAAAATTAGGTGAAGATAAATGAGCTTTATTGAATTTGAAAACGTACATAGAAGATACCACACAGGTGAGGTGACAATCACTGCCGCCGACGGTGTTTCCTTTTCCGTTGAAAAGGGTGAATTTTGCCTTATAGTAGGTACAAGCGGTGCCGGTAAAAGTACTGTGCTTAACATTTTAGGCGGTATGGATAAATGCGACGAGGGCAAGGTAAGGGTTGACGGAAAGCTTATAAACGACCTTAGTGAAAACGCACTGGTTGATTACCGCCGCTATGACGTAGGCTTTATTTTTCAGTTTTACAACCTTGTGCCCAATCTTACGGCACTTGAAAATGTTGAGCTAGCCACACAGATATGCAAAAAACCTACTGACCCTGCCGAAATTTTAAAAAAGGTCGGTCTTAAATCCAGAATGGACAACTTCCCCTCACAGCTTTCAGGCGGTGAACAGCAGCGTGTCTCCATTGCAAGGGCACTTGCAAAAAAGCCGAAAATCCTGCTTTGCGATGAGCCGACAGGTGCTCTTGACTACAAAACAAGTAAACAGATTCTATCCCTTTTACACAAAACCTGCCGCGAAACCGGCACTACCGTTGTTGTTATCACTCACAACAGTGCCCTTTCAGCTATGGCAGACCGCATTATTACAATGCGTTCAGGTAAGGTTGTGCAAATTGCCGTAAATGACCGTCCCGTACCTGTTGAACTGCTTGAATGGTAAATTTTACGAGGTAAATATATGAAAAACAAGGCTTTGACAACAGATACCGTAAGAACAATTGAACGCTCCGCGCCGAGATTTATCTCCATAGTTGCAATCGTTGCCTTAGGTATCAGCTTTTTTGCCGGTATGAATGCCACCGCGCCCGATATGTATCTGACGGCACAAAAGTATCTTCAGGAAAGCTACAGCATGGATATTCAGGTAATTTCCACTGCGGGAATTACTCAGGAGGATATAGATGCCGTAGCCTCAATAAATACCGTTGAGTCTGCCGTAGGTGAAAAATTCGTTGACGGAATTGTTTCGGTAAACGGAGAAAAAATAAATGACGTTGACGGCTCGGAAATGACTATCAGAGCTATTGCTCTTGATATGAACAAGGTCTTTTCATCAGAAAACGACCCCTCTTATATGAACAGACCTCAGCTTGTTGAGGGCGCTTGGCCTACAAATGCAAATCAGTGTGTTGTTGACGCAAGTATGCTTTCTACACCCGAGGAGTTTAAAATAGGCAATGTTCTTAAAATTAAAGGTGACGGCACAGATATAACCTCATCCCTTTCAAATACGGAATTTACAATAGTAGGTATTATAAGAACTCCCCTTTATATTTCCTATGAACGCGGTGCTACTACAATAGGAACAGGTAAGCTCGGTACTTTTTGCTATGTGCCTGCCGACAACTTTTTAAATAACTATTATTCTGCCATGAGTATTAAGCTTCGCGGCACCGAGGGCCTCGACCCCTACGGCGAACAGTATAAAAGCATTTTAAAAACAAATGCGGACTATATCTCACAAATTGCTCCCGAGCTTATCGCTCCGAGAATTGACTCACTGAAAGAAGAATACACCGTAAAGGTTGCCGATGCCGAAAAGCAGTATGCAACCACAAAAGCAGACGTTGAACAGCAAATTGAAAACGGTCAAAAACAGGTTGAGCAAATTCTGGATATGGCTCAAAACGGCGACCGAAAGCTCCTTGAATATAAACAGCAGTATGACCAAAAGGCCGCCGAAGCGGCAAACACCATTGACGCAAGTAAGCTTGAACACTCCACACAATATGCCCAGTGGGAGCAAAAAAGAAATGAATATAACGAGGCAAAACAAAAGGTTGAGCAAAACAAAAACGCAGAAAGCCAGCTTCAAAGCGCAACAACGGAATATAACGTTGCAAATTTACAGGTTAACTCACTTCTTACAACGGTAACTTACTTTGAAGATCTTATTGCGGCTACCCGTTCGGCTATGGATAACTTCAACGATACTCAGGATAACTCCGTAGGCAGTATTATTGAAAGATTTGAGCAAGCCGGCCTTGTAGGTCCTGAGGTTGACCAAATTGTAAAAACCATTTCTTCACTTACCGCAGTGGGTACTGCCGAAGAAATGATGGCTTATATGGAGCCTCAGCTTCAAACCCTTGAAGTTAAGCTTGCCGCCGCTAAAGCAGACCTGCAGGATGCAAAAACCGAGCTTGCACAGAAAAAGGTTGAGCTTGAACAGGCTGAACAGCAAGTAGCAGAGCTTAAAAGAATTGAACAGGAGCTGAGCACTGCCGAAGTAGAGCTTGCACAGGCTGAAAAGGAGCTTACGCAAGCCGGCTATGATATTCAATTCGGTGAGCTTGAAGTGCTTTCACAGCTTTCGGATATGAAAAATCAAATTACGGCTTATGAAACGAACCTTGCCCTTGCAAAGGAAAAGGCTGACACCGTTGAAGCTGAATTTGAACAGGCTAAAAATGACGCCAATGACAAGCTTGAAATGGCTAAAAATCAACTTGAGCAGGCAAAAAATTTCCTTTTAAACTTAGACAAAGCAAAATGGTATGTAAATGACAGGAGCGAAGCGCTTTTAGGCTTTGAGGAGTACGGTCAGATGGCAAAGCGTATGGCTGCCCTTTCAATGATTTTCCCATGGTTCTTTTTCATTGTTGCCGCCCTTGTGTGCCTTAACACAATGACAAGAATGATTGAGGAAGAAAGAACCCGTTTAGGTACTTTCAAGGCTTTAGGCTTTACCGATAAGGAAATTATGTCAAAGTACTTGATTTACGCCTTTTCTTCCTCTGCAATAGGTTCGGTTTCAGGGTCATTTTTAGGCTTTGCCCTTTTCCCTACGGTTTTCTCTTACGCTTTCAAGATATTGTTTGATATGCCTAACCTTGAAATAAAATACCACCTTACTTATGCTGTCCCCGGTATTCTTATTTCCATCGCATCAACGGTTTTTGTCACTTGGTACACCTGTCACAAAAGCCTTTCGGTTGTACCTGCAACCCTTATGCGACCCAAAGCCCCCAAAGGCGGAAAGCGTGTTTTCCTTGAACGCTTCCCCTTTATCTGGTCAAATCTCAGCTTTACATGGAAAATTACAATGCGTAATGTTTTCCGTAACAAAAAACGCTTTTTGATGGCTGCCTTAGGTGTTGCCGGCTGTACAGCCCTGCTTCTTGCGGGCTTCGGTCTTGACAGCTCCCTTGACAGAACGCTTCAGTATCAATTCACGAACGATGACTGCCTTTGGAATTACGATATGCAGGTGGTTTTAAACGGTTCTTATGATACTACGATTACCTCTTGTGACGCCTATGAAGCAGTAAGCGGAAACTCTGCAATTGCAAACTCAATGCTCAATTTTATGTCCGTTTACAACACAACAAGCGAGAATGCTCCGGACAAGCTTATGGAGACCTACCTATATGTGCCGGAAAATGAAACTGCTCTTTCAAATTACATCACTTTGCGAGACAGAAAAACAGGAACTCCTCATTTTCTTTCCTCAAGCGGTGCGATTATAACCGAAAAGCTCTCGGAAGAATTAGACGTCAAGGCAGGCGGTACAATCCGTCTTATGATAGATGAGGACACCTCTGTTGACATTCCCGTTGCCGCAGTAGCGGAAAACTACACTTTCCATTATGTGTACCTTACAAAAGACCTCTACGCTTCTGTTTTCGGCTCATACCCTGCCTATAACTACATTACGGCAAACCTTGCCGTTAAGGATATGAGCAGTGAGCAAAAAAATGCCCTTGCAAAAGACCTTACAAGCAATTATGAAATAAGTGCCGTTGCATTTAAAAGTCAGATTGAAACCTCTTTTGCAAATATACTTGACTCAATAAGCCTTGTGGTTATTGTACTGATTATTTCAGCAGGACTTTTGTGCTTTATTGTTCTTTACAACCTTTCTATTATAAACATAACCGAAAGAACCAAGGAGATTGCCACCATTAAAGTTTTAGGCTTTGACAACGGCGAGGTCTCATCATATATTTTCAGAGAAAACCTGATTTTAACCTTAATAGGTACGGCAGTAGGTCTGCTTGCGGGAATTGTACTTCACAGCCTTGTTTTAGACATTGCAGAGGTTGATATACTTATGTACGGCAGAGGCCTTCAGCTTCCATCATTCCTGCTTGCCGCAGCACTTTCTTTCGGTTTTTCACTGATTGTTAACCTTGCACTTCACAAAAAGCTTAAAAGCGTCGATATGGTTGAATCACTTAAATCTATTGAATAAAGGAGAGAAAAATTATGCCACTGTGCAATATGAAAGACTTGCTGAAAAAAGCCGGGGAGGGCAACTATGCCGTAGGCTCATTCAGTGTAGCGAATATGGAAATGGTTTTAGGCGTTATAAAAGCCGCCGAAGAAACACGCTCGCCCATTATTTTGCAAATTGCCGAGGTCAGGCTCAACCACTCACCCTTACACATCATCGGCCCCTTGATGCTTGCCGCCGCAAAAAGCGCCACCGTACCCGTTGCGGTTCACCTTGACCACGGTACAACCTTAGAATGTATCGGTCAGGCTTTAAGGTTAGGTTTTACCTCTGTTATGTTTGACGGCTCACATCTTCCCTTTGAGGAAAATGTAGCTATGACAAAAGAGGTTGTATCCATGGCTAAGGTAACAGGTGCGGCAGTTGAAGCTGAAATAGGCTGTGTAGGCGGCAGTGAGGACGGCAGTGAGGACATTGCAATTAACTGCACCTCTCCGGAGCAGGCAAAGCTTTTCAGCGAAAGAACAGGTGTTGACTGCCTTGCAATTGCAATAGGCAATGCCCACGGCTTTTATAAAGAAGCTCCCGAGCTTCGTTTTGACATTTTAACCGACGTTAAAAAAATCACCGACATTCCCCTTGTACTTCACGGCGGTACAGGTATCAGTGAGGAAGACTTTATCAAATGCCACCAAAACGGTATTAAGAAAATCAACATAGCAACCGCCACCTTTGCATCGGTTGAAAAAAATGTTAGACAGGCTTATAATAACGGTGAAATCGGCGGCTACTATGACTTGCATCAAAAAGAAATTGAGGGAGCCTACCTCAATGCTAAAAAACACATGGAAATTTTTTATTCCGTAGGCAAAGCGGACTAAATATAATATTGAAAGACTAACTATTAAAAGTCAAGTCCCAAAACAGAAAAAATAAAAAAACATC
>JBJEOK010000050.1:0-7366 GCA_051880695.1 Acutalibacteraceae bacterium | reverse complement strand
GTCAGAGCATACCGCATTTTTTGCTCTCCTAAATTTGGGTTTCGCCATCCTCCCACCGGCTCCTGAAATCGCCGCTTTCGGGCAAAGCAAGCCCTGTTTCCATTGCCTGTGCAGAAGTGATTTTGGAACTGTAATCAAGGTGCGCATAGATATTTGCCGTAGTGGTAAAATCGCTGTGCCCGAGCCACTCCTGAATGTGCTTCAGCGGTACTCCGTTTGCAAGCAGTAGACTCGCACAGCTATGCCGAAGATCGTGAAAGCGCATACGGCGCAGTCCGTGTTTCTCCAAAAATTTTGGGAAAGCACAGGTAAGATACTGTGCTCTTATACGCTCGCCCATTTCATCCACGAACACAAAGCCGTCATATTGATAGTTGTAACAGTTGCCGCAGATTTTCTTGTTCAGCTCCTGCGCCTCCTTCACCTGCATAAAGTAGTCACGGAAGCTGCCGATAAGCGGCAGGGTGCGTAAGCTTGATTTTGTTTTTGCCGACTGCTGTTCAATTTCCTTATGCTTTCCGTCAACAGAAACTGTCGTTACCGTGCGCTTGACCGAAATCGTGCCACGCTCAAAGTCGATGGCGTCCCATTTCAGTCCGCAGACCTCGCCACGACGCAAGCCGTAGAAAGCGGCGACCAAAACAGGAAGTTCCAGCTTTGTTCCTTTGACAACTTCAAATAAGTGTTGCAGTTCTTCCGCATCAAGGAATACAGGCTGATAATCGTTCTTCTTCGGGCGGTCTACCTTCATTGCCACATTCTGCGTGACAAGGTCGGTTTTCATTGCGTATTTCAGCGCCTGATGAATAACAGCGTGATAGTGAATAACCGAGTTTGGCTTGACGGTTTTCAGCTTTTCGGAATAGAATTGCTGAATGTGTCTTGCCTCCAATCCCTGAAGCGTTACCGCTTTCTTTCGGAAATACGGCTCAATCACCGATTTCACCATTTGCTCGTAAGAGCTGAATGTGGTTGCCTTAACACGCACCTTGACGATGTCCAGCCATTCGAGCAGATAGTCTGCAAACGGCATATCGGAAGCAAGCTCGCCGACTTCCTGCGGCGGTACAAATTCACTTCTGATTCGTGCAAGCTCGGCTTCGGCTTTGCGTTTGTTACCCTTTTCGGGCAGTCCCGTGGAAAAGTATTTCACACGGCGTTTTCCGTTGTTGTTATAGTAGCTCAGCACTACATAATAAAAACCTTTTTTAACTTGTAGGTGTCCTGATACCATTGTTTTTAACTCCTTTCATTGTACATCACAGGAAAGACCTACACCGACAAGCCAATTATAGCTTGTCGGCATAGTTCTTTCCATTCTGCAAAAGTCACTCGCTGTACACTTTGGTTCGAATTAACGGGCGTCTCTGTTGCGTTCTCTTTGGCGTTTCAAAAGCTCCAAGCCTTTCAGAATATCTCGTTTGATTTGCTCATCGCTGTAATTTTGCGGAAAGTATTTGCGAAGCTCATCACGAGGCAGTTTGATTTGTTCCTTTTGATTTGGCTTTTCTTCCGATAAAACAGCGTAGACTGCATCTGCGGTAAGCAAGCCGTTCTGTGACATTTTCTTCAGCCTGATACTCTGTGCGTGTGACGGTGTGCAGTCATTCATATTGATTGCGTCAAGCAAAGTGAGCTGTTCGTCACGGTCAAGGTAGGAAATTTCAACCGCAGGGTTGAAAGCGATTTTATTATCGTCTACCATTGAAAGCAGCTCGGGAATTAAGTAAGTTAAGCGGATATAGCGTTGGATTTGTCGCTCGCTATCGTCGCTGTCTTTGCTCACTTGTGTTACGCTCAACAACTTCTCGCCAAGTTGGCGAGAAGTAACGCCCTGATGTTTTATGGCCTCCAGCTTCATCTTATAGGCAAAGGCCTTTTCGCTTGGAAGTATTGTTTCTCTTTGCAAATTTGCGTCCACCATTGCGATTACTGCTTCATCATCTGACATTTCGCGGACGATTACAGGCATTGTTTCAATCCCCAGCACCTGACACGCCGCAAGCCTTCTGTGCCCTGAAATAAGCTCATAGTCGCCGTCGGGCAGAGGTCTGGCAAGCGCCGGAGTTATCGTGCCGACCTTGCGTATACTCTCAATCATTCGCTCCATTTCTTCGTTGTTCAATATCTTAAATGGGTGATTCTTAAAAGGGTGAAGTTCGCCAAGAGGTATGTTCTTTACACGCTCCAGCTTTGCATCGTCACGCTCCGCCTGCGTTGTAAATAGGTCGTCCAGTGTCGGTAAAGTAAAATCTGATTTTCGTTTTGTCATCGTTCGTATCCTCTCTTTCTTGAATTATTAAGTCCGAAATATCGGCTTCGCATATTCTCCTCAATGAGAATGTTTTCTTTGATTTTGGGGTTATCCTCTATAATCCTTGCCGCTGTTTTCCTGTCCTTTCGGAGCTGAGCAAGAGCCTTTGTGCAGTCATTTCGCTTGGAAACAAGCTTCGCTTTTTCGTCGGGATTGTGGCAAGAATCAATATCTCGGTAGAGCATTTTGCGGTAATCCGATATAAGTTTTATTTCCGAATCTGCGTTTTTAATAAACGCTTCCACAGAAGAAATATCGGTTAAGTGATTGTCGCAAATGAGCTGTACCTGTGCGGTCTGACGGTCAAGCCAACGGCAAGCTTCACGCATTTCGGGCGATAACGGCTCGTGCTTTTTATCCTTCGGCAGCACGCCGAGCAGATACAAATATCTGAAATACAACGCTTTAAGACCCGTAATCTTTTTGGCGGTTTTTAAGTTACCTTTAACAAAATGAGCCTTTTGAATTGTTACACCGAAGCTCTTTTTTTCGGTAAACTCATAGTATAAACGGTAAGTTTCCTGCGGGTTGTTTCGCAGATTATCTCTCATTCGGTCATAGATTGCATCTCGGTCATAGTCTTCTCCCAAGCGGTACAAACGAGTTGCTTTATTGCTGTTGACAGAGCGAATAGTGGCGTACTTATGATATGGGTTTAGGTCGATTACATATCCGAGCTGTTTCATAACATAGGTAAAAGCTTTGGGATTTGTACTCATCGTAAGCGCTTTATCTATCGCTTCTCGCATTAAATTGTATCGGGTAGGCTCGCCATTCTTTTCCGCAAAGTACAGCTTGCGTGGCGTCTTTCCTTTGGGATTTTTAATGACCGCCAAACCGTTTTCTTTGCAAAGCTCATCGGAAATACTACGCAATTTCCAGTATGCTCCCTCGTTACAGTTAAACTTCTTACCGTTCCACATATTCACCGAATTGATGACCAAATGATTGTGATATGTGCCGGTGTTAAAGTGCGTAGCGACCAGCACTTGATACTGATCTCCCCACATTCTTTTGGCAAGTTCAACGCCGAGTTTGTGAGCAAGTTGCGGTGTGACTTCGCCTGTCTTAAAGCTCTGATATGCGTGATAAGCCACATTACCGACCGTCTTATCAAAGCGCTCCTGCACCGCATTCATCTCGGCAAAAGCTGCTTCTGCGGTGCAGTTTACGCCTGTAACATACATTGCTTTTTCTTCACCGATTACGGTTTTTCGCTCGTCGCTTGCGTAGTGAAGTGCCTTGCAAATATCGCTGTAGATCGTCTTGTCCGGGTTTGACGCATAGCTCAAAACACGGTTGACGCTGTCTGTTACAGCCCATATTTTTGTTACTGCCACGGCGAATCACTTGCACTTTCCGGCTCACCGATTGTGTGGTAAGCCTTCAATAATTTGCTTACGACATAATCAAATCCATCGCTGTTTCTGTCGTCGGGCAGCGACTTAAAGTTGTCACGAAGCGCAGTTAAACCTCGGTAAGCTTCGTAAAACTCCTGTGGCAAGGTTGCCTGAACTTCCTTGCCAAGACCAAGTTTTCTGAGGTAAGCAGAGAGCGAAAGTCCACATTTTTTAGCGGCAGTTTCCATTTTTCTTTTCTCTCCCTCAGTCACTCGTATATTGATTGCGGTTGTTCTTTGTCTCATATATTTTCATTCCTTTCTCCTAAAAATCGGGGTTACAGGGGCGGCAAGTCCCTTTCGGCAATTTGCCGCCGGTTTTGTGAGCTTCAAAGGCAACACAAAACCTATGCTCGCTATCCTTACGGATTGGCATTACCTGTATAGCCTTATATCCACTTTCTTAAAAAGTGACGATAGTGACGGCTGTGACGGCTTTTCCTATATAGAGAATTTATTGTCATCGCCGTCATTGCCGTCATTCTTTTTTAAGTAAATCAGTCGGCTCGTGCCGGTGCGTTTTGTTTTATATTCGATGCCTTGCGGCTGAAAAACTTCCGAAGAAAATCGGGCAAGCATTTTGGTCACGACATTTGGTGTAACCTCGGTTCCGTTGACCTGCGTTAAAAGCTGCGTTGCCGTGCCTCGCCATTCTTTTACTTCCGAAATATAATCAACCAGCCGAAAAATAAACTTTGGTATTTCTTCACGGTGAATATCCTCCATATCCTTTCGCTCGACCAATTTCCACAAGTGACTGCGGTTGTCAAACTTCAAGGTCAGCTCCTGATATGCAATATCTCGACCGGTGGCAAGCAGCGTTCCGGTTTCATTAGCACGGCTGCGCTTCAAAACAAAATTCGTATCTGCCGCACCCGTGATACCTGTGGAGCCCGATACCTCGTTGAATGGGTCGCTGACATCTTTCAGCTTCCTGACGTGATGAACAACCATAACAGCGATGCTGTACTTGTCCGAAATATTTTTCAGTGCCGTTACATCGTCGTAGTCGCCTGCGTACATTCCGTTTTTTCCGCCGGTGCTTTTTGAATCTCGCACCTTTTGAAAGGTGTCGATAATGACAAGCTTTGTTTTCGGAAAGTCGGAAAGATACTGTTCGATTTGCTGTTCCAAGCCGTTGCCGATTTGAAAACTCGTTGTGGCAATGCGAAGTTCGGGCGGTGCTTCGTCGGTGATTTGATACAGGCGGCTTTGTATTCTTGCGTAAGTATCTTCCAAGCAGAGATAAAGTACATCGCTCTTGTGGGTTTCAAATTCCCACACAGGCTGTCCTCTCGCCACTTGAATACCGAGCCAAAGCATAAGCCAGCTCTTGCCGATTTTACTTGAACCCGAAAGCACGCTGAGTCCTTGCGGTATCAAACCGTCAACCACAAATAAGGTTTTTCTTATCGGCGTTGACAGTAGCGTGTCCGCATCGATTGTTTTCAGCTTTTCAACTTGCATTCTTCACACCTTCTTCCATAACATAATTGATGACATTGACCTTCGGAATCTTAAAAGCGTTTCCGATTTTAACGCCGGAGATATATCCATTGTTAATCAGGTCGTATGCCAAGTGTCGGCTCACGCCGAGCATTTCTTGAAGTTGAGCTACCGTGACAATATCCGGGTAATCCGGGAACATCATCTTGTAAAGCTCTTTCAATTCTGTTTTTCTCATCTTCTTAACCTCCTTTGTGAGAAAAAAGCTGTACGGTGTGTACAGCTATGTACGAGGCAACAGATAGAATGGAGGTTTCTTTCTGTCGCCTTTTGCCGTTCTGCCCGAATGTCGTTTTTGTTATCCCTGCCCCTGCCAAGCGGCGTTGCCCTGCTCGTATCATCGCAAAGTCATATCCCATTCGGACGGTCATTCAATTTTAGAAAATCAAATACTGTACAATCTTGATTTGCAAATTTATTATAGTTATGTGTTGACATTAAGGCAATACTTTTGTATAATGTTGTTTGGAGTTATGTTAATTGTCTAAAATTGTTCAAAAACTGATTTTCTAAAACGAAGGCGAGAATATGAATAAAGATTATTCTGACTACAAACTCACAAAAAACGAGATTTACAACCTGAATCGCTCTGATAGAGAAAATGTCAGGTTAAAATATTTCTATAACTACGCCCGTTTCAGCAAAGACGACAAGCGAATTCATATAACGGTCGATGAAGGCAATGAATATTTTTCTATGAATCCTCTTATTGAGGAATATACGGGAGAAGAAATCACTGCAAAAAACTTTGCTAACGATACAGAATTGCCTGAATACATAGAGCGCAATAAAAAGCAACAAGACGTGTTTGCAAGCAGATTTCAAATAGATTTTGAAGGTGCCGAATACAGAGAAACCCAGTATCTTTGGGATAAAGATACTGGGTTTCCGAAATGGCCTTTTAATAATGTTTTGAGCGGTGCAAGAATCAACTTGCAGTACGGCGAGGGCATATTAGACTTCATATATGCGGATTTCAAATCGCCAATTCAGGAGCAACTTAAATCGATTGAGATTGAAAACCTGCTTTACAAGTTCGCACAGCAAGAAGGCGTGAAAAAAGAAAAATCTCCGATTCATAAAGACGAACCGGAGAAAATTTACAGTCAATTGCAAGAGCGAGTGGAAGAATACTACGAATATTCCGAAACCATAATCAATATCAAAGACATTGTCTATGGCTCTTTGTATTCTGCTATCTGTCCTCCTGTTTTCAAAAAAGGAGGCGATAAAAAGAAGCAAACATTATGGTACGGCAATTATCTTTTGAGACTCCAACAGGAATATCGTGAGATGATTGAATTTTGCTTCGACGAAGATTATTATCCCGAAGCTTTAGCGGACAGATTGCCGTCGGAAAGGTTTTATATTTACCGTTCTCTAAAAGGTTTGTCTCCGTTCTTGGAGAGAACGGAAGAAGTTGCTTTTTCAAATACAATGAGCGTAAAAGAAATGCCCTACGGTATGGATATTGAAGGACTGAAAGAAAGATTTTCTCAAAGCTCGGTACCGAATGACGCCCACAAGGCGCTTGCCGAAAAATTCGGAACAACTCCCGAAAAGATTGTAGTTTTGATAAATTTGCCGCATTTTATCAGCCGTCAATATGTGTTCGGTTCAGTCGCTGAAATTCTTGAAATGGAATTCACGAAAATGCTCGAACACAATGTCCGCTTCAGAAAGTGCAAACGCTGCGGTAAGTATTTTATTATGAAAGGCAACTATGATACAAACTACTGCGACCGCATTGCCGAGGGTGAAACCCGCAACTGCCAGGATTTAGCCGCACAGGAAAACTACAAAAAGAAAATGGCGGACAATGCCGCCATTCCGTTGTATCAAAAGTATTATAAGCGTTATGCTGCCCGTGTGCGTGTAAGGCAGATCAAAGAGCCCGATTTCAAAAAGTGGAAGTATCAGGCAATGACAAAGCGTGACGAATGCTCCGACGGTAAAATAACCCTTGCGGAGTTTGAAGAATGGCTTGAGGGCAGCTTTCCGAATAGGAAAAAGAAACAATAAAGTGAAAACTTGTAAAAGTACGTCTGATTTTTCGGCTGTGCTTTTGAGGTGTATGTTTTCCAAATAAATACCGATAATTTGCCTTATGAGAAAGTCGGCAAAAACGAGCCAGTGTGTATTGCGGA
>JBJEOK010000049.1:0-102156 GCA_051880695.1 Acutalibacteraceae bacterium | reverse complement strand
TTTTCACGCTTTTAAAGCAGGAGCACGGCATAGAGCCGACGGAAAAGTGGCTTTGCGACTGGCTTGTGTCCTCGTGTGAGCTTGTCGACAAGTATCAGCCGTCGTCGCTTTTCTTTGACTGGTGGACGTCGTATAAGGCTTTTCGCCCGTATATGAAAAAATTCCTTGCCTATTACTATAACCGTTCTCTCGAATGGGGCAAGGAGGTCTGTGTCTATTATAAATCCGACGCCATTATGTATAACTGCGCGATTTTTGACCGTGAGCGCGGTCAGCTTGAAAACGCAAGCCCCTATATCTGGCAGGGCGAAACCTCCACTGCCTATAATTCGTGGAGCTACTGTACAACCAACCGTTTCAAAACGCCGGAAACCATCGCCTGCAATCTGCTTGATGTCATTTCCAAAAACGGCTGTTTTGTGCTGAATATCGGTCCGAAAGCAGACGGTTCAATATGTGATGAAGAAAAGCATATTTTAGGTGAACTCGGCAAATGGACAAAAACTAATGCCGAAGCGATATGGGATACACAGCCCTATAAGGTTTTCGGCGAGGGCAAGAAGCAAAAGGGCGGCTCTTTTAACGAAAAACTCAGCTATACAAGCCGGGATTTCCGCTTTACCTGCAAAACAGGTGTAGTGTATGCTTTTGCGCTCAAGCCTTCCGGCAAGTCGGAATTTAAAATCAAGTCACTTGCCGACAGTATGGATTTGTTCCACTGCATTATAAAAAAGATTACCCTGCTCGGAAGTGATGAAAAAGTCACTTTTTCACAGGATAATAAAGCGCTTACCGTCCGAACACAGAATAAAATTCATTCAAAAATGCCGATATGCTTTAAAATAGAGGTGGACTAAAAATGAACGGAGGAAGAATATGAATATTATTCGATATAATCAACCTGCCAAAACATGGCGCGAGGCCTTACCGCTCGGTAACGGATATACGGGTATTATGATTTACGGCTCACTGAAAAAAGAACGGCTGTGCTTCAATGACGGCACGCTTTGGTCGGGTTATCCGAAGAATTACGACAGCCCGGAAAGCCTTGAAAATCTGGAACAGGTACGAAAACTGATTTTTGAGGGCAGAAACAGCGAGGCAGACGCCCTTTGCGAAGAAAAGCTGACAGGCTTTTACAGTGAAGCGTTTATGCCGCTGGGTGAAATTATTCTCTCTTTCAGCGGACTGAATCAGTCTGATTACGAAAGATGTCTTGACCTGTCAACTGCTGTCCATACCGTGAAAACCGATTCCTGCACCGCCGAAGCGTTTTCCTCTTATCCCGACAGGATTTCCGTTTACAAAATTACGGCGAAAAAGCCTTTTTCTGCCGTTATCAAAGCGAAAAGCAGGCTGAAACATGAAACCTGCACGGACAAAAACAGCTTGTTTCTGCTCGGCAATGCTCCCGATTATGCCGCGCCGAATTATCTGATGAAAGAGCTTTATCCGATTCGTTACAATGAGAAAAAGGGTATGGCGTTCTGCCTGCAAACAAGGGTGCAGACAGACGGTAATATTAAATGCGGTAAAAACTTCGTCAGAGTTAAAAATGCCACCGAACTGACGCTTTATTTTGTGACGGCGACGGGCTTTAACGGTTTTGACAAAATGCCCGAAACAAGCCGAAAAGCCGTACAGCAAAAGTGCGAAAAGCAAATGAACACCGTCGGCAAGGATTTTGAAACGCTGAAATCTCGTCACGTGGAAGATTTTTCGGCTTTATATGATGCGCAAAGCATATCTTTTGACTGTGATATTGACATGACTGCCGATGCGCTTTTACAATCCGTCAAAAAAGGCGGCGACGAAAAAGCGCTTTGTGAACTGCTATATAATTACGGTAAATATATGATTATTTCGGGCAGTCGGAAAGGCGGTCAGCCGCTGAATTTACAGGGAATCTGGAATAATTCCGTCCGTCCGCCGTGGAGCAGTAACTACACGGTGAATATCAACACCGAGATGAATTATTGGGGCGCTTCCCGTTCGGGACTGTCCGACTGCATAGAGCCGTTTGTCCGGATGGTCTACGAAACCGTGCAGAACGGAAAGAAAACAGCCGCAATCAATTACGGCTGTCAGGGCTTTGCTTGCAATCACAATGTGGATTTGTGGCGCAAAACACCGCCTGTAAAAGGCGCTTCAAACTATATGTTTGCTCCACTCTGCGGCGTTTGGCTGTCAAATGAGATTTACACACATTACAAAAACGGCTTTCTCAAAGAATATGAGGATAAAATCAAAGAAATCGTCACCGAGTCGGCACGGTTTGCCTGCGATTTCCTTATTCTGCATGACGGAGAGTATGTTGTTTGTCCGTCGCCGTCTCCCGAAAATATCTTTTCACTTAACGGTGCAAATTGCAAGCTTGATTATGCTTCGGCATTTGATATGGGACTTGTCCGTCAGGCTTTTCAAAATGCGCTGGAATTGTCGGATGACGAAATGCTGAAAGCGGAAATCAAGGGAAAAACGCCGCTTCTTTATCCTTTCAAAGAGGGTGAAAACGGTATCTGTGAATGGCATAAGGATTTTGAAACGCCCGAAAAAGGTCACCGCCATTTTTCGCCGCTTTATGCGTTTTATCCGGGCAGTATAATCGGATTCAACGGCGATTCCGAACGGACAGAATGGATTAAAAAGCTGTTTCATTACCGCCTTGCGAATTCCGGTCAGCATATCGGCTGGTCGGCGGCCTGGGCAATCTGTCTTGCGGCAAGACTGCGGGAGAGCAAAACAGTGCAAGCAGTGATAAAAGGAATGCTCACACACTCTGTCTTTGAAAATTTGTTTTGCGTTCACCCTCCGTTCTATTTTCAGATTGACGGCAACCTCGGCTTTGTTGCAGGAATAAACGAAATGCTGATTACCGAAGAAAACGGAGTTGTTGAGCTGTTACCGGCTTTGCCTGAAAGCTTCGGTACTTCGGGTGAGGTTAAAAATATGGTTGTAAACGGCGCAAAAATCAGTTACAAATGGAAAAACGGATTTGTCACCGAAATTCACAGCGACAAGCCGGTTTCCGTTGTTAACAGGCATCTGCACAAATCATTGATAACGGATGATACCGTATCCGTTAGTGAGGATATCTGATGTGAAAAAAGGACTGAAAATATTTTTAAGCATTTTACTTGTGCTTGCAATTTATTGAGGGTACGGCAGCCTTGAACCGCCGTGTACCTGACGGTACGCACGGTGGTGTGAGAAGTCGGCCGGTCAGCTAATAGTCAGCCACCTAATCGATTATATTAGGCTGTTGCCGAGTTTTTATTGTGCTTCGCACAGTTATATTGCTCCGTAACTTCGTTACTATGCAGTTTTATTTACTTGGCAGTGCCAATGAAGAATTTCAAAACAGAATATGTTTGAATATGCGAAAAGACCGCCTACCGCAAGTAAGCGGTCTTTACTTATTTTGATTTGGTTCGACAAATTGTAATTTGCTTACTTTCGAGCTTGTAATTCAACGAGTGCCATATAATGTTTAATATCAAATTCCTCCGGTGCTGTTTCTGAAAGCATTTTCAAATGTTCAGCTTCCCATTGTTTTAACTCTTCTTTAGAAAGAGCTGCACCCACACCACGACAAGCTTTCATGCGTCCGTTCCATGTATCTCTGGAAAAATGTACATCCAAAAGACATTCTTCATGACAAATCATATCAAATTTTAATTCATAGCAATCAGGAATTTGAATTTGATGTACTTTTTCCCCTGCGCCACTCCATTCCGGCCTATACTTCAAAACAAGTTCTTCGCTTTTTCCTGCTATTTTATCCTCATAGGGGAGCCACGCCATATACAAAACCAATAATTTGCCATCAGGCTTTAACATTCGATACAAATTAGGCATAACTTTTTTATGGTCAAAATACCAGAAGCATTGACATGCTGTAATGACATCGAAAGCTTCTGTCGGAAAATCTATGTTTTCTGTTGCCTTAACATAGTAATCAATATTCATTCCTTCAGATAACTTTTTCGCCTGCTCAATTTGCTCTGCGGAAATGTCTATGCCAACCCAATTTGCTCCGTGAGAATACAGATTTCTTGGCAAAACTCCGGTTCCGGTACCGAGATCTAAAACTTTTTGTCCGTCTTTACAAAGTCCCAGGTCAAGAATTTTATTATAAAATTCCTGTGGATAAATATCTCGATATTTTGCATATTCAGAAGATACTTTCCCAAAATCAAAACCTTTTCCGCCATCTATTGTTTTGTTTTTGATGATCAAGAGTAAACACCTCTGTAAATTTCGATTTGTTTTTTAGTATTATACATCATAATTGTTAAAAAATTACCTATAGCCCGTTCTGATATAATCCCTTTAAAGTAGTCTTTAAATCTTTTTATTATTTCAAGTGTCTGCTTTAAGGGGATTATATCAGGTAAGCGGTCTTTGATTTAGTATGACTTCTTGTAAGGCAAAGCGTTGTCACATATCAACTTCCCCAATGCTTTTGCTTTCTAAAATATGACTGATGCAGTCATATTTATCGAGCTCCTGTGTCACCATCGGCTCTTTTGTTTCATTTGCATAGTCAACGATTTCTTTGAGATAAATAATATCTTCATTTTGAAGCATGTTGTCGTTAAAATTATCAACAGCTGCTCTGATTCTGAGAACGCGCACAATATTTGCATGCTTCTTTTCCGTAAGGTCATAGAAGAAAAACGGAATTGCAACAATTACCGCACCTATAAGAGAAAGAAGCGACTGATAGAAAAATACATTGTTTCTCAGCTCGGCATTTTGCAATGCAAGAGAGATGTCATCCGAAAAGCCTACACCGGCGAAAGAAAGGAACAGCGGTGTCAGCATACCGGTAAACACTCCGATTACCGTTGTGACAATAGCCATATAGTTTTGCCAGAAGCCCTCAAGGCGCTTGCCTGTTTTCATCTGGATTTCGTCCATAATATCCGAGGTCATAATGCCGGTCAGGAAGTAGAAGCCGCCGAAGAACTGCTCAAAGAATGAGACGACTAAAATCAGAACAGGGCTCTTGTGGAAAATTACCTGAAGTGCAATCATAACAACATAGCCTACGCAGGAAAGGAGCATAAGATTTCGTTTCCCCAATTTTTTAATGAGAAACGGTCCGACCAAAAGTGCAACGGCGATTGCGTTCATGAGAATTGTTGAACAGTAAAGACCCACCCAGGTTTTAGCCGTATCCGAAACAAAGCTGTATTGCGTAATCCATGTTGTGATGTTGGCAAGATTACGTATAGCGTTAAATGCGTTGAAGATAGTGATAATCCAAAAATATTTGCTCTGACTTAAAAGCTTCATGCCCTCAAGGAACTTAACTTTTGCAACATATTCCTGCTTGACAACCGTTCTTTCCTCAACACCTTTGACAAGAAGAAGTACAAGCAATACACCTAAAACACCGCATACGGGGAAAATTATACGGTACATGCCGACGGCATTCCAACCGCCCTTTGAGGCAAAAACGGTTCCTGCCAAAATCGGAAGAATAATGTTGACAATTGAACTTGGCAAGCCTGATACAAGACCTTTTATTGAGCCGATGTTAGCCCTTTCCTGAGCCACGGTTGAAATTGTTTGCTCTATTCCCGCAATCGACTGGTTAAGAAGCGTAATAAAGAACTGACCGATTTGAATGAGAATAAAGGCAAGCAGAATGCCGAGGTTGAAGTCGATTGTCGATGCTTCATAAACGCCCATAATGGGAATTGCCGGAAGAGGTATGCTGAAAAGATGAACATCCATCCATGAGGCCGGTATGTACGGAACGAATGAAAAGCTGACTGCCGTGCCTATTGCTGACCACAACAGAAACGGCTTGAATTTTCCGTTTTTGCCGTTTGAATTATCAATCATCATTGAAAGAACGGGGGAACGGATAATGGCAATCAATGAAGCCAATATAGTCAAAATCCATGCCATACCCGTTGACATTCTGAAATAAGAAATCATCAGGTGAACGCTTGTGGCAATGGTTGTATATTGCGTCAGAACACCGAGCAGATTCGGGCTTCCGCAGCCTGCCGCAAAAGCGGCAAATTCCTTATATGCAACCTGATAACCCTCGGGAGGCTTTTCCCAATGAGATTTGAACTTGACAATGCCGTTTGTAATTTTAGTTTTCAATGTTTCTTTTGTGTTTTCCATAAATCTTTCCTCTAAAATTTTATTGTTTTTTGTCTGTGCCGAGAAGATAAGCGCCAAACAGATTGCTGTCCTCGCCGAACTGTGTTTTCGCTGTCAGCGGTTTTCGTGTGCTTTTATCAAGCTTGAAAAAGCAATCCAAGTAATATCTTATTTTATCGCTTATGTATTCGCTGTTAGAAATGCCGCCGCCGAAAACAATTACCTCGGGGTCGTATGCTAAATATGCATACCAGCATTTTAGGGCAACGGCTTTTGCATAAATCTCAATCAGCTTTATGGCTTTTTCATCATTTTTTAAAGCCGCCTTTTCAATCAGAAGCATATCTCCGCATGTAAGAGAAGCGTCAAATTCTTTTGTGACTTTAATGCTGTTTGCCTGTCGGTCAAAACGGTAGCTTTCACCGTCGTAGTATTCGGGCATCATGAACATAGCGCCGGCCTGATTTGTGCTGCCCGAAAACAGCTTTCCGTTTATCATAACTCCACAGCCCAAAGATGAACCGAGAACAAACAGCACTGCGTTTTGACGGTCTTTTAGCGCACCGTATTCTTTTTCCGCAAGCAGTGCACAGCGGGCGTCATTTTCAATAAAAACAGGGCAGGAGTATTTTTTAGACAGCACTTTTGTCAAACAGCTTTCAGATGTGCTTTCAATGGTCTCGTAGCCTATTGATTTTCCGATTTCGTCCCAGAAGCCGCCGCTTGAAATGCCGATATATGAAACGGGAGAGCACATCACGCTGTCAATTTTTTCAATCAGCAGATTGAAATCTTCAACCGTTTTCCACTTGCCCTTGCGGATGATTTTATTGTTGTCAATATGAGCGTATTTTGTAAATGTTCCGCCGATGTCAAGAGTAAAAATCATAGCCGTCACTTTATATATGCTTTGATGGTTGCAAGTTTGTTTCCTTTTGTCTTATCAGTGGGTCTTATGATAAAGTCACCCACGTTTGCAGGCACGATAAACGTCTCTGCATAATGAACGGTATAGGGTTCAAAGGAGCCGTCAGGGCTTACTACCTCTGCTTCTTCGCCCTCAACAAGGTTTAAGACGCAGACGCTGCCGTTTGCCTTGTGAAGCACCTCTTTGGTGAACCAATGGCGCACCGTTTCAATGGGCTCGAAAATATGAAGCCCCGTTTTTTCCGCCGTATAGGTATCGGTTTTTTCAATAAGCTCAAATTTGTCTATGAGGTTTTCTTTGACCCACCCGGTATCTCTCGAATAGTTTATTACCTTACTGCCGTGCTCAATGTTAATAGGACGGGGTTTACCGTCAAGACCGAGCCTGCCCCAGTCCCACAGCTTGAATGTGAAAATATAGGGCGTGCTTGAAATTTCAAGCACCATAGCGTTTCTTCCCGAACAGTGAAGCGTTCCGCCGGGAATCAGGAAGTGGTCGTGCTTTTTTGCCGGCCATTTATTGACAAATTTATCAACGTCAATTTCGCCGGTTTCCTGTGCACTGTTCAGAGCGTCAATAAACTCCGAGGGCTTAACACCTTCCTTTGCGCCTAAATAAACACAGCTGTTTTCACCGCTGTCCAAAATATAATAGCTTTCGTCCTGGGTGTAGCGCATATTGAAATTTTCCTGTATGTACTGCGTTGTGGGATGCACCTGCAAAGAGAGGTTGCCGCCGTCCATAGTGTCAAGAAAGTCGAAGCGAATAGGGAACTCGTTGCCGTATCTTGCCTGAACCCGTTCACCTAAAAGCTTCTTGCCTTTAAGAAGCACAATATCAATGGCAGGCATTTCGACCGTAACTTCGTCAAAATTATATAAAACGCTGTTTTCCTCAGGTACGCAGTCAAAGCACCATGCAAAATTGTTTTGGGCTTTGTCAAGGCCGCAGACCTCTTTCATCCACTGACCGCCCCATACACCCGGGTCAAAATAGGGAACAACACGAAAAGGTGTGCTGACCGCTTTTTCCAGCGCGTTATCGTAATCGTTTCTTGAAATCAGCTTAGGGCAGTCGGTGGAGTTGGTATCCATAAAATAATGAAACTGTCCGTGATTTTTTATCTTGTGCTTGTCCGCTATTCTCCACTCAACAAAATAACCGCGCTTGAATTTTGTCAGCGGATCCATATCAAAATTATCGCAGTTCCAGTTTGGAGCACCTTTTCTGAACCTGAGCTGACTTTCCCATCTTGAAACAGAGCAGTGAATATTAAGTCCGCTGTTCCAAACAAGCAAGGCGCCCACGCCTATTACAAGCACCCGTCCCTTTGCGCTTTCTATGCGGCTTTTCATATCGGCAATTTTACTGTCAATGAAGTAATCACTGAGACAGTCCGTTGTCATCACGCCGAAAATTCGGTCGTCCGTCAGATTTTTCTGCATCTTTTCGGTCAGTTCGTCACCGCAGTAAGCACAGGTATCGGTATAAAAAACTTCATCAAACAGTTCGCCGATACCGTTTACGATGCTTTTCACATCTACTACGGGATAGCAGTCCAGAACAATAATACGCTCCTGACTGCTTTTTATCAGGTTTTTAATTTGTTCGTAGCCCTGATAGGCCTTTCCTTGTGCCTTGACAAAAGGATATTTATCGTAATTGCAGTAAGCCGTATTCATAATTTTTCCTCGCTTCTTAATTCCATATTGTATTCATAGCGCTTGCTGTCATATTTGCAGACCGAATATTCAATCAGTTTATTACCTAAAAAAGCCTTCCTTTTCATAACCATAACGGCCTCGCCGGGTGACAGGTTAAGCATCTCCCGGGTTTTCTTGTCGGCAATTTCCGCAGTAACGGTTTGCTGAACATAATCAACGCTTATACCGTATTCATTTTTAAGCTTATCATAAAGCGACGAATAATACTGCTCGCTGTCATAGGGAAGCTTTAGGCTTTCGGGCAGATATGTGGTAAAATATCCGACGGGAACGCCGTTTATACATCTCACCCGTTCAAGAACCGCGAAATATGTGGAGTGGCTCTGACCGAAAAGCTCGGCAATATAGCCCGAAACCCTTTTTCTTTCAATATGAGCATAGCTTGTGGACGGAACAATGCCTTTTTCTTTCATCTCGTCCGTGAACCCTGATATTTTCAAAATCGGCTCCTTGATTTTTTCCTGTGTTACAACCGTTCCCTTGCCTTTGATTCTTTTGATTTTTCCTAAGTCGCTCAGTCTTGCAAGCGCACCCCGTATTGTTATTCTGCTCACGGAGTATATCTCGCAGAGTTGATATTCGTTTGGCAAAATATCACCTACAGAATATCTTCCGCTTTTAATATCTTCTTCAATTTTTCGGCTTATTTCAAGCCAAAGAGGAATTGAGTTTTTCATATTGTTTTATTGCCCTTATAAAAAATTTAAAAATCTGCGTTTTGATTTTTTTGCTAAAGCTGAATCCTGTAAAGCAAAAAATTCGTCAGAATGATTGACCGTCACATTATCGCTTTCAAGTCGGTTGCCCTGAACGTCAACAACGGCAACGGAGTATTCATAACGATTGTTAAAGCTGACAGTGTAATCACGGTAGGAAGTGATGTAATTGTCGGTCGTCTTTGCAAGAAGCTTACCGCCTCGGTATATCTCATAGTGACTGACGGGAAGTGCCGAATGAACGGGAGTCCAGAATAAATCAATTCTGTTCTTTTCACGGGGTACGGCATGAAGAACGGGCTTTTCAAAAATGGCTGATTTATCTGCTGTACCTATGACGGGAGAAACTTTTTCAGAAAACTCTCCCTTTGCACCTTTTCCCGCTGCACGTACGTAGTACTCATATTTACCGCAAATGTCACCTGTCACCTGAGAGTCAAACAGACTGCCGAAACAGGTTGAACCCACAAAGTACCTTTTTCCGTTTTTAACCCGGAAAACCTCGTAAAATGAAGCGTTTTCGACATTTTCCCACGATACGAGAGTACCTTGACGCATACCCTTATTATTTGTCAGCTCTTTCACACGTTCTTTCTGATAATGCTCACATCTCCCGGTGGGAACTTCTATACATACCGCTTTTACATTCTGAACCTTGCCAATGACATAATCCGTTTTTATTCTGAAAGTTTTTACCTCGTAAGGCCTTAATGAAAAGGTTATTTCGCTGTTTTGAATTTCTGCGCCGATGTCGTTTTCGATAACATCGGTTTCAACATAAGAAACAATTTTTTTCGCAAAGCCTACGGAAATATTTTCACTTTTTTTGCCTGCAATTTCGTTGAAACGGACAATCATTCCGTCACCGTTTGCCTGCGACGGCTTCATTGCCGTAAAAATCACATTGTCGTGACTGACTGTCATAAATGATTTTTCTTTGCATACTTCAGTGGCATTTTCGCCTGAGCCTTCAATAAACACCGCCTGCAAGGGAGCACAGCAGTTCCACGCATGCTGATTGATTTTGTGAACAGATTTTCCTCTTGCTGTAAAAAGAGAATAGGAAAAATCAGCCATACCGGGCTGATCGCCCTGAAAGTTTGTCTGCCACATGTTGTTCATCACATAGCTGAAAATGCAGGGCTTTTTTGACTTGTAGTCAAAGGACCAACTGCCCGTTCTGCGCTCTCCGAACTGCAAAAGTGAGGTGTTGTTAAGCGCAAGGGTCATGCTGTAATCATCGCTTTTGTCATATACATTGACCCATTTATTTGCGGTGTACCAATCTCTTGATGTGCCGTAAATCTGTTGACCCTCTGCAATGTTACCTATGGGCAGGTCATATCGGATTTCATAACCCTTATCTGCCTTGAAAGGAAAAGTGTAAAAAGCCTCCTCTTTGCTTGTAAGTCTCGGCAAAGCAGATTTAAGCACTTTGTTGTCAATGTCTATTCGGGGAATATCGTCATACAGCGTGATTGTCTGCAGGATGCTTCCTGCACGGAATGTGCCTGTATGAACCTGAATTTTTACTCCGAATGCAGTGGGTGTTATTTTAATTTTTGTGTTCTCGGCTAACGGCTGATAAAGATTCCATTTCCATGAGGAAAACTTAAAGCCCATATTTTTGAAAGGAATGGCAAAATCATCGTAATACTGATACTGATTCCATTTTACATCGGCTGAGCTGTCAACTATTTCCCGTCCGCCGTTTTGCTTATCGACAATGCTTGCAACTGTGCCGTCGCCGCGGATAGTCAGTTTATAAAAAGGTGTTTCTACGCAGTTTCCGCTGATGCTTGTTTTACTGCCGAAAGCCGGCTTTTCTTTTACAGAAACAACCGAAAACAGCTTGTAACCTAACGCAGGAACATTTTTCGCAACAAAGGTAAGCTCTTTATTGCTGATTTCATAAGGCAGACTTTCAGCGCCGTCAATAATTTCAAAGCTTTCAGGCATATTTTCGTCAAGCTTTACCGTTACAATATCTGTTCTGTTCCAGCTGAGCGGGTTGTAGACATATATGCCGTGCTCGTTTTGCTCTGTATTTTGTGCCAGGCTTTGCAGTGAAGCTTTTATTGCTTTGTCTGCCAGCGCATTTGCACCCAGAGCGTTAGAGCGCTTCCATTCATACATCTGACGGTATTCATCACAGTTTTTATAGGCGTAATATCCCCATGTGTGTTCGTTGTATACCGACGTTCTTTCAAAAGCTTCATTTAAGATGTCAATCGGATAGGGTGCGCCGTAACAGAAAGAGGCGAGGGAAGCCATTGCTTCAGCCATAGGAACAAGAACACCGTTTTTCTTGTTTATACCCGATTCATAAGCGGTTGTGCCCCAGCCGTCGTTCCACCAGTTCTCCTCTGTTCCCGTTTCAACGGGGATGAGACTGCCGTATTCCTTTTCAATGTCCTCGAAGAATTTTTCAGGGAAAGCGGCGGTTATTTTCGGATAAGCAAAGCCCTGAGACTGCCAATTGCGGTTCGTTTCATTTGCAATTTTTATCTGCTTTCCCAAAGGCGGCTTGTTATCGCCGAACGGAATCAGCGGCATCGGAAACTTATCGTAAGGGTAGGCGCGTCTGCCTGTTCTTTTTTCAAGTGTATCTATCAATTTGAGAATAGCTTTTTCCGCCAGCTTTGCATTGCCTTTTTTCGGGTTGATATAATTTCCCGTAAAGCCGTAATTTTCACCGTAGCTTTTTCCGTTGAAAACCAAAATTCGGTTTTCGGGCTGAAAGCCTGTCATATAGAATAAATCATATTCACGGACTTTATGATAAGGCGAGCGATCGGGATTCATGGAGTGAATCGCATACTTGATACCGGCGGAGTTAAAAATATCCACACAGCTTTTTGAAATGGCGGGATTATCAAACATTCTGACGGTATTGTCTGCCGGTAAATCATAACGGTCTTTTAAGCTTCTGTTAGTCAGGTAGGGTGACCTTGCAGTTTCTTCAGCACCCATATTTTCCGTCGCATTATTGAAACGGCCTGCGCCGACTGCCATATCTCCGTTTTTTACCGAATCGACGAGAGCTTCTATTTCATCGGCATTTTTCTCTTTTGCATAGCCCTCGCTGAACACCCATGAGGATTCAATTGCATACTTGTATTTTTCTTTATCCTCAGCCCTGTTGTGTGAGGCTTTGATATACTTTTTTACAGAATCAATATAGCTTGTATAAAGCGGACGCAAGGTCTCGGGGTAATCGGTATATCCCAAATCGGTGTGCATCGTCTGCGAAAGATAAAACTCCCAGTGACGGCTCCTTTGCCAGAATTTGTTTTCATAAACAGAAACAGGTATTCCGGTGCAGTGCTTGTTTTTATATAATTCTATCTTTAAACAGGTTGTTTCACCGGGCTTTAACAACTTGTTTGTGTCATTGACAAAAATTGTTTTCTCGGATATTCCAAGGGGAATTTTACCGATATATGCCGTGTGGGGCTGAAGACCTTTTACAGTAATTTTTCCCCACAGCTCAATTACTGCATAACTGCTTTTCAACCGTATAATAACTTTTTGAAATCCGTCATTTGTGATAAACGGCGTCTGTTTTGCTTTTGTGATATTAACAAGCTGTTTCATAAGTCCTCCAAATTAAGTATGTTATAACATACTGATTTTAACATCTTGTTATAGCTTTTTCAAGGGAAAGACAGAGAATATTTGTATACAGAACAATTAAATAACATATTAGGTACTATGTTATTTATGACAGGCGTGTTTTTGCAATTAAAGTGTTTTTTGTATATGATACATGAAACAGACCGCCTACACGACGTAAGCGGTCTTTTACTGTCATTATGAATTGTATGTTACTATTCCCATTTAAAGAATTTTACTGCTGCTGCCGTGCAAATAACCGTAACGGATACCATAACCGCAACGGGAAGCCATATATTTGCAGACGGTAAACCTAAAAAGGTTGCTTTCATTAGTGCTATACCCTGACTCATAGGAAAAATACCTACGACTTTTTGCATAAGCTCAGGCATCACCTCAAAGGGCAGAGTTGCACCTGAAAAAATCAGCATAGGGAAGTACAGAACACAGGCGATAACGCTTGCACTTTTTGAATTTTTTGCAATGCCGCCTACCATCATTCCTATGCTCAGGGTAGATACCGTTGTTAAAAGCCAGCTTCCCAAAAATGCCGGCAGAGAACCGTGTATTTTCACTTTCCATATAACCGTTGCCATAAGAAAGAGTGAAATCAGAGATATAATACAGTACACAACATAAATGAAAAATTCAACAGCCAGCAGCTTTAAAGGGCTTACAGGTGTAACCTGAAAGCGTTTGAGTATTTTTCGCTCTCTGTATTCCGAAACCACAAGAGGCAGTCCCATTAACCCGCCTGCACACATACTTATAGAGCAAAGTGCGCCGAAGGACTGTTCCAAAAATGTATATGAAGCTTCTTGCGCCGATGGCTTTGTCCCATAAATAAAGCCAAGAATAATTAAAACCGCTATAGGCATAATGACGGCAAAAATTATCATGTTCATATTACGTATGTTTAGTTTCAATTCATTTTTAAAAAGTGTAACAAATGATTTCATTTTACGTATGCCTCCTCACCGGAAATTTTAAGATATGCGTCCTCAAATTTTTCGCATCCGCTTTTTTCTTTTGCCTCATTAACCGTTCCGTAAAATACAATTTTTCCTTGTTTCAGAATACATATCTCGTCGCAGAGGGCTTCAACCTCATCCATAAAATGTGAGGTCAGGAAAATCGTCAAGCCTTTGTTTTTCGAATCGGACAGTATTTTCCACACCTCACGGCGAGCCTTTGCATCAAGTCCTGTTGTCAGCTCGTCAAGAAATACGAGCTTTGGATTTGGAATAAGCGCAAGAACGATAAAAAGCCGCTGTCTTTCACCGCCGGAAAGACTTTTTACAGCACTGCCAAGCTTATCTCCTATTCCGAAGCTGACACACAGCTCTTTGAAGTCTGCCGGATTTTTATACAGACAGGCTGTTTCCTCGCATAGTTCGTAAACTTTTATTTCAGGCTGATAATCGCACTGCTGAAACTGAACGCCGACATTTTGAAAAAGGGTTTTTCTGTCCTTTTTCGGCTTGCACCCCAGGACGGTTACTGTACCGCTATCCGCAGTTTTTGTTCCTAAAATACACTCAATGGTGGTGCTTTTTCCTGCTCCGTTTGCACCGAGAAGTCCAAAAACAGTGCCGTATTTTACAGACAGACTGATATTGTCTGCCGCAAGCTGATTGCCGTAGGACTTTGACAGTCCGGTTACTTCGATTGCTTTTTGCATAGCAATTCCTCCTTTGTTTTGTTTTCGCGTAAATAATACCACCAACGAAAACATTGGTGGCAAAGTGTAGGGTTATAAATTTTTTGCTTTCATATTTTGAAGCATTGTTCTGATTTGGTATGCGTTTTCTTCGGCTTCTGACAGAGATACTATCAGTTTATCGCAAACAGAAATAATATCATCCGATTGCTTAGGTGTGTTCAGCGTAACCCGTACATCTGTATTCGGGTCATAAGACAGTTGATTCATCAGCCGCAAAATAGCTTCTAAGGAATAATTTGCACACCGCAGGGTACGGATAATTTTAAGTCTTCTTATATCGCCGTCCGTATATACCCGATAGCCGTTCTCTTTCCTTTTAACTTTCAACAATCCGTTCATCTCCCAATTACGAAGCGTATCCATAGAAATACCGAGACTTTTTGACACTTCGCTTCGTTTTAAGTTCTGAGTGTGTGTTTGCTCACTGCCGGATAAAAGCTGTTTTACAATTTCTATGGCTTCCTCAGCATTGAATTTTTCCTGCCTTATCTGTTCAATATATTCATTGATAAGCAGAATTGCATTTTCAAAATCCGTATCGGCAGAGGCTTTGATTACTTTGATGATTTTCTTTCTTAAACCGTTTTGTAACACCTCTACCCTAAAGGCAATACGCACCAAACGGCATTGTTCTATGTGAAAATCCGTAAAAACACGGTAGCCGTTAGGCAGTCTTTCGGGCTTAGTAATTAACCCTAATTTTTCATATAGACGTACAGTATTCGGGTGTATTCCGATTATTTCGGCAATTTGAGAAGTTTTATACACAGACATTTTTCTCACCTCGCTTTATTATAGCATATCACGGCATAAAAGTATGGTGTTACAGTGTAGGGTTTTGTTTTGTATGAATAGACCGTATACGGACACTTACGTTGAGACTGATTTCTTTGAAAAGTACCAAAATTAAACAAGTACAGCAAATAAATGTATGCTGTTTTGTTTAAGACGTTTTTGTGAAACTTGTGGCAAATGTTACAAATTATTGACTTTATTTACTGTTTATTATATAATAAAAATACAAATTATCAGTAAAGGAGTTTTTTACGTGAAAAAAGTAATTTCTGTTATTCTTGCTGTTGTTATGACATTCTCTCTGTTTATTCCGTCGTTTGCAGCAGCAGAAGATACCGCGCAATATCCTATACTTTACCTTGAGGGACAGGGTTATCCGTTATATAATGAAGCCGGTGAAAAAATTTACGGCCTTGATGTTGACTGGATTTCCTATCTCACACAAGGAGACAATATCCAGACACTTCTTAAGGACATCGCCCTTATGGATTATGACAAGTATGCCGAGGACCTTTACAATCTGATTGCTCCCGTTTATGAAAATGTCATTCTTGATGAAAACGGCGAAGCAAGTGACGGCTCCGGCCTTAAATGGGACAGATTCGCAAAATCAATTTACACCAAAAAGAACCCTGCCGGAAAATGCCTTGAATTTGTCACAATGCCCGAAACACTTCCCGGTACCAACGGTTCTTTTCCGGTGTACAGAGCACATTTTGACTGGAGACTTTCTCCGATAACGCTTGCACAGGATGTTCATGAGGCTATTGATGTTATTCTTGCAAAAACCGGCGCATCAAAAGTTAACCTTGTAAGCCGTTGCCTTGCAACAAACATTGCCGCCGCCTATATGTCCATGTACGGTGACGAGTGCAAGGTCAACGAGTGTGTATATTATGCTGCCGCTATTGACGGTATCGGACTTTTAAACGCAATGTTTACCGGAAATATCAAAATTGACCCCCAGAGCCTTGACTGCTTTGCAACTTATTTCACTTCACTTGAAGGAAACGGCGCACTTCTCGGCGACGATTCTACCACGGAGCTTGTTGTAGCGCTTCTGACCCTGATTTACAACGTAGAACAGCTCGGTTACGGAATGAATGTTATCCAAAAGCTGTTTGACGCAATTCAGGAGGTTGCTCTGCCTAAGATTACCAAGGCCTGTTATGCTACTTTCCCCTCATATTGGTCAATGACATCTGCAGATCACATTCAGAAAGGTCTTGAATTTACCTTTGATACCGAAGAAAGCAAGTCAACCTATGCAGGTCTTATTGAAAAAATAAATAATTATTATGATCTTCAGGTTAACTTCCACGATACTTTTGCCGAACAGCAAATCAACGGTATTGCAAGCTATTCCGTCATTGCAAAGTACGGTTTTCCCCTTATTCCCCTTTCATCCGACGCAAGAGAGGAATCCGATGTGTTTGTTACAACAAATAAGATGTCCTTAGGTGCAACCTGTGCAGATTCAAACGGAGTGCTTTCAGACTCTTATATTGCAACGGTTGAAAATAAGGCTTATGTTTCCGTTGATAAAAAAATCGACGCTTCAACCTGTCTGTTCCCTGAAAGAACATGGTTTGTAAAAGGCCTTGAGCATAAGGCGTTCCCTGACTGTGTGAATGATTTGATCATTATGATTTGTAACAGCAACGGCACAATGACCGTCAATACAGATGAAAACTATACACAGTTTCTCCAATACGAGGGCACCGGCTCAAGCGACGGTGCAAAAGGCACGCTTACACCGATTATTACAATGGATGACACAACCGACACAACGGACGGGTACATAAGAAACAGTCCATTGAGAGCTCTTTTCAATTTTATAACAAAGCTGATAAATTTTTTCACAAACCTGCTTAATAAAAAGTAAAACCGAATAAAATAACCCCGAAGAATGTTTTAAAGCTGTTGAAACGATTCTTCGGGGTTATTTGTTTATTTTACCTGAAATTTTTATGATATTTTGTGCTGTAAATATATTGATTTTAACTCAAAAAGTGTTACAATATAATTTAAGTATTATATTACAGTGAAAAGCGAGGTATGACGGTTTATGGAATTGAAAATCGAAGATTTGATTTCGTCAATCAAAAAGGACGGAATTGATTCTGCAAACGCTCAGTCTCAAAAGATTATTTCGGAAGCCGAAAAAAAAGCGGAGGAAATAATAAACAAGGCAAAAGCCGAAAAAGAAAAAATCATCGAGCAGACAAAAACAGAAGTTAATTTGCTTCGTGAAAGTGCCAAAACCGGCATTTTACAGGCAAAGAGAGATGCGGTATTGCTTTTTGAAGAAGAAATCAAGAAAAAATTCAAGAAGATTCTTGAAGCTGATATTAAAAAGTCGGTTCAGGGCGAAACCCTTGCTAAACTGATTAAAGCGGCGCTTTGTGAAGAAAATCCGGCGGATTATTATGCGGAGGTTTCACAACTTACCGACGGACTTAAAGCAGAGCTTGCAAATGAGATTAAAAACGGCTTGGAAATTAAAATTTCTCCTGCGGTAAAAACAGGCTTCAGACTTTGTGCAGAAGATAATTCAGGTTATTTTGATTGCTCAAATGAGGAAATCACAAATATGCTGGAAATTTTCCTTGCTGATATTGAAATTTAACGGTGAGATATATGGCATCATATTTTTATTTAATGTCAGGTTTACCCATGCTTAAAGCAGACGGCGAAATGCCCATAAAATATGATGAGTTTTTACGCTCCTGCAAAGGAAACGTAAGCCCATCAAAATATGCTTTGCTTGAAAAGCTGTCGGTAAATTCGGCCCAAGGACCGCTTGTAAAAGAGTGGGCGGAGTTTTACCGCAGATTTAACGGTGAACTCACGTTTCAAAGAAAGAAAAAACTCGGTCAAAGCGTAAATCAATATACGGATAAGGATGACGAGGCTTCAAAAGCGATTTCGGCGGCAATTTCGGATAGTAATCCCTTGAACGGCGAAATGCTGCTGCTGTCATTTTTGTTCAAAAAGCTCGACGGTTTTATAGGTACCCACGTCTTTGACGATTATGCACTTTTCGGCTATGCCTTGAAGCTGAAGCTTTTAGAAAGAAAAACGGTTTTTGATTTGGAAGCCGGAAAAAAAGAACTTAACAGACTTGTTAAAAATATTGAAAGGCAAATTTCCGAGATTTAGCAGGAATGTTTTTGGTAGGAGAATTATTTATGGAAAATTATGTTACCGGTTCAGTAACCGGTGTAAACGGTAACCTTGTTTTTGTTAAAGTTGACGGCTCAATAAAGAAAAACGAAGTGGGTTACATTGTCATTGGCGATAAAAAATTAAAAGGCGAAATCATCAGGGTAAATAACGGCGTAGCAAGTATGCAGATTTACGAGATGACAGAGGGCATTAAAGTAGGCGACAAGGCGGAATTTACAAATGAGCTTATGAGCGTTAAGCTTGGCCCCGGCCTTTTGTCGAGAGTTTTTGACGGACTTCAAAATCCTCTGCCCGAGCTTGCCGAGCAGTGCGGATTTTTCCTTGAAAGAGGTGTATATTTAGACGCTATCCCCGACAAGGACTGGGAGTTTACTCCGAGTGTCCGTGCAGGTGATACCGTCCGTATTGCCGATACTGTCGGTACTGTTCCCGAGGGACTTTTCAGCCACAGAATAATGGTTCCCTTTGATTTGGAGGACACCGAATGGACAGTTGAAAGCATAGCTGAAAAGGGCGTTTACAATGTTAACGACACTATTGCTGTAATCAAAGATGAAAACGGCAACACAAAGAACCTTTCAATGGTGTTCTCGTGGCCTATTAAAAAAGCAATAAAGTGTTATGAAAAAAGGCTTATGCCAAATGAACCGCTTATTACAAAAATTCGTTGTATTGACACGTTTTTGCCCGTTGCAAAGGGCGGCACATTCTGCGTTCCGGGACCTTTCGGTGCAGGAAAAACCGTTTTACAGCACATGGAGGCAAAGAACGCCGACGTTGATATTGTTATTGTTGCCGCTTGCGGCGAGCGTGCAGGTGAAGTAGTTGAAATTCTTAAAGAATTCCCCGAGCTTACCGACCCGCGTACAGGCCGCAGCTTAATGGAAAGAACAATTATTATCTGTAACACTTCATCTATGCCCGTGGCTTCCCGTGAAGCTTCTGTTTATACTGCAATCACACTTGCCGAGTATTACAGGCAGATGGGACTTAACGTGCTTATGCTTGCCGATTCAACCTCACGTTGGGCACAGGCACTTCGTGAAATGAGCGGACGGCTTGAAGAAATCCCCGGTGACGAAGCCTTCCCCGCATACCTTGAATCGGTTATTGCTGGCTTCTATGAACGTGCAGGTAAGGTTAAATTAAAGTCAGGTGAAATCGCCTCTGTTACAATAGGCGGTACGGTTTCTCCCGCCGGCGGTAACTTTGAAGAGCCTGTAACACAGGCAACACTTAAGGTTGTGGGCGCCTTCCACGGCCTTTCACGTGAACGCTCCGACGCGAGAAAATATCCCGCCATTCACCCCATTGATTCGTGGTCAAAATATCAGGGTATTATTGATATGGATAAGGTCAATGAAGCCAGAGACGTTTTGATAAGAGGTACAGAGATTAACCAGATGATGATGGTTGTCGGCGAAGAGGGCACTTCAATAGAAGATTACATCACATATCAAAAGGGCGACTTTCTCGATGCGGTTTATTTACAGCAGGATTCTTTCGACCCTGTTGACGCTGCCTGTTCAATAGAAAGACAGCAGCGTGTATTCGATTTGGTATTTTGGATAATTAAAACCGAGTTTTCCTTTGACTCGAAAAATGAGATTCGCTCGTTCTTCAATCAGTTGAGACAAGAATTTCTTGACTGGCATGTAATTGCTTTTGAAACTGCTGAATTTGATAAGCAGGAACAGGTTATCAAAGATTACGTCAATGAAAAAGCGGTAAAGTAAGGAGGTGGCCTAATGCAAAAGATATACACAAAAATTGAATCAATTGTGGGTAATGTTGTTGTGGTTAAGGCGGACGGTGTCAGAAACGGCGACCTTGCTATGGTGGGAAAAAGCCTTGCAAATGTAATCAAGCTTGATAATGACCTTGTATATTTACAGGTTTTCTCCGGTACTCAGGGTATTTCAACGACTGATTCGGTAAAGTTTTTGAATAAGCCGATGATGGTTTCCTATTCCGACAGCTTGTTGGGCAGAGTCTTTAACGGCGCAGGCGTTCCCAGAGACAACGGCCCCGAGCTTTCCGATAATATGATTCCCATATCAGGACCGTCGGCAAACCCTGCAAAAAGAATTGTTCCCAAAAAGATGATAAGAACAGGTATACCGATGATTGATGTGTTCAACACCTTGGTTGAAAGTCAAAAGCTTCCTATTTTCTCTGCGTCGGGCGAGCCTTATAACGAGCTTCTTGCAAGAATTGCCATGCAGGCGGAGGTTGACATTATCGTATTAGGCGGTATGGGACTTAAATATGACGACTATCTGTTTTTCAAAGACACTCTTGATAAAAACGGCGCAATGGGTCATACGGTTATGTTTATTCACACGGCGTCCGACCCTACGGTAGAATGTACCCTTGTTCCCGATATGTCCCTTGCCGTTGCCGAAAAATTCGCACTTGACGGCAAAAAGGTGCTTGTTCTGTTAACGGATATGACTAACTATGCCGACGCTCAGAAAGAGACGGCTATCACAATGGAACAGGTTCCCTCAAACCGCGGTTATCCCGGTGACTTATACAGCTGTCTTGCGGCACGTTATGAAAAAGCGGTTGCTTTTGAGGGCTTGGGTTCAATAACAATTTTATCCGTAACAACAATGCCCGGTGATGATGTTACCCATCCCGTGCCCGATAATACAGGCTATATTACAGAGGGTCAGTACTATCTCAAGCACGGCAGAATTGAGCCTTTCGGTTCACTTTCCCGTTTGAAGCAAAATGTTAACGGCACTACAAGAAACGATCACCGTGCACTTATGGACGCTATGATTAAGCTTTACAGCTCTTATAAAGAGAGCCTGGAGAAAAAGTCAATGGGCTTTCTTATGAGCGAATGGGACGAAAAGCTTTTAAAATACGGTAAGCTTTTTGAAACAAAGCTTATGGACTTGTCCGTAAATATTCCCCTTGAAGAAGCCTTGGATTTAGGCTGGGAAATTTTGGCGGAATGTTTTGAGCCCAATGAAACAGGTCTTAAAACAAACCTTATTGAAGAAAGATGGCCTAAGAAAAAAGGCATAAGGGTGTAATAATATGGCATCTGTTAAGCTTACTAAAAATGAGTTAAAGGTGCAAAAGGATAAGCTCAAACAGTTTGAAAGGTATCTTCCTACCTTGGAGCTGAAAAAACAGCAGCTTCAGACAGTGATGATGAAGATTACCGCCGAGCTTGAGGAAAAAGAGCGGGAAATTGCTAAGTTGATTGACGGACTTGACACCTGGGTTGCGGTTTTTGCCGAAAACACCTTGTTTTCAGATGAAAAGAAAATCGAAAACCTTGTTAAACCCTTGAGTGTTATCTGCACTCAGGAAAATATTGCAGGTGTTGTTGTTCCCGTGTTTAAAGAGCTGACATTTGAAGAAATCAACTATGAAATTTCCGATTATCCTTTATGGGTTGACGAGGCTATATTCACAATGAGAGATATTGCCCGACTCAATATGCTGCTGAAAACTCTTAGATTGCAAAATGAATTGCTTGGCAAAGAACTGCGGTTTACCTCTCAGCGAGTAAACCTGTTTGAAAAGGTTAAAATCCCCGAAGCAAAAAAGAATATCCGGGAAATCGGCATTTATTTGGGCGACCAGCAGACAAGTGCCGTTGTAAGGGGTAAAATTGCCAAGAAAAAGCGGCAGGAGGTTAGCGTATGATTGAAAAAATGAACTTAACCTATATTGTTGCTTTGGAACAGAATAAAGATGAAATGATAAGTGCATTACGTGATTTAGGAACTTTGCACATAAGTGAAAAATCTAAAGCAGACGATAAAATTTCAAGCAGATTTTCACTTCTTCAAAAACTGATGTCGGAGCTTTCCGACTATGCACCAAAGGAAAAGAACGCTTCCGCCATACTCAGCGACGGCGAATTTGAAGAATTATTTATTAAAACTAAAGATGCATTAGAACGAAAAGCGGTGCTTGAAGACTTAATTTCATCAAAAAGGCTTGAAATCGACAAGCTGTCGGCATGGGGTAATTTTATTCCTGAAGAGGTCAAAAAGCTTTCAAATGAGGGCATTGATTTTCATTTCTACCGAATTGATAAAAAAGAGCTGAAAAAGTTATCGGCAAGTGAGGATATAAAATATATCAGGTTAGCTTCGGTAGATAAGATGGACACCGTTGCCGTATTAGGCAATTTTACAGATGAGATTAACGGCACCGAATTTGTTCTTCCCGAAAAGGGAATCGGCGAGCTTGAAAGTGAAATAAGCCTTTATAAAAGTGAGCTTGAAGCTGTTGAAGCTTTGCTTCATAAATCAGCCGAACAGCTTGAAAGCTACAAGGCACAAATAATTAAAGCTCAAAATGATGCGGAATTTTCTTCGGTTAAAAATACGGCAAAGGCTGAAGATGGACTTATCTGGATAAAAGGCTATATTCCCATAAGCGAAACCGAAAGCTTTGTCCGCTTAGCCGGGGAAAAAGGCTGGGCATATCAGTATGAAACCGTTGAGGTCGATGACGGTTCAGTGCCCACAAAGGTAAAATACAACAAAGTAACCGCTTTAATGAAGCCGATATTTGATATTCTGGGAACAGTGCCGGGATACGGCGAATATGATATTTCATTTTGGTTTTTGGCATTTTTCACCTTGTTCTTTGCTATGATAATCGGCGACGCAGGTTACGGCATAATTTTCTTGATAGCAGCCGTTATAATGACGGTTAAAGGCAAAAAATTCACAAATGCCACCTTGCTGCTGACTGTTTTATCCGTTGCAACCGTTGCGTGGGGTGCTGTCACAGGCACATGGTTCGGACTTGAAGCGGCAATGAAGGTGCCATTTTTGAAAGCCCTTGTAATACCGAGCTTTGCAAACTATCCGCAGTACTTCGGCATGGAAACCACTTCTGTTCAAAACAGCGTTATGAAGTTTTGTTTCAGTATAGGTGTTATTCAGCTGTCTCTGGCTTGTCTTATGAACATAAGACGGAAGATAATGAGAAAAGATTTGAGTATGCTCTCTGACATAGGTTGGCTGTTATCAATATGCGCACTGTATTTTATGGTGTTGTTCCTTGTAATAAATCAGCCTGTAAATCTTATGCTTGTTGCAATAATTGTCGGCGTCGGATTCTTGCTTGTGGCAGTTTTCGGCGGTATGTCTCCCGATAAAACATTCGCTCAGGGCTTGAAAGCAGGACTTTCCGATACATTCACCGTATTTCTTAATACAATCAGCGCATTCGGTAATGTTATGAGTTATATAAGACTGTTTGCGGTGGGAATGGCATCACTGGCAATTGCACAAAGCTTTAACGATATGTCCGCAGGCTTTGACGGTCCGCTGCTTGTTGTCGGCATAGTTATTGCGGTTGTCGGCCACGTTTTGAATATAGTTATGGGACTTCTTTCCGTTGTTGTTCACGGTGTTCGTCTTAATTTGCTTGAATTTTCGGGACAGCTTGGTATGGAATGGTCCGGAATAGCTTATGAACCTTTTAAAAAATCTAAATCAATAAAAAAATAATTTCAAAGGAGAAACAATTATGGATATTCAAACAATAGGTATGGCTTGTGCCTTAGGTCTTTCGGCAGTAGGTTCTGCATTCGGTGCCGGTTATGCGGCTATGGCATCGGTAGGAGCATGGAAAAAATGCTACGCAAACGGTAAACCGGCATCGTTTTTGATGGTTGCATTTTCAGGCGCACCTTTGACACAGACGATTTACGGCTTCCTTTTGATGAATTTCATCACCTCGGCTTTTGAAAGCGGTACTGCAAGCGCAATGCTCTGCATGGCAGTGGGTATTTTTGCAGGTCTTGCAATCGGCTTGTCGGCTTTCTTCCAGGGAAAGGTTGCAGCAGCTTCTGCTGACGCTTTGGGAGAAACAGGCAAGGGTGCGGCAAACTACTTTATCGTTATCGGTATTGTTGAAACGGTTGCACTGTTTACATTGGTTTTCAGCTTGTTGCTTCTTCAGTAATCACTGACTTTTCATAATAAGAGCCATAACGACTGCTTCTATGTCGTTATGGCTTTTTTCATAGTTTTTTTCGGCGGAAAAATTTTTATAATGGCTTTCTAAGCTTCAGTTATCTTTACCTGTCACCGAAGCGTATTGCATAACCGCTTTCATCTTTGCTTCAAAGGTTTCAGCGGGAATTAAAGCGATGCCCTCCTCGTCACTGAGTACAATCATTCGCTGTCCGCCTTTCCAGCCGAATTTTTCTCTTGCCGCCTTAGGTATAACCAACTGTCCTCGCTCGTTGATTGTAACACTGCCCCATATATTTTTACCCTTTGGTGCAGGAGGAATTGTACCGATTTTATCCTCAGCCTCGGTTTTAAGAAGACTGTCAACGGTGATGTCATAGAAGTCGGCAAGCTTTTTGCATTTTACAATATCGGGCACGGTGGCACCGCTTTCCCATTTTGCATAGGCCTGACGGGAAATACCTATTTTTTCCGATATATCCTCTTGAGACAGTCCGTACATATTGCGTAACATAATTAAATTTTCCTGTAACATACTATTCTCCCTTTAGCAAATATTTTTAATAAAAAATCATCATCAGATTTAACCTCAGATATATATCTGCTTCATATCGTCAAGCCTTAAAAGCATAGGGTTACAGCCCATGGCACAGCCTGTGTCAATATCTATCCATGTAGCAGTAACAAGCGCCTTACCTTTGTGACCGTCACCGTAATACAGGGTAGGCGTGTGACCGAATACCGTGATTATATCATCAAAATATCTGTCGGTTATATCGGGTCTTGTCCATAACAGCTCATCGGCGGTATATTCTCTCAGCTTTTTGCCGCGCCTGAAATTGCCGAGCCCCGAATGGGTGAGAACGAAATCTCTGCCGTTTACCGAAACAACATCATAAAGGGGTGCTTCCCGTAAAAATTCCAGTATATAGCTTATCTCGTCTTTTTCTGTTGATGACAGTGCTTTTGTTGTCACTTCTCCGCCGTTTGACATCCATGTCATATAAAAGTCCAGCTTTTCGCCGGTCAAATTATCGATAGAAGCCTCTGTTATCTCCTCAAAGAGAAAATCACAGGCTAAGAGCATAGCTTCATGATTGCCTAAAATCAACTGCGCATTCTGTTTGGTCATAAGCCATTTCAAAATTTTAATACCGTCATTTCCACGGTCGATTACATCGCCGAGAACATATAAAAAATCATCGTCGCTGAAATTCGCTTTTTCTAAAAGCTCCATAAATTTTTCAAAGGGATAGCCGTGTAAATCAGATGTTACATATATCATATTTTTTCTCTCCGTTATAATAAATCAGTATTATATGTTTTTTATAAGTCTATTTTTTCAAAGCTTCTGCAAGCACATTTATAGGATAAAAGCGTAAGTAAAATATATGCCGTTATTCCGAAGGCAAGTAAGCTAAGCTGTAAATAAAAATGCTCAAAGCCGAAAGCGTTTAAGCTTTCCAAGGCGGGAATATGATGTAATGCTTCACCGATTCCGATTATTACAAAGGTCACAATGATGTGTGCGACAAAGGGCTTGCCGAATTTATAGGCTGTTTTAAAAAAGCCGCCGATGAAAATTAAATTGAAAAGCCCGAAAATAAACAGTGCTACGCCCAAAGCAAAAAGATTTGCGTTCATCATAGCGTTGTTTTGATATGCCAAAGCGTCTTTTAAAAATGTCATACGAAAAAGTGCTGCAATTGCCATTAAAATTATACTGCAAAGCTCAATAAAGCAGGAAAAAACGAACTTTCCTTTAACCACATCTTTTTTTGCTATGGGTAATAGGGCGGAAAAGATTATATCATTTGCCTCACGTGCATTTTGAAAGCTTTGAAAAATGCCCAGAGAAACAAAAAAGACACCGCACAAGACAGGATAACCGGGGATAAAAAACATAAGCCCAAACAGGATAAAAAGATATGACAAAACAGAGGCGCTGAGCTTCATTTCCTTTTTCAATATGTATTTCATTGTGTTTTCTCCTTTTCAAGACGTAATATGGTTTGCTCCAAACTTTCACCGTTCAGTGAGTATGTTTTTCGAAAATCCTCAAGGGATATTGCCGCTTTAATCTTACCGCCTGAAATATAGACGATATTATCGGCACACTTTTCCAAATCCGAGATTATGTGGGTGGAAAAGAAGATTGCCACGCCCTCACGCTTAAGCACCGTAAAAATATCCAAAAGCTCATCACGTGAAAAAGGGTCAAGGCCGCTTGTAGGCTCGTCTAAAATGAGAACCTCTGCTTTGTGTGAGAGCGCCAACAACAGATTGAATTTCACTTTCATACCGTCGGATAGCTCCGAAGGGGTTTTGTTTTCGTCTAAATTGAACAGCTTTAAATATTTACGGTAGGTTTCTTCGTCCCAATTTTGGTAAAAGTTTTTGGTTATGGCGGCAATATCTTTTAGCTTTTTTCTCGGATACCAACTGACCGTGCCCGTTGAATAGCCGATACGCTTTTTAATTTGTGCTTCGTTTCCCTTTAAGGGCATATTAAAATAAGTGATTTCTCCGCTGTCGGTATGAATTAGATTAAGCATAGACTTTATGGTTGTGGTTTTACCTGCACCGTTTCTGCCTGCAAAGCCTGTTATTTTTCCTGCTTCAAGGCTGAATGAAATATTATCTAATAAAAAGGACGGATATTCTTTTTTCAAATTCTTTACTTCAACAATGCTCATAGTTGCCTCCTGCTTTATGATTTGTATGAATATTGTAACATATAGTTGCACAGCGGTCAATCAACCTACAATAACAAAAAAATCAAAAATATGTTATGCTTGGTTGCGTAAGCTGTATATGATAAAATGAGGTGCACAAAAGAGAAAAGCAACTTCAAACCTCACCTCAAATATTTCACGGGAGCCATTGACTTTTTTATACTTATATGATAGAATGTTCAAGGTAAAATCTGTTATTATTATAAACATAAATTCGGAGGCTTTCATTATGAGTAGAATTAAAACTATTGAAACAAAGGATCTCTCTTGCACACTTAAAAACGGTGGCTGCGGCGAATGTCAAACATCTTGCCAGTCTGCTTGTAAAACTTCCTGCGGCGTTGCAAATCAGGAATGTGAAAACAAGAACAATGCTTAATTAAGATTGATTTGTGAAAACGCTGTCTTTCGGGGCAGCGTTTTACATTTGAGGAGTAAAAAATGGTACATCAGTATAAATTGAACGGATATAATATTGTCCTTGATACCTGCAGCGGTTCTGTTCACGTGGTTGACGAGGTTGCTTATGACATCATTGAAATGTATAAAACTGCGTCGGCAGAGGAAATAACGGAGGCTATGCTTAAAAAGTACTCCCATTTGCCTGACGTGACAAGGGACGAGGTTTTACTTTGCATTGAAGACGTGAAAGACCTTGAAAAAAGCGGTAAGCTTTTTTCCGAGGACAAGTACGAGCAAGCGGCACATAATTATAAAAATAACAGCAACGTAATTAAAGCTATGTGTCTGCATGTTGCACACACCTGTAACCTTAACTGTTCCTATTGCTTTGCAAGTCAGGGTAAGTATCAGGGCGACCGTGCCGTTATGAGCTTTGAAGTAGGCAAACAGGCTTTCGATTTTCTTGTGGCAAATTCAGGTACAAGAAAAAACCTTGAGGTTGACTTTTTCGGCGGTGAGCCCCTTATGAATTGGGACGTTGTGAAAAAGCTTGTGGCTTATGCAAGAAGCATTGAAAAAGAAAAAGGCAAAAACTTCCGCTTTACTCTTACTACTAACGGCCTGCTTATTGATGACGAGGTTATCGACTTTCTCAACAAAGAGATGAGCAACGTAGTCCTCAGCCTTGACGGACGTAAAGAGGTTCATGACCGTTTCAGAAAAGACTATGCCGGAAACGGAAGCTATGACAAAATTCTGCCTAAGTTTAAGCGTTTGGTTGAATCGCGCGGCGGTAAGGGCTATTATATGCGCGGCACTTTTACCCACAATAACGCGGACTTTACAAATGATATTTTCCACATGGCTGACTTAGGCTTTACAGAGCTTAGTATGGAGCCGGTTGTCTGCTCGCCCGACGATCCTTGCGCTTTGACCGATGAGGATTTGCCAAAGCTCTTTGAGCAGTATGAGATACTTGCAAAAGAAATGATAAAACGTAAGAAAGAGGGCAGACCCTTTACTTTTTATCACTATATGCTGGACCTTAAAAACGGACCTTGTATTTATAAAAGAATTACAGGCTGTGGCTCGGGTACGGAATATATGGCAGTAACACCCTGGGGAGAGCTTTTCCCTTGCCATCAATTCGTAGGTGACGAAAAGTACAGCTTAGGTAATATTTGGGACGGTGTTACAAACAAGGCCTGTCAGGAGCAGTTCCGTTCTTGCAATGCCTATGCCCGCGAAGAATGCCGTGACTGTTGGGCGAAGCTTTATTGCTCGGGCGGTTGTGCGGCAAATTCCTATCACGCAACAGGCAGTATAGGCGGAGTTTACAAATACGGCTGTGAGCTTTTCAAAAAACGTATAGAATGTGCAGTTATGCTTCAAATTGCTCAAAACGAAGAAATATGAACACACCGATAGTTGATTTTGTAAAAAAGTACGCTCAAAGCGGTACGGCACGTTTTCACATGCCCGGTCACAAGGGCAGGGGTGATTATGCTTCTGACATTACGGAAATAAAGGGTGCTGACGAGCTTTACAAAGCCGAGGGTATCATTGCCGAAAGTGAAAATAATGCTTCATCGCTTTTTGGCACCTGTCACAGCTATTACTCCACCGAGGGGTCTACCTTGGCTGTTAAGGCAATGGTTGCCTTGGCGTCCTATGAGAGACCTCAGGGTGAAAAGCCTCTTTTTGTTGCGGCGAGAAATGTTCATAAAGCCTTTATATATGCCGCAGCTGCTATAGACGCACAGGTGAAATGGCTCTATGATGATGGCGGACATATTTGTAAGTGCGTTGTGACTGAAAAGCAGGTTGAAAACGCAATCAAAGCGTGCGTACGTAAGCCCGACGGGGTTTATATAACTTCACCGGACTACCTTGGAAATGTTGCCGACATTAAAAAAATCGCGCAAGTGTGCGACAAATTTGATGTGCCACTTTTGGTGGATAATGCTCACGGAGCTTATCTGGCTTTTTTGAAAGAAAATATGCACCCCATAGCTCTCGGTGCCTCAATGTGTGCCGATTCCGCCCACAAAACCCTGCCTGTTTTAACCGGCGGAGCTTATCTGCATATTGCAAATAAGGCTTCTCATTTTTGTCAAAGGGCAAGAAGCACTCTTGCTATGTATGGGTCTACAAGTCCGTCTTATCTTATATTGCAGTCCCTTGACCTTTGCAACAAATACCTTGCCGACAGGGATAAGGCTAAGGGTGAAAGCATTGTAAAATATGTTTCAGACCAAAGGGAAGCCCTCGGTAAAAGAGGTATTATCACCGAGGGAAATGAACCGCTTAAGCTTGTTATAAACGCTCCCGCTTCAGGCTTTGAGGGAAAAGATCTTGCCGAATATTTTAGGAGTAATGCCATTGAGCCGGAGTTTTGCGACGACGATTATACAGTGCTTATGCTCAGCGAGTTTAACAGTGAAAAAGACCTTGACATCCTGACAAAAGCTTTAGCAAAGCTTCAAGGGAAAGCGCCGATAAAGCGCGAAGCTGTGAAAGTCACTCAAGGTAAACAGGCAATGAGTATAAGAGAGGCGATTTTTTCACCCTCTGAAAGGGTAGCTGTAAAGGAGGCTGAGGGCAGAATATCTGCTCAGCCCACTGTGTCCTGTCCTCCGGCAGTGCCCATTGTAATCAGCGGAGAGGTTATTGACAAAAGGGCGATAGAAGCCTTTAACCGTTACGGTGTTGAGTACCTCGACGCGATTGTCATATAGAGGATAGATTATTCAGAAATAAGACGTTATATAAATTAAAAACAGGGATACCGTAAGTCGATTGTGCTGACTTACAGTATCCCTGATGTTTATTATAACTTGTTAATATCAGTTGATTTTACAACAGCCTTATTTAAGCGGCTTACTTTTTTGTAAAAAAGTAAGCAAAAAACTTTTGTATGTCTGCCGTTACCCACAACTTGTTTTCAGCGGTGTAAAGTTGCCATTTATATAACTCTATCCCGTGACAATCGTGTCGAGGTACTCGACAGCGGTGTAAAGTTATCCTTTAAATAACTTTATCCCGTGACGATCGTGTCGAGGTACTCGACAGCGGTGTAAAGTTATCCTTTAAATAAGTTTATCCCGTGACAATCGTGTCGAGGTACTCGACAGCGGTGTAAAGTTAGCCTCTAAATAATTTTATCCCGTTATGTTCGGCCGAGGTGCTCGGTATGCAGGTGAGAATGATGTTTACTATTTTTTCGATAGGCTCCTTGCAATCATCTTTTATCCACATTTCCACTATTGCTGAAATTCCTTTTAAATAAAAGATAATCATATATTCCCTTTCGTCGGCAGGAACGGAAAAGCGCTCTAAAATCGGCTCGAACAAATGCCTGAGCATATTTTTGTAAGTCTTGTCCGACTGAAAAACATTTGGTCTGGTAATTGCCGCGCGGTAAAGCTGTCGGTTGTCTTTTACAAAATTCAAATAGGGCATAAGAAGCTCCGGCGTTATCCATATAAGCTCTTCTTTAGGGCAAGCCTTGATGTTGGGAACAGAACGCTGTGCTTGGTCAAAATTCATCTTAAACTTTTCTTGAATATAGCAAAGGCTTTCTTCAAGCAGGTCACCGATAGTTTCATAATGGAGGTAGAAAGTGGAACGGTTTACTCCTGCTAAGGTGCAAATTTCCTTTATTGTGATATATTCAAAGTCCTTTTTTTGCAATAATTTTAAAAGGGCCTCGTCCATTCGCTGGGCTGTATTGAAATATTTGCTTTCTGACTTGTTCAATCAGGCTACCTCCTTTAATATAGTCTTATTCAGCTTCACTTATTTCTTTTGCTAACTGTATAATTTCAAAGGCATATTTCTTTTTGCCTTTTTCAAGAATTTTTTTGTAAATAGGGTAGTTTATACCCATACCGACTAAACCTATTACACCGATTACTATACCTGAAATAAAACTCATGCTTGTATTTGGACCGATTTGACCCATTGAAAGGCACATTCCAATACCGAGTATTAAGCAGGAGATAATGCCCAAGGTGTAAGTGAATATGTTTGCAGGGAGCTTTACTTTTCGGTCTAATTTTTTTAGGGCGATTACTTTTGAGGTTTCTTTTGGCGCGTATTCGTTTGCGATTTGTTCTGCGTAAATTTTGTCTGTGTTCATAGCTTTTAAGCCTCCTTTATTTGATGTGTTTATTATAGCTGAAAGGAAAGCTTATATGAACAACATAAATTTTATTTTGTGTTGAGTTGAAGTTTTTTACTTTTTATATTATATATCACAATGTATAAAAAATGTTAAAAATAGTTTTTGCATTAACAAGTTATACATAATTTTGAAAATTTATTTTGAATTTCCTTTGATAAATTTGCTATACAAAAGTAATTTAAGGAGGAATTTTAAAATGAAGAAGCTTATTTCATTTTTACTTGTAACTATTATGGTGCTTTCTTGTTCAGTACTTACTTTCAGCGGCTTTGCTTTAGAGGACGACGAGCACCCTACAATTTATCTTTACGGTGCAAATACCGAGGCTATTTACAGTGCTGAGGGTGAACAGCTTTTTCCAAAAGGCGAGGACTTTGACGCTATGGATGTTGTTATGAACGCTCTTATGCCTTGCCTTGAAAAGCTTGCAGTAGGCCTTATAATTGATGACTACGAGCTATATGCTAAGGAGTTTTATGATGCCTTTGTACCTATTTTCGGACCTATTGCTTTAGACAAAAACGGCGAGGCCACAAACGGTAGCGGTACGGCTGTAACTTCTGCAACACAGGATGTTCCCGAAAAATCATCAGGCTATGAGCCGTTGGATTACAGAATGCACTATGATTGGAGACTTTCTCCTTTGGCAACTGCTCTTGAGCTTAAAGAATATATAGACAGAGTTCTTGAGGCAACAGGTGAAACTAAGGTCAATCTTATGGGACGTTGTTACAGTGCAAATGTTATTGAAGCTTACCTTACAGTTTATGAGGGGCACGCTTTAGCACACGTTGACGATGTTACATATATCACGTCTTCTGTTTTGGGACTTGATTTGCTCGGTGCTATTTTCACGGGAAACTTAAAAATTGACGGAAATTATATTGACGCAATTGCCGACTACTATTTTAATTACCTCAACTTTATTGAAGACGAGGCAACTAAGCAAACCGTACAGTCACTTTTAGAGCTTCTTACCCAAGTTAAAGTTATGGACTTTACCGGTGAAACCTTGAATAAGCTAATAAATGAAATTAAATATGACCTTATACCTCCCATTATCCGTGATACTTTCGGCTCAATGCCCTCTATGTGGTCAATGGTTCCTGCTGAAAGCTATGACAAGGCAATAGAGTTTATCTTCGGTGATTGCAGGCAGGAGTATGCAGGACTTATTGAAAAGACGGACAAGTACCATAACGAGGTTCAAAAGCCTGCTTTAGATGTTATCAAGAGACTTCAGGCAAGCGGTATTGACTTTGTTATGATTGCAAAGTATAACATTCCGGAGCTGCCTGTTTATGAGGGCTTTAACAGTCAGAGTGACGGCTTCACCTTGACTTGGAGACAGGCTTTCGGCGGTGAATATTCGTCCTACGGCGAAACTTTACCTCAAAATTATATCAGCATTAACAAGAATAACAGATACCTCTCACCTGATTACAAGGTAGATGCTTCGACTTGCCTTTTCCCCGAGAAAACATGGTTTGTAAAAGACTTACAGCACATGGATTTCCCCGACAACCTTGACCGCACCGCTATGAAAATTATGAACAGTGAGCTCAGTGTAAGTGACGGTGTTGTTTCACAGTTTATTCAGTACTTACCCGAAAGCGGAGAGCTTGTTGATGTTGACGGCCCCGACAAGGACTTGAATAAAAAACCGAGCAATCCTTTACAGAAGCTTTTCAGCTTTCTTGCCGCGTTTTTTAAAATACTCACCAAGTGGTTGAACAACGGCATTTTGCCGATAAAATCGGCAGGAATATCATAAATCGGAGATGTTCAATTGAAAACTTTACATCGCTGAAATAAGGTGTGATACAACTAAAAAATTCAGGGATACCGTAAGTCGATTATGCTGACTTACAGTATCCCTGATGTTTATTTTATAACAGCTAAATTTAAGCGGCTTACTTTTTTGAAAAAAAGTAAGCAAAAAACTTTTGTTTGTCTGCCGTTATCCACAACTTGTTTTCAGCGGTGTAAAGTTATCCTTTAAATAACTTTATCCCGTGACGATCGTGTCGAGGTACTCGGCTGTCTGCCGTTACCCATAACTTTTATTAAGCGGTGTAAAGTTATCCTTTAAATAACTTTATCCCGTGACAATCGTGTCGAGGTACTCGACAGCGGTGTAAAGTTTCCCTTTATATAACTCTAACCCGTGATATTCCCGCCGAGGTACTCGGCCCCGTGATATTCCTGCCGATGTAATCGGTTACAGTACCATGACTAATGTGCCTGCACCGATTAAGATACAGCCGATAACCGATTTTAAGGTGAACTCCTCGTGCAAAAATACAAAGGCAAGCACTAAGGTGATTACCACGCTCATTTTGTCAATGGGTACAACCTTTGAAGCCTCGCCGATTTGCAAGGCTCTGTAATAGCAAAGCCAGGAGGCACCCGTAGCAAGACCCGATAAAATCAAAAACAACCAGCTTTTTTTGCTGATTTCCTGAAGCCCGCTTTGACTGTGAGTTAAAAATACCATACCCCAGGACATAATCACAACCACAACTGTCCTGATTGCCGTTGCAAGGTTTGAGTTTACACCGTCGATGCCTATTTTGGCAAGTATTGAAGTAAGCGCCGCAAAAACTGCCGATAAAACAGCAAACACTGCCCACATAATTTTTATCTCCTTTAACTTTTGTATTTCATATTCATTATAGCAAAGCAATCACTTAAAATCTACCTGCTTAGACATTATTTTACCAAAATATGGATATATTTTAAACTGTACCTTAAAAAATAATAAAAATTGTATATTTAAAAGAATACAGAATAGTTATATAATATCCTAAACTTTAGGGAAAAAGAGGAAAGCTTATGAAGAAATGTGCTGTAATCAATGATATTTCCGGCTTTGGAAAATGCTCGCTTACAGCTTCTATTCCTGTAATCAGTGCTATGGGAATACAGGTAAATCCTGTTGTTACCGGTGTGTTTTCAAATCAAACGGGTTACGACAGCTTTGTAAGTACAGACCTTACGGATATGCTGCCCTTAGTAACTGAGCAGTTTAAAAAGCTATCGCCTCATTTTGACGGCATTCTGACAGGCTTTTTACTTTGTGCAAGGCAGTATGATCACGTCCTCGATTTTATAGACGCCTTTAAAGAAAAAGACACCTTGCTTTTAGTTGACCCTGTAATGGGTGACAACGGTGAAATGTATGAAACTTACACCGAGGAAATGGTTTCAGGGGTAAAAAAGCTCTGCGAAAAAGCCGACATAATTACGCCTAATCTTACGGAGTTAAAGCTTCTGAGCGGTGAAAGCGATATTACAGCCGGAGCCGAAAAATTACTCAAAATGGGCATAGGTTCGGTTATTGTTACAGGCGTTGTTGAAAATGAAAGCATAGTAAATTATGTTTTCAGCGGCGGTCAGGAGAAAAGCTATAAAACCGAGTTTATTAAAACCACAGCACAAGGCGGCAGCTTTTCGGGCACAGGCGATATTTTTTCCTCTTTTGTAATGGGTAAGGTTTTAACCGGCTACAGCGTTTTTGAGGCGGTAGAGCAGGCGACTGACTTTATCACCGTGGCCATTAAGGCAAGCGACATAAAAAACAGAAACGACGGAATTGATTTTGAGCCGTTTCTGAAAAATATACTATGAGGTGAAAACTTATGAAAATGAACAACTTGAAAAAAATCACTCTTGCGGCTATGTTTGCAGCATTAACTGTTGTTGCAACGATTCTTGTTAAGGTGCCCATCGGCACTAACGGGGGCTACATACACTTAGGTGACAGCATAATTTACCTGGGTGCCTGTTTCTTAGGTCCTTACGGAATAGTTGCCGCAGCAATAGGCGGCGCATTGGCAGATATTCTTTCAGGTGCAGCTGCGTGGGCGCTTTCTTCGACTATTATAAAAGCTCTTATCAGTGTGCCCTTTGTTGTTGCCACACATCTTTACTTTAAGAGAAAAAACACTTTCAAAATTATCAACCTTTGGACAATTTTGATGACCTTAGTTTCAGGTGTTATTACTGTTTTAGGTTATTATTTAGCTGAGGGCATTATGTATTCCTTCCCGGCAGCCTGGGCATCGGTACCTTTCAATGTTATACAGGCAGTGGGCAGTGCAGTTGTGTTTATTTTACTCGGCTGTGCCTTAGATGCAATGAAAATACAGAAGTATTTAAAATAGTCGAGCCGAGCCGATTACATCGGCACGAATATCACGGGGTCGAGTACCTCGACTCGAATATCACGGAATAAAGTTATATAAAGGGCAACTTTACACCGCTGTCGAGTACATCGATACGATTATCACGGAATAAAGTTATTTAGAGGCTTACTTTACACCGTTTAATAAAAGTTACGGGTAACGGCAGACATGCAAAAGTTTTTTGCTTACTTTTTTTCAAAAAAGTAAGCCGCTGAATAAGAGTTACGGGTAACGGCAGACAAACAAAAATAATTTTATATCATTCAGGTCAGCTTTGCATTTGATTTATTTGTGAAGCTGACCTTGTTTTTACAGTGGAGTGAAAGAGCTGTTTAAAAAATATTTCGCACCTTTTTCAAAGTTCCGTCTATTTATGACAAAGAAATAACTTATATTACAAAAATATTACAAAAACCATTATTCTATTTATTTTTGAAAATGACAGTGCTATAATACCGAAAGCATATATATTAAAAAATCGAATTTTTCATAAAAGAGGCATATATTATAATGGTTAGTCAATTAAACTTTCTGCAAATCAAAGCAGATAGCCTTTTTAATCAGTTTATAGAATTTCGCACAAGCCTTGCCGCAAACGACAAAGACCTGATTTTACAAATCTTATCAGGTATAATTTTCACCCTTTTAGGGTATGCTTTAACCGTAAAATTAAAAAAGCCTGAAAAGGGCAGCGATTACACATTCGGCATTGTTACCGCCTTTTGCATTTCAGGTACCGCAACATTTTTCCGTGAGGTCATTGAATTTTTCTGCGACTTCCTTTTAGGCACAAATCTGCTTGAATGTGAGGCAGTCGGTGATGACCACTGGCTTTTCCGCCTTTTCGGTCCGATGAAAAGCCCCTTTGAACAGCGCTATCTCTTTGACACTGACGAGGATATGCTTTTTTCGGTAACCGCTTCACTTATGACGGCGCTTGCGCTTTTTGTCGCTGTAAGACTTCGTCATAAAGAGCTTTTCAAAAAACAGAGGCTTTCTGTAAAAGAGTTTTTTGCCGGCTCTTTTGACCGCTTTAAAAACAAGCTCAAAATCGAAAAAGAAAAACTCACGTCCCAGTGCAGTATTTTTGACTTTATTTTTTGGTGGGGCACAAGAGCCCTTATGCTTTACGCATTTTTTGTAATGGAAGTCAGGGCAGATGCAAATTTGCTTTTTGCAAATCTTATAGGCACCTTTGCAATTACGCTGTTACATATTATAATGCCGTCCGACTCGTTTTTTGCAAAAATCAACTACCGTGTGCAAACTGTTTTAGTTACACTTATTTTCCTTGGCTCTTATGCAGGAAATTACGTTTTTGTTTACGGCATTTTAGGAAGATACGACCTTTTCCTACACTTCATTTCAGGCATTCTTTGTGTTATTGCCGGCTATTATGTGGCAATTACCCTCGTTGAGGTTGAAAACAAAAAGGATATTTTTCTTATAAGCCTTATGGCATTTTGCTTTTCCTGTATGATTATGCCTGCCTGGGAAGCAACAGAGTTTATCGGAGACTACATCTGGGGTACATCAAACCAGGGCTTTTATTGGGGTCCTGCTGAAGACAGCTTCTTTTTCAAGCTTTTCGGTACAGGTGTGGGCAACACAAAGCTTTACTATTTATTCGACACCTATTATGATATGCTCCTTGCCTTTTCAACAACGGTGCCCTCTGCTTTTCTTGTTCCGATTTTTTGCTTTTTCCAAAATAAAAAGAAGCTTTCAAATCAAAATCTGCCTTTAAAAAATGCCGATGAAAAAAATACTGTAAAATGTTGACAATTCACAACTGTTTGTGGTATTATTATTGTACAATATTGAGGGGAGTAGCTCCAAGTTGCAAATCAACATCATGCCTTAAAGGCTGGTTTGCAAGCCATTTTTATTGAACCGCTTAAATTAAATTTTATTTTTGCGGCATATTATTGGTAGCAAGACCTTAAACGAAGTTGAAAAAAGTCGCTTCGTTTAAGGTCTTTTTTAATAATAAACATTCTTTTAACGATCAAATGAAAGGAAGATTAGTATGAAACACTATCTCCACACGGTTGATGAAGTTTTTCAGCACGTTTCTTCATCAACTGAGGGTCTTTCTTCCGCTGAAGCAGAGGCAAGGCTTGAAAAGAACGGAAAAAATAAGCTGGCAGAAGCAAAAAAGGATTCCACTTTCAAAAAGCTCGTAGACCAAATGAAAGACCCGATGATTATTATTCTTATCATCGCCGCTGCAATTTCAACCGTAACAGAGTTTATTGAAAACGGCGTTTCCGTACCTACCGACGCACTTATTATTCTTACCGTTGTTATCATCAACGCAGTTTTAGGTGTTGTTCAGGAAAATAAAGCGGAAAAAGCCGTAGAAGCTTTGCAGAAAATGTCTGCCGCTACAACAAAAACCTTACGTGACGGCAAGGTGGTTTCCGTTAAAAGTGAAGACCTCGTTGTAGGCGATGTCATTTTGCTTGACGCAGGTGACGCTATCCCTGCCGACTGCCGTATTTTTGAATGTGCAAGCATGAAAATCGAAGAAGCGGCTCTCACAGGTGAATCAGTACCCGTCAATAAGCTTGTCAAGGCTCTTACCCTTTCAAAGGACAAGGGTGATGAAGTGGCCTTAGGTGACAGAAAAAATATGGCTTATATGGGCTCAACCTTGGTTTACGGCCGTGGCAAGGCAGTTGTTGTTGCTACCGGTATGGAAACTGAAATGGGTAAAATTGCTTCAGCTATTGCCCTTGCAGAAGAAGGCAAAACTCCCCTTGAAATTAAGCTTGAACAGCTTTCAGGCGTACTTACAAAGTTAGTTCTGGCTGTTTGCGTTGTAATTTTCGGCTACAATATTGCAATGCACTTTATCTCCCCGACTGAGGGTGCACAATTCCTTGATGTTGCACTTCACTCCTTTATTACGGCTATCGCACTTGCCGTTGCCGCTATTCCCGAAGGACTTGTTGCGGTTATGACTATTGTTCTTTCAATAGGCGTTACCAATATGTCAAAGAAAAATGCCATCATCAGAAAAATGAACGCAGTTGAAACTCTCGGCTGTACACAAATTATTTGTTCGGACAAAACAGGTACCCTTACACAAAACGTGATGACCGTTGTTGACCATTATGCACAGGATGAAAAGCTCCTTGCTACTGCAATGGCTCTTTGTACCAACGCAGACGTTGACGAAGAGGGCAAAGGCACAGGCGAGCCGGACGAGGTTGCTCTTATCAATTACGCTTCTTCAATCGGTCTGAAAAAAGCTGAGCTTATGACTGCTTTTCCGAGAGTGGGCGAGGTTCCCTTTGACTCGGGCAGAAAGATGATGAGTACCGTTCACGGTGTCGGCGGAAAATTCGTTCAGTATACAAAGGGTGCACCTGATGAAATTCTCAAAAAATGTAACAGAGCACTCGTAGACGGACAAATTGTTCCCATGAACGACGAAATTCTCAAAGCGGCGGCAGACGAAAACACAAGAATGGGCAACAAGGCTTTGCGTGTTTTTGCAGTTGCTTACAAAGAATATGACGCCGCTCCCGAAGCTTACGAATCAACGGCACTTGAGTATGATATGATTTTCATCGGTCTTACAGGTATGATTGACCCTGTCCGTCCCGAGGTTAAGGACGCGATTATGGAGTGCCGCAGTGCAGGTATTACACCTATTATGATTACAGGTGACCACATCAACACCGCAAAGGCAATTGCAAGAGAGTTGGGCATCCTCACCGATGACAGCCAGGCTATGATGGGTGCTGAAATCGACAAGTATTCCGATGAGGAATTTGAAAATATTGTTGAAAACATCTTTGTATATGCCCGCGTTCAGCCCGAGCACAAAACAAGAATTGTTAACGCTTGGAAAAATAAGGGCTATGTTACCGCAATGACAGGTGACGGTGTTAACGATGCGCCCTCAATTAAGAGTGCCGACATCGGTGTAGGTATGGGTATTACCGGTACCGACGTTACAAAGAATGTTGCCGATATGGTTCTTACCGACGATAACTTTGCTACCATCGTTTCCGCAGTAGGCGAAGGCAGACGTATTTACGATAACATCCGTAAAGCAATCCAGTTCCTGCTTTCCTCAAACCTTTCCGAGGTTATTTCAATCTTCTTTGCAACAATAATGAAGTTCACCATTCTTGAAGCGCCTCACTTACTTTTCATCAACCTTGTAACAGACTCTATTCCCGCCCTTGCTCTCGGCCTTGAAAAGCCCGAAGCAAACATTATGAGAAGAAAGCCCAGAAGTAAAACAGACGGCATTTTCGCAGGCGGTTTAGGCTTTGACTGTGCATATCAAGGTATTCTTGTAAGTATTCTGACAGTTATCGCGTTTTATGCCGGTGAATATTTAGAGCTTGTGGAAAAAGGCTTATTCCACGGCTTCAACTGGGACTTCTTCTACCATATAGAAGACAGTGCAGAGGGTATGACAATGGCATTTTTCACAATGGCTATGTGTGAAATCTTCCACTCATTTAATATGCGCTCACAGAGAGATTCCTCATTTGCAATGCTCTTTAAGGGACACCACAACGTTGCCCTTTACGGCGCTATGATAGGCTCATTCTTACTGACAACTGCCGTTGTTGAAATTGATTTCCTATCAAATCTTTTCGGCTTCACACACCTTAACTTCGATGCCTATATTATTGCTCTTATTCTCGCATTCCTTGTAATTCCCATTGTTGAAATTGTAAAGGTATTCCAGAGAAAGCTTAGTAAGAAAGAAGCATAAAAACGGCATTTTCCCGTGTTTTTGTCAATAATAGGGAAGAACAGTTCAAATGAAAATCAAAACAAGCAGTTGTGATTTGTGCAGCTGCTTGTTTTATATTTGAAAATTGTAATAAATCTGTTATAATTATAGTTACCGATTGTAATAACACCGCTTTACAATATAAATGTACCGTAAAAAGTGAAAGGAGATGGTCAATGTGTATAACGTGCTTGTCTGTGACGATGACAAAGCCATTGTCCGTTCAATTGAAATTTACCTCAAGGCTGACGGCTACAATGTGCTTTGTGCCTTCGACGGCTTGCAGGCTCTTGAAATAATGCAAAAAGAGACTGTTCATTGCATCGTTATGGATATTATGATGCCGAAAATGGACGGAATTTCCGCTACGCTGGAAATTCGCAAAAAAAGCAACGTGCCCCTAATTTTTCTCTCTGCAAAAAGTGAGGACACCGACAAAATTGCAGGTCTTACCTTTGGCGGTGACGATTACGTAACAAAGCCCTTTAATCCGCTTGAGCTTTGTGCGAGGGTTAAAAGCCAGATAAGACGTTATGTTTCTTTTGGCGGAGCCGCACAAAAAGAGAGCGTGATTTCAACAGGAGGTCTTTCACTTGATACCGAGGCGAGAAGTCTCACCCTTGACGGCGAGGAAGTAAAGCTCACCGCAACAGAGTACAAGATTATGGAATACCTTATGACAAATATGGGCAGGACGCTTTCATCAAGCCAGATTTATGAAAACGTGTGGAATGAAAATGCCTTTTCAACAGAAAAAACAGTTACGGTACACATCAGGCGAATTCGTGAAAAAATTGAATTTGACACTAAAAATCCAAAATATATAAAGGTGGTGTGGGGAATTGGATACAGAATTGAAAAAATATAGAACTCCCAAATGGCTGAAAGTATTGGCTTTTTGCCTTGCCCTATTAAGTGTGGGTATGATTGTACTGCAGGTTTGCGGTGCTTTTAAAAAAATTGACGAAACAAACAATTTTGACATTGTTAATAATGTACTGATGAGCTTCACGGGCGAAAACAGCCGTAAAAAAGTTGAAGAAAACACTGTTTTGAACACTTTTACCGATGATTATGTCACCGATTTAGGTAATCTTTTGGTAAATTACGGCGACGGCACAAAAGAGGACTATGAAAAGCTTGCCTCAAATGCAAAAGCCGAAAGCGCGGCACTGTATGAAGTATATAAAAGCAGCCTTATTAAGTATTTTAACGGTGAACGTTCCGGTTTTTCGGATTATTATTTAAGCGCAATTTTTAAATATGCTGATTTAATGGAAAACTTAGGCGTTTATGCCGACGGAGAAAATGTGTATTATAACTTTGAAAGTGATTACGGAGAAGCAGTATATGACTTGCCCTTTGACGAATTTTCCGAAGCGGTCACCTTGCCGCAGGGTTACGAGAAAAACATAACCAAAACCGACTACGACGGCATAATCGCTATGCCCAACATAGAAGACGTTGACACCGGCACAAAAATCGAAAGCGGATATTATACCTATAAAATAAATGAGGCTGCTTTAAAAGATAACCTTAATAAATACGGTATACTTTTTAACGGCTTTGATGTAAACGGCAATTTATATATAAGCCTTGAGGATTTTCAGGAAGAATACAAGCGCTTAAAAAATGAGCTTGATAATAAATATAAAAATGCCTCTTATTTCATAAGAACACCTGACGGCAGAGTTTTCACCAACACCGATTTAAGTAAGGATATAACCTATAATGAAATATATAACACAGCGTCAAAAAGCGGTTTTTATGTGCTAAGAGAAAAATATTTGGTTTCAAGCAGTGACAAATATTGGAGCAGGAACGGTGTTTCACCCGATCTTTATTTTTCAAACGAGTCCCGTTATTTGAGTAATTCTGAATATGAGGATTACTACTATGATGACCCTGACGGTTATATCGGCGGTATACCGACCACTGTTACAGATCCCATTACAACCGAAGATGAAACAGAAATTTCCGAGGAAGTGACTTATGCTACCACTTATGCTACCACTTATGCAACCACTTCTGTTTATACTTACGGTACAACAAACAGTCAGACAGAAACAGTAAACGGTAACAAAGCGGGTAAAACCGCAAGCACCTTTGTTGATTTAGAAGGCAACACCGAATACTACTTCTTTGTTGACACAAGCTTCACCGGCGGCGAGGACGCATTTACCAAAGCTATAGACGATGTTTACACAACAAGAGAGCTTTTAAAAGACAGCCTTATTATATGCCTGATTTTCTTTGTAATATTTATTGCTTGCTTTGTAATTCTCCTTTTAGGCGCAGGACGTAAAAACGGTGAAAGCGGAGTGCACCTTTTAAAAACCGACCGTATTTTTACCGATTTAAGATTTATCATAAACGGCAGTTTAATCGGCGGAGTTGTTGCAATTTTTATGTGTTTGATGATGTATATTGATGTGTTGGACTTTGATTATTCGGTTTTAATCACGTTGGCATCAATAGTTTCCGTAGTGTCGGCAGTAGCTATTACGGCGCTTGTACTTGATTATCTTCTTTTTGCCGCAAGGCATATCAAAAACAATAGCTTTGTGAAAAATATTTTTATAGTATGGCTTTTCAAAAAAGGGCCTGAAAAAATCAGGGAAAAAGCCGAAAGCATAGGTCAGAAGTATAGCTTTGTAAAAGATGTTGCTAAGTCAATGCTCGTTAAAGGTATAATCTTCTTTGTATTGAACGGTATTTTTGCCCTCGCAGCATATATAGAAATTTATAATAACAGTACGATACTTATTGCACTGTTTTTGGCAGCGGCTGACATTGTTTGCTTCGCTCTATTCATCAGGTACCTTTATAATCTCGGCGTTATCATTAAAAATCTTGAGCTTTTAAGGCAGGGCAATATGAATGTTTACATTGACACGAGCAAAATGCCCCTCTCACTTAAAAAGTGTGCCGATAATGTTATAAACATCCGTGACGGACTTAACAGCGCCGTTAATGAAGCCGTCAAACAAGAGCAGACAAAAACCGAGCTTATTACTAACGTCTCTCACGACCTGAAAACTCCCCTTACAAGTATAATAAATTATGTTGAACTGCTTAAAAACTGCAGCATAACCGACGAAACCGCTAAGGAATACCTGGATGTTTTAGGCGAGAAAAGCGACCGCCTTAAAAAGCTTATCGAGGATTTGGTGGAAGCGTCAAAGGCGTCAACAGGCAACATAAAGGTAAACCTTATTGACGTGAGCCTAAATGAGATTTTAAACCAGCTTTTAGGTGAACACAGTGACAGCCTTGAAAAGAAAAAGCTCAGCATTGTTGCGGAAATTCCCGAAGAAAACATCGTTGTAAAGGCTGACGGAAAGCTCCTTTACAGAGTTTTTGAAAACCTGGTTGTAAACATTGAAAAGTACAGCCTTTACGGCACAAGGGTTTACGTCACACTGAAAAATGAGGGCGGTAAAGCCTACGTTATATTCAAAAATATTTCAGAAATGCCACTGAATATTTCAGCAGAGGAGCTGAAAGCAAGGTTTGTACGCGGTGACAGCTCCCGTTCAACAGAGGGTAACGGCTTAGGCCTTTCAATTGCGGAAAATCTTTGTAATGTACAAGGTGCTAAACTGCAGATAAGTATAAGCGGGGATTTGTTTATTGCAACGGTTGTGTTTTAAATTTACAGTTAGTATTTAAAGGCTGACTTCTACCGCTTAATATGTAAAAATTGCCTCCACATAAACGGGTTAACTGTTTACGTGGAGGCAAAGTTGTGCTTTTGGGGATAAAGTGAGGTTGAGATTAGGTGGGTTTGTGTAAGTGGGTGCTTTTATTAAAAGGCAGTAAAATGCAATCTTACGGTGTAGGGCGAAAATTTCAGGCACCCCCTCGGTTCTGAAAACAGACCCGTGGAGGTGCCATCAATTTTCGCCGGGGATTTAGGTTCTGCTTCTACGTAAGGTGAGCAGTAGAAAGCAGCTACGCACCGCCGATGGGACATCGGCGGTGCGTAGCTGCAGGCGGCAAGGCGTCAGCGACCGCAAGCGGTCGCTGACTTAGGGCAAGCTTTCAGCTTGCCCTGCGGCGGCGCAGCCGCCGCCCTTGCCGCCGCCGCAGCAGCACCGAAGGTGCTGCTGCGGCCCACCCGACTGTTATATCCCTCTAATGTAGAAGCACAACCTCCGACCAAAGAAAATTTCCGCTTGCCGGAAATTTTCGCGTCCACCTTTATTTAGCCTGATTTTTTTTAAAAGCACAACCTTGCTTATAAAGAGACTAACCCCAAGCGAAAAAGCACCGCTCGATGCGGTGTTTTTTCGCCTGTCGGCAACGACCTCACAAAAACCACCCGATTACCTTTGGTCTTACCCTCGGGAAACAAAAGTCAGCCTGACACTTAAATCTAAGCATCAGGCTAACCAAAAAATTATATTGGAAATACCTATCTTAAGCGGTGTAAGGTTTATTTTTATATAACTTTATCCCGTGATATTCGAGTCGAGGTACTCGACTGAAGTACTTACCGCCTCGTCAAGGCTCAGGTAGAATGATGGTATGAACTCCTTCAAAAAGGCGTCAGCTTCGGGCAAATTCATTTTTTCAATGGCTTTTTGAGTGCTCTCAAGAGCCTTTTCAAACTCGCGGTTGCCTGCGTTTTTTTCCTCGATACACTTAATCAGTGCCGAAATTTTATCTGCCGCCTTAACAAGCTTCCAAAGGTATTCGTCTTCCTCACGGGGAAAAAATGCCGCCTCATAGTACTGCCTCATATCCTCGGGCAGTAAGGATAAAAGCTTATCACAAGCCTCAAGCTCAACCTTTGAAAATTCATCACGCATTTTTTCACTGTGATATTTCACGGGGGTAGGCATATCACCGGTAATAGTTTCGGGCATGTCGTGATAAAGACCTAAAAAAGCAGCTCTTTCAGCATTAAGACTTCCGCCGAAGCGAAGATTTTTAATTACGGCAAGAGCGTGTGCTATTACAGCCACATCATTGCTGTGTTCACTGATATTTTCGGTGTTGGTGTTGCGCATAAGCGCCCAGCGGTTGATGTATTTCATTCTTGAATGCATTGCAAAAAAACTGCCTGTCATAATAATCTCCCTTTTGGTTTTATAAATAAAGGCTGTAAAAACTTTCGTTTTTTACAGCCCTGTTTTTATCAGATAATGTCGCCCATAAGACCCGGTGTACAGCAAGCGGCGTTGCTTTCGTCTGTGTCAATGTGCATTGCAAGTGCATAAGAGGGGCTTACTCTTACAATAACATCGCCGAAAATAAGTGAACGTCCGTCTGTGTCAACCTTTACGTTAACAATTTGCTTGTCCTCAAGACCGTACTTTTCAGCGTCTTCGGGCGTCATGTGAATGTGTCTTTTTGCAACAATAACGCCGTCATTTAACTCAACCTCGCCTTTGGGACCGACTATCTTACAGCCGCCGCTTCCCTCAAGGTCGCCTGACTCACGAATGGGAGCCTTAACTCCGATTGAACGTGCGTCTCCTGCGGAAAGCTCAACCTGAGTTTCGGGACGTACGGGGCCTAAAATGGAAACGGCAGGGAAGCTGCCCTTTGCACCGATAACCTGTACTCTTTCTTCGCAGGCAAACTGACCGGGCTGTGAAAGGTCTTTTTTCTTTGTAAGCTCATAGCCCTCACCGAAAAGGATGTCAAGCACTCTGCGGCTTACGTGTACGTGTCTTGCTGATGTTTCAACTAAAACGGGTCTGTTCATTTTTATTCCTCCAAAATCAAACAAAATTTATTTTTTACCAAAGCTTTTCGGGATACTCTCCGTCAAGCACTTTTTGCTTTATTGCGTCACAGACTGCCTGTCTGTCCTCTTTATAGGTAACACCGTACCACTTTTCCTTTGTTTCAAGGACCTTTACCTGTGCCTTGCCCTCTTTTAAAAGCTCATCAACAACAAAGGGGAGAAAATACTCACACTTTAAGGGGTTTGATTTGATTCCTTTTTCAAGAAAAGCCGAAAACCTGTTTTGAAGCTCATTTAACATATCTTCCGTAAAGCCCCAGCAGTTCATTGAAACGGTTGTACCCTCGGGGATTTGAGTATAGGTTTTGCCCTCGTCCTCTGTGAAAAGGATTTTTCCGCCTGATTTGCTTATTTTTGTCCTTTCAACAATGTCCGTAAGTAAGCCGTCACTGTTTGTCTGACAAACACCTCTTGCGACGCTTCCGTTTTCGGTAAGCGTATTTTCAACACGGAAGCCTACCATGGAAAACTGATATTTATCGCTTTCGTCCTTTTCTTTAACAAGCTCATCGTGAATAAGCTTAAAGGTCTGAGCACCGTAAAAATCGTCTGCGTTGATAACAGCAAAGGGGGTGTCGACAATACCCTTGCAAGCGAGCACCGCCTGACCCGTGCCCCAGGGCTTCACTCTGCCCTCGGGAACCGAAAAGCCCTCAGGTAAATCATCAATACTTTGAAAAGCGTAGGCACTTTCTATTTTACTGTCATATCTGCCGTCAGTGATTTTTTTGAAATCCTCTTCTATTTCGTGCTTGATAACAAAAACCACCTTGTCAAAGCCGGCTTTTACAGCATCAAAAACAGAATAATCAAGTATAATTTCTCCGCTTGGACCTACGGGCTCAATTTGTTTAAGACCGCCGTAACGGCTGCCCATTCCTGCAGCCATAACTACAAGAGTTGTTTTTTTCATAAAATCGCCTCTTTTCCTTTTTTATTTGCTTTTTTTATTCTACCACTAAAATATAAAAAAGGCAAGAAATAATTTACATTTACAAAATTATCGCAAAAAAATATTTTTTTGAATAAATTGTAACTTTTTATACAGCCTTTTCCTCTTGACACTTCAGAAATTTAATGATATTATTACATTGTAAACAAATAATATAAGTAAATAATATAAAGGAGACGATTTTGTGAGCGTAAATGAAGTTCTCTCTCTCATTCAAATGATTTTTGACACAATCAAAAAATATTTTGATATGATTTTCGGCAAAAGCACAGATGAAACCGAAAAGGCATCTGACTGATTTAATTTTGTAAAGCAATAATAAGTAAGCAGTGAAAGGTATGGGTCTTTCACTGCTTATTTTTCTCACGTAACATCAAAGGAAAAATTACTCGTCTAACAGATTGCCTTTTTGGAAAAATTTTCGGCAAACTCATTGAGCCGGTCAAAATCCATTGCCTTTATATAGTAGCTTTCAAGGTCATCGTGCACTTTTTTTGCCATTTTCAGGCTGCGTATACTTTCGAGTATAAGCTCGTTTTTCACTCTCTGGTTAAAATTTAAAATATTCTTGCTGTTTTTGATGTCCTCATAAATAAATCTTGAAGTGTGAATCACTCTGTCACAGTCAACATCACCTGCGGCACCGCTGAGCCTTATAATTGCCAGGCCTGCCTGCACAATTATAAGATGCTCACATTCGTCAGGCTTCATGGGGCAGTGGCAAAATATTACGTCATAGCCGTTTTTTATTGCCGCTTCACCTATTCTTTCAAGCAGTCTGCCGGTTATTTCGCCATGTTTGTCGTCAATACCTATTATTCTTGTGCAAAGGGTATAGAGAGTGTTTTTCAAAAATATGTTGCCTTTTGGTGAAATTGCACTTAAAAAGCGGCGGCTTTTTTTACCTATGGTACCTCTTTTAATTTTCGGCAATTCACGCATAACAAAGCGTGTGGTAAAGCTGTCAATTTTCTCGGTATTGGTGTAGGCGCTTACAATTTTGCGGGTTTGTCTGTCAAGGCTTCCTGCGGCGGCAAGGTATCCTGTGGAACGTCTGTGATAAAGGGAATTTTCCACAAAGAGAGCCTTTATTTTTTCGCTGTCGGCTTTTAGCCTTTCCTCGCTCCAGAACTGACCTAAATTTACTATATTTTCACCGCAGCCGGGAAACTTAGGCTCAAGCACGTGAGGCGAAGTGCCGTCAGCGATTGCAAAGCCTTTTTCTGGCACAATTAAGCTGTCAAAGCTGTCAGGGTCGGAAGCGCAAAAACCGCACTCGGTATCGCAGCCTTTTTCATAAAATGTCTTTTGGAGTTTTTTCATAAAGCTTGATTTTCCCGTACCGGGACCGCCTTTGATTATATAAGTGTTTGTATCGGTATAGGGGTTATAAAGCTCATCAAAAAAAGACACAAAGCCTTTTGGAGTGTTTGCACCTAAGAAAAAAGCCGTTTTCTTTGCCATAAATTAGCCTCCTCATATAAATTCAATAATATATTATTCCGAAAGAAGCCTTTTTGTCACAAATAACAGTTGATTTTTACTGCCTTTTTGGTGTACAATATTATGAATAGTTTCAGCCTTTTATTATGATAAAAAGGAAACTTAAAATTAACTCTTTCGGAGGGACAGTTTATGAAAATTTACAATGCAATAAGTGAGCTTATTTCCTACGGACTTTCCTGCGGACTTATAGAGCAGGAGGACAAAATCTTCGCAACTAACCGTATTCTTGAAATTTTACACCTTGACGAATTTGAAAATCCCGAAGCTGATGTTGAATGTGAAAGCCTTGAAGAAACCTTAAAGGTGCTTCTTGACTTTGCAGTTGAAAAAGGCCTTATAAATGACGACATTACAAGCCGTGACCTTTTTGACACAAAGCTTATGAGTGCCGTTACACCCAGACCCTCTGAGGTTATTTCAAACTTCTATGAGCTTTATGACGAGCTTTCACCGGAAGCCGCCACAGACTACTACTATAAATTAAGCCGTGACACCGATTACATAAGACGTTACCGTATTGTAAAGGATATGAAGTGGAAAACTCAAACTCCTTACGGTGAGCTTGATATCACCGTAAACCTTTCAAAGCCGGAAAAAGACCCCAAAGCAATCGCCGCAGCAAAGCTTCTTCCCCAAAGCTCATATCCAAAATGCTTACTCTGTGTTGAAAACGAGGGTTATGCCGGCAGAATGAATCACCCCGCAAGGCAAAACCACCGCATTATCCCCATAACAATTGACGGCACAAAGTGGGGCTTCCAATATTCGCCCTACGTTTACTATAATGAGCACTGCATTGTTTTCAACTCACTTCATACACCTATGAAAATAGATGCTTCCGCCTTTAAAAAGCTTTTCGACTTTGTAAAGCTTTTCCCCCACTACTTTGTAGGCTCAAATGCCGACTTGCCTATTGTAGGCGGTTCAATTTTAGCTCATGAGCATTTTCAGGGCGGTAACTATGACTTCCCCATGGCAAAGTCACCCATTGAAAAGGAGGTTACCTTCAAAGGCTTTGAAGATGTTAAGGCAGGCATTGTTAAGTGGCCTATGTCAGTTATCAGAATCAGCGGAAAGGATACCGACAGACTTGTGCAGTTAGGTGACAAAATCCTCACCGCCTGGAGAGGTTACACCGATGAAAGCGCCTTTATTTTCGCGCAAACAGAGGGCACACCCCACAACACAATCACTCCCATTGCAAGAAAACGCGGTGAAGACTTTGAGCTTGACCTGGTTTTAAGAAACAATATCACAACCGATGAGCACCCCGACGGTGTATATCACCCCCACAAGGAGCTTCATAACATTAAAAAGGAAAATATCGGTCTTATTGAGGTTATGGGTCTTGCAGTGCTTCCCTCAAGACTGAAAAAGGAGCTCAAGGAGGTTGAAGAAGCCATCCTCAGCGGAAAAGACCTGCTTTCAAGTGAGAGCACCGAAAAACACGCCGCTTGGGTAGCCTCTTTTAAAGACAATTACACCTTTACAAAGGAAAACACCGAAGAAATTCTCAAAAAAGAGACCGGCAAGGTATTTTCAAAGTGTCTTGAGCACGCAGGTGTTTATGCCCGTAACGAAAAGGGTATGGAGGCTTTTCTTAAATTTATCGACAGTGTAAACGCATAAATTTTACAGCAGGACTTTAAAATAAAGATAAGGACTTTTAAGGAGGTCAAAAATGGATAACTACATTATAAATGACGGCAAAAACGAAACCATTGAGGTTGACGGAGTAAAATATTCCCGCCTCTGTATTCGCACACATGTTATTACAGACAAGGACAACATTGTAGATGTTGCCGTAAAATATGCAAAGCCCAACCTCAAAGACGGCGACGTGCTTTTCATCACCGAAAAAATTGTCGGCTGTACTCAAGGCAGAGCTATACCTCTTTCGGAAATACACCCGAGAAAGCTTGCCGTTTTTCTTTCAAAATTCGTGCTTAAAACTCCCTACGGCATTGGCCTTGCAATGCCCGAAACTATGGAAATGGCTTTACAGGAGTGCGGTACAATACGCATACTTTTTGCCGCAGGCGTTTCCGCAGTAGGTAAGCTTATAGGTAAAAGAGGTTGGTTTTACAAAATCGCAGGTGAAAAGGCAAGAACGATTGACGGCCCCTGCGACTGCACGCTTCCTCCCTATAACGAATATGTTTCCCTCGCTCCCCTCAACCCTAATGAGGTAAGTAAGGAAATCAGCAAGGCAATAGGCTGCGGTGTTATCATCACCGACATCAACGATTTAGGCGGCAACATATTAGGTGTTTCCTCGCCTGATATGGATAAAGACCTTTATGTTAAAATTCTCAAGGATAATCCTCTGGGTCAATCAAGTGAGCAGACTCCTATGGGTATTATAAGAAAGTGCAACTGAAATTATATTTGAAAGGAATTTAAGCTGATGGCTAAATATAATAAAGAGGACATTATCCGCATTGTAAAGGAAGAAGAGGTAAGCTTCATCAACTTACAGTTTACCGACATTATGGGCACGCTTAAAAGCGTCTGCCTTACTGTAAGTCAGCTTGAAAAAGCCCTCAACAACAAGTGTATGTTTGACGGCTCCTCAATTGACGGCTTTGTAAGAATTGAAGAAAGCGATATGTGTCTGTACCCTGACCTTGACTCCTTTGTCATTCTTCCCTGGGACTGTGAGTCAGGCAAAACCGCAAGACTTATTTGCGATGTTTACAATTCCGACGGCACACCCTTTGAGGGCGACCCCCGTTATGTTTTAAGACGTGCAATCAAAAAGGCCGCCGATTTGGGCTTTACCTGTTTTGTAGGCCCTGAGTGTGAATTTTTCCTTTTTCACCTTGACGAGCACGGCAAGGCAACTACAAAAACCTACGATAAGGGCGGATATTTTGACTTAGGTCCCGTTGACAGAGGTGAGACCTGCCGTAAGGAGATTTGCCTTTGCCTTGAAAAAATGGGCTTTGAAATTGAAGCTTCTCACCACGAAAACGCAACTGCTCAGCACGAAATCGACTTCAAATATGACGAGGTGCTCCGAACTGCCGACAACGTAATGACCTTCAAACACGTTGTTAAAACCGTTGCAAACAGTAAAAACCTTTATGCAACCTTTATGCCTAAGCCTGTTTACGGTGTTTGCGGCAGCGGTATGCACATCAACATTTCACTTTTTAAAGACGGCAAAAACGCTTTTTGTGACGAAAGTGACAGTGCAGGACTTTCCTCTCTTGCATATAACTTTATCGCAGGCGTTATGACGCACATTAAGGCAATCACAATTTTAACTAATCCCATTGTAAATTCATATAAGAGACTTGTACCCGGCTACGAAGCACCTGTATACATCGCCTGGTCGGCTAAAAACAGAAGTCCCCTTATCCGTATTCCTACCGCAAGGGGCACCGGTACAAGAATTGAGCTTCGTAACCCCGACCCTGCCGCAAATCCCTACCTTGCTATGGCGGCAGTTTTACAAGCAGGACTTGACGGCATAGAAAAGGCTATGACTCCTCCGCCGCCAAAGGATTCCAACATCTTCGACCTCACGCCGGAGGAGAGAAAGTCCGCAGGTATTCACTCACTTCCCAAAACCTTGCGTGAAGCTACAAAGGAATTTATTGCAAGCGACTTTGCAAAAGAAATAGTAGGTCCTCACGTACATAAAAAATACGTTGAAGCCAAGCAAGAGGAGTGGCGTGAATACTCCACAAGGGTTTCACAGTGGGAAATTGACAAGTATCTGGGCAAATACTAATTGAGAGAGATTACAATGAATTATATAATAAATCCACTTACTGCACTTGATTCGGGAATTTTTCCCCTGCTCAATGCCGTAGTAGACGAAAATCTTCGCCTTGCCTCGGCACTTCAATTACGCACAATTTTGTTTTTGTCAAGGCACATCAATGAAAACGTCACCCTTTCCGACATTTCAAAGGCTGTCGGTTATGACGAGGACGAGGTTAAGGATGCGCTTATTTTCTGGGCGGAAAGAGGTATTCTTGTAAAAAGCGACTCTGCCCTCGTAATGCCTGTTTCTTCACAGAGCTTTACACCGACACCGTCTACAAAGCCTCTTGCACCGACACCGACTGCCCCTGATGAGCCTATAAAAACGGCAGAAGCACCGCAAACAAAAAAGGTTGAGGAAATCCCCGTTGTAAAGCCGAGCCACGAGCAAGTTGCCTCAAGGCTCAGCGAAAGTGATGACCTGCGCGATCTTTTCCGTGAAGCACAGGATATTTTAGGCAAAACCATAGGCTATGACGGACAGTCCACCCTCATTATGATGCACGACAGCTACGGGCTTCCCATTGAGGTTATTCTCATGGCTATTGAATACTGTGCCACCAAGGGTAAAACAGGTTTTGCCGCAATTTCAAAGGTGGGTAAAGAATGGAGCGAAAATGAAATTGACTCCATTGAGGGTGCTATGGAATACATTGAAAGCCACAACATTGTTGACGAAACCTGGGATAAGCTTCGCCGTTTGACGGAAATTACCAATAAAAATCCCACCGCTAAACAGAGACGTTTACTCACTGCGTGGGTCAAAGAATATAAATTCGACGCAGATATGATTTTCTTTGCTTACGAAGAAACCATTGACAATACGGGAAAAATCAACTTTGACTATATGGACAAGGTGCTTTTAAACTGGTACAGAAACGGTGTTAAAACCCCCGAAGATATCAGAAGGGAAAAACTCAAGTGGCAGCAGCAAAACAAAAGCAAATACGAAAAGCCCAAGGAAAAGAAAAAAGCTCCCGGTGAAAGACGAGAGCCTACCTTTGATGTGGGTGAATTTAAGAAAAAGGCGGTCAACCTTACTTACACACCGCCTAAAAGTGACAACTGATAAGAGGTGACCTTATGGGCTACAAGGAAGCGGTTTATTTAAACGCAAAGCTTGAAATTGAAAAACGCAGAAAAAGAGCCGAAAGCGAAAACGAAAGACGTCGCTTAGAGGTTGTTTCAGTTTGCCCTGAAATCGCACAAATCGAAAGTGAAATCGCGTCCTACGGACTTGAAGCCGTCAAAGGCTTAGCTATGGGCGGTGACACAATAGCCTTTATGGAAAACCTTTCACGAAAAAGCCTTTTAGCGCAGGAAAAGAAAAGGCAGCTTTTAAAAGAAAACGGCTTTGACGAAGCTTATCTTGATGTGGAATACTTCTGCCCTGTTTGTAAGGACACGGGAAGCCACGACGGATATTTTTGTACCTGCCTTCAAAAGGAAACCGTTGAACAGGCAAAGGCTCTTTTAGGCGAGAGTACACCTGTCAAGGCTTGCACCTTTGAAAAGTTTTCCCTTGACTATTACCCCGATGTTATTGACCCGGTTTTAGGTATCAGTCAAAAAAAGCAGATGGAAAGCATATTGAATTTCTGTAAGGCCTATGCAAAGGACTTTACAAAGAAATCCGGCTGGCTTATTATGTACGGCGGTACCGGCCTTGGTAAAACTCACCTTTCCCTTGCAATTGCAAATGTGGCAATTGAGCGCGGTTACGGTGTTTACTACGGCAGTATTCAGTCAATTATGGAAAAGCTTGAAAAAGAGCATTTCGGCGGCAGAAAAAATACGGACCAAAGCGAAAAAGAGGATATTTTAAACGCAGATCTGCTCATTATTGACGATTTAGGCGTTGAGTTTTCCACACAATTCACAGTTGCCGCCCTCCACGATATAATTAACACAAGGCTGTTAAAGGGTCTGCCTACAATAATCAGCACTAACCTTGAAATGGAAGAAATCTACGAAAAGTACACCCAACGCATTGCCTCGCGACTTTTCGGCAGCAGCACACCCCTTGCTTTTTGCGGCAGAGATATCAGGCAGATTAAATAACAAGGCTCAGAGCTTGTAAAAAGGAGCAAACTTATGAAAATTCAGCAATCAGCAGAAAACTACCTCGAAACAATCCTTATGCTGCAAAACACAAAAGGCTCCTGCCGTAGTATTGATATTGCAAATGAGCTGGGTTTTTCAAAGCCCAGTGTGAGCGTTGCTATGAAAAACTTACGCGAAAACGGATATATAGAGGTTATGGGTGACGGAAATATCCTGCTTCTGCCTCCGGGAAAAGCCGTTGCGGAAAAGCTGTATGAACGGCATCAAGTGCTGACAAAAGCTTTTGTCACGCTGGGAGTAAGCGCGGAAACTGCATCAAAGGATGCCTGTAAGATTGAGCATATTATTTCAGAGGAAAGCTTTGAGGCAATAAAAAACAAGCTTGATAAAATGAAGTAAATAATATGAGCAATTTTTAAAAAGTAATTTATAAACATAAAAACAAACAACATTAAAGACAGCGTGTGAAAACAGAAATGTTTTTTACGCTGCCTTTTTATTTAATAATTAAAATATATTGACATTTTCCTGTGTGACGTATATAATATCATATAGATAATTATCTATATGAGGTGGAAGATATGGACGAAAGAAGAACTGCGGAAATCTTTAAAGCGTTTTGTGATGAAAACCGTATTAAAATTATAAAGCTGCTGTGTTCAGGGGAAAAATGTGCTTGCAAGCTGTTGGAGAAAATTGATGTAACACAGCCTACACTGTCACATCACATGAAAATTCTTTGTGATTCCGGTGTGGTTGTCGGTCGCAAAGAGGGGAAATGGATGCACTATTCTATTTCAGAAAAAGGTGTGAAGCAGGCAAAAGAGTGTTTGCGGCAGTTGACAACCCTTGATGTTGAATATGAAAACAAGCCGTGCTGTGAAAAGCAATGAATTTTCAAGCTTTCCGCACGACTTATAAAACTGATAACATATTGATATATTTCAATTTAACGATATGTGAAAGGAGCCTTTTATGGAAGCATTAAAAACAGCGTGGGATTTTTTTCAAAGGGAAATCCTCGGTATAAGCTGGCTTAACCGACTTATATCAACATTATTGAATGCTTGCGGGTTAGATACTACAAGCAGAATCGGCGGCAGCGTTCAGTTCTTTATTTACGATACTGTCAAAATTATGGTGCTTTTGGGAAGCTTAATTTTGATTATCTCGTATATTCAGTCGTTTTTTCCGCCGGAGAGAACCAAAGAGATACTCGGCAGATTTCACGGAATAGGTGCAAATGTTGTTGCCGCATTACTCGGCACGGTAACACCCTTTTGCTCCTGCTCATCTATTCCTCTGTTCATAGGCTTTACAAGCGCAGGACTGCCCCTTGGAGTAACATTTTCCTTTTTGATTTCCTCGCCTATGGTTGACCTTGGAAGCCTTGTACTTTTAATGAGTATTTTCGGTTGGAAAGTAGCAATTGTTTATGTTGTACTCGGTCTTGTAATTGCAGTGCTGGGCGGTACGCTGATTGAAAAGCTACACCTTGAAAATCAAGTTGAAGAATTTATCCGAAACGGACATTCCATCTCTGTTGAGCAGGAAAAATTATATTTCAAAGACCGCCTGAAATATTCGTGGGAACAAGTAATTTCTACTGTAAAAAAAGTTTATCCCTATGTCTTAATCGGTGTGGGTATCGGTGCAATTATTCACAACTGGGTACCGCAAGAATTTATTGTGAAAATTCTCGGTGATAACAACCCCTTTGGTGTTATCCTTGCTACTATTGCAGGTGTGCCGATGTACGCAGATATTTTCGGTACGGTTCCAATTGCAGAAGCTTTGCTCGCAAAGGGTGCTTTGCTCGGTGTTGTACTTTCATTTATGATGGCGGTTACTACACTTTCTCTGCCGTCAATGATTATGCTGCGTAAGGCAGTAAAGCCGAAATTACTCGGCATTTTCGTTGCGATATGCACAGTAGGTATTATCGTTGTGGGCTATTTCTTCAACGCAATACAATATTTAATTGTTTAATTTCAGGAGGTTATTATTATGGCATTATTTAATTTCGGAAAGAAAAAAGAAGAAAAAAAGAAAGTTCCTGTCACGCCTTGCGGTTGTGACTGTACAACAGGTGAAACTGAAAAAATCAGCAATGCTTGCTGTGCCGAAGCAGAGAACGGAATTTGCTGTATCAAAGTTTTAGGCGCAGGCTGTAAAGCCTGTCACAAACAGTATGAAAATGTCTGCCGGGCAGTAAAGGATATGGGACTTTCCGTAGAGGTGGAATACATTACCGATATGCAGAAAATAATGGAGTACGGTGTGATGAGTATGCCAGCCATTGTTGTCAATGAAAAGGTTGCAGCTATGGGTAAAGTTTTAAATGTAAATGAAGCTGTGGAACTATTGCAAAAATTCGTACAGTGATAACAAAAAAGTAAGCAAAAAACTTTTGCATGTCTGCCGTTACCCACAACGTATATTAAGCGGTGTAGAGTTAGACTTTATATAACTTTACCCCGTGATAGTCCTGCCGATGTAATCGGCTGTCTGCCGTTACCCACAACGTATATTGAGCGGTGTAGAGTTAGACTTTATATAACTTTACCCCGTGATAGTCCTGCCGATGTAATCGGCTGTCTGCCGTTGCCCACAACTTTAATTATGTGGTGTAAAGTTTATTTTTAAATAATTATCATTCGTGACAACAGAGTTAAATTACTGAATAAAATATCAACCTGACACTTATTTTAAGCGTCAGGTTGATTTGTTTTTTTATAAAAGCTTTAACCTATATTCAGCGGTGTAAAGTTATCCTTAATATAATTTTATCACGGGATATTCGTGTCGAGGTACTCGACAGCGGTGTAAAGTTTATTTTTATATAACTCTATCCCGTGACATTCCTGCCGATGTAATCGGCCGTGACATTCCCGCCGATGTAATCGGCTGTCTGCCGTTACCCACAACTTATTTTCAGCGGTGTAAAGTTATCTTTTAAATAACTCTATCACGTGACAATCGTGTCGAGGTACTCGACTATTCTGCGTCGGGAGCATAGAGATCCTTGAGCTTGAGAAGATGTGCATATCTTGCCTTTGCAACGTCTTCGCTCTTCTTGAAGAGCTTGTCTGCTCTTTCGGGGAACTCACGCATAAGTCTTGTGTAACGGGCCTCATTCTTAATGAATGCCTGATACTCTGCGTTGGGCTCTTTGCTGTCGAGAGTGAACGGGTTCTTGCCCTCTGCCTTGAGTGCGGGGTTGTAACGGAAGAGATTCCAGTAACCGCATTCAACAGCCTTCTTCATCTCAGCCTGGCAGTTAACCATACCGCCCTTGATTGAGTGCATTTCGCAGGGTGAGTAGCCGATGATAAGTGAGGGACCGTTGTAAGCTTCTGCTTCCTGGATTGCCTTGAGTGTCTGGTTAACGTTTGCGCCCATAGCAATTTGTGCAACGTAAACATAGCCGTAGCTCATTGCAATTTCAGCAAGTGACTTCTTGTTGATGTCCTTACCGGCAGCAGCAAACTGTGCAACCTGACCGATGTTGGAAGCCTTTGAAGCCTGACCGCCTGTGTTGGAGTAAACCTCTGTATCAAATACCATTACGTTAACGTTCTTACCGGAAGCAAGCACGTGGTCAAGACCGCCGTAACCGATATCGTATGCCCAGCCGTCACCGCCGAAGATCCAAATGGATTTCTTTGAAAGGTATTCGCTGTTGTCAAGGACGTCTCTGCAAAGGTCGCAGTCTGCGTTTGCAGCCTTGAGAGCAGCAATGAGAGCCTTTGAAGCTTCTGCGTTCTTCTTGCCGTCTTCAAGTGTTGCAAGATATTCTTCACCGGCAGCTTTAACGTCTGCTACTGTGCCGTCATAAGCAACGATAGCCTTAACGTCTTCGATAAGTCTGTCTCTGATAGCCTGCTGACCGTAGTACATACCGAGACCGTGCTCTGCGTTATCTTCAAACAGTGAGTTTGCCCAGGCAGGACCGTGACCGTCTTTATTAACGGTGTAGGGTGAGGTTGCTGCGGGACCGCCCCAGATTGATGAACAGCCTGTTGCGTTTGAAATATACATTCTGTCACCGAAGAGCTGTGTGATGAGACGTGCATAAGATGTCTCGGCACAACCTGCGCAAGAGCCGGAGAACTCAAGAAGAGGCTTCTTGAACTGGCTTGAGGGAACAGTGATTGTGGCAGTTGTTTCAGGCTTTTCTGTTACATTTGCTACGCAGTAATCGAATACTTCCTGCTGTGCAATTTGTGAATCCTTAGAAACCATCTTGAGAGCGCCCTTGTTACATACACCGATACATACGCCGCAACCCATACAGTCCATAGGTGAAACTGCAAGAGTGTAAGTGTAGCTTGTCTTTGCAACGGGCTTTTCAGCTTTCTTCATCTGTGCAGGAGCTGCTGCAAGCTCAGCTTCGTCCATAGCAAAGGGACGGATTGTAGCGTGGGGACAAACATAAGCACACTGGTTACATTGGATACATTTTGTGTTATCCCATTCGGGAACAAGAACTGCAACGCCGCGCTTTTCGTAAGCTGATGCGCCGTGCTCAAAGGTACCGTCTGCGTGCTCGGTGAATGCTGAAACGGGAAGTGAGTAGCCGTCCATAACACCGATGGGCTTGAGAATGGTGTCAACCATCTTAACAAGCTTTTCTGCACCCTTTGATGCTGCTGCGGCTTCGCCGTCAACTGCATCTGCCCATGAAGCGGGAACGTCAATTTTAACATAAGCTGTTGCACCTGCGTCAATAGCCTTTTCGTTCATTTCAACGATTTCTTTACCCTTCTTCATGAACTTCTGTGCTTTTTCTTTCATATAGCCGATTGCTTCCTCAGCAGGAAGAACCTTTGAAAGAGCAAAGAAAGCGGATTGAAGAACAGTATTTGTTCTCTTACCAAGACCGATTTGTGCGGCAAGGTCAATAGCGTTAACTGTGTAAAGCTGTACGTTGTTGTTTGCGATATATCTCTTTGCCTCTGCAGGAAGACGCTTTTCAAGCTCAGCAGCATCCCACTGACAGTTGATGAGGAATACACCGCCGGGTTTAACATCGTTAACCATCTTGAAGCCTTTTTCAACGTATGAGGGGTTGTGACAGGCAACAAAGTCAGCTTTGTTGATGTAGTAGGGGCTCTTGATGGGCTTGTCGCCAAAACGAAGGTGAGAAATTGTAATACCGCCTGTTTTCTTTGAGTCATACTGGAAGTAAGCCTGAACATACTTATCTGTATGGTCACCGATAATCTTAATGGAGTCCTTGTTAGCACCAACGGTACCGTCACCGCCGAGACCCCAGAACTTACATTCGATTGTACCCTCTGCTGCGGTGTTGGGAGCTGCTTCCTCGGGAAGTGAGAGGTTAGTAACGTCGTCAACAATACCGATTGTGAAGCCGTTTTTAGGCTCGTCCTTTGCAAGCTCTTTATATACTGCAAATACGCTTGAGGGAGGTGTATCTTTTGAGCCGAGACCGTAACGTCCGCCTACTACCTTGATGTCAGCTCTGCCGTTTGTTGCAAGAGCAGTAACAACGTCGAGGTAAAGGGGCTCACCGAGAGAGCCGGGCTCCTTTGTTCTGTCAAGAACAGCGATTTTCTTACAGGTTGCGGGGATAGCTGCAAGAAGATGCTTAGCTGAGAAAGGTCTGTAAAGGCGAACCTTGATAAGACCTACCTTTTCGCCCATAGCTGTAAGGTAATCAACAACTTCTTCCGCTACGTCATTGAATGAACCCATAGCAACGATAACTCTTTCAGCGTCAGCGGCACCGTAGTAGTTAAAGAGCTTATAGTCTGTGCCGAGCTTAGCGTTAACCTTGCCCATGTATTCTTCAACGATTTCGGGAACAGCGTTGTAGTACTTGTTACAAGCTTCTCTGTTCTGGAAGAAGATATCGTCATTTTCGTGTGAACCGCGCATTACGGGACGTTCGGGGTTGAGAGCTCTCTTACGGAAAGCTTCAACAGCGTCCATATCGCACATTTCTTTAAGGTCGTCAAAATCCCAGACTTCGATTTTTTGAAGCTCATGTGAGGTACGGAAACCGTCAAAGAAGTTGAGGAAAGGAACGCGGCTCTTAATTGAAGCTAAGTGAGCTACTGCACCGAGGTCCATAACCTCCTGAGTATTTGTTTCTGCAAGCATTGCAAAGCCTGTCTGACGGCAAGCATAAACGTCTGAATGGTCGCCGAAGATATTAAGTGCGTGTGAAGCAACGCAACGTGCCGATACGTGGAAAACGCAGGGGAGAAGCTCACCGGCGATTTTGTACATATTGGGGATCATAAGAAGAAGACCCTGTGAAGCAGTGTAGGTTGTGGTAAGTGCACCTGCAGCCAGTGAGCCGTGAACTGTACCTGCAGCACCGGCTTCTGATTGCATTTCAACAACGTTAACCTTTGTACCGAAGATGTTTTTAAGTCCTTGAGCTGACCACTGATCAACATAGTCTGCCATAGGGCTTGAGGGTGTGATGGGGTAAATACCGGCTACTTCGGTAAATGCATAAGAAACGTGAGCAGCGGCATTGTTACCGTCCATGGTTTTCATTTTTCTTGCCATTGGATTTTTCCTCCTGATATTTTAAATTAAATAATTCGCTTAGAAATTACCACCTATCATTTTATCACTTCAAATTCAATATGTAAAGATGATTTTAAGAAAAATATTTGCATTATTATGTAAAATTTGTTATAAACTGAGCCGAAATACGTATTTTAATAAGCTGTTTTAAAGTTTAACAAACTAAATGACAGCAATTTTGCTTAATTTAAAAGCTCTCTCAAATCCAGCTCACGGCTTATCTCTTCAAGAAATTCTCTGCATTCGGGCACATCCTTTAAAAGTCTGCCGACTTCTTTGACTCGTCTTATAAAGCCCCGGTCAAATTTAACCTTGTCAAAGCTTTCTGTGAGTGGACAAATTTCTTTGCCTCTGAGGTCGGCCTTGACTTTGATTTTGCCCTGTTTATTTATATAAGGAAAAAGGGGAAAGAGCATACAGGAAAGGGGTCTTTCCTTTCTGTTACAAGTGCCGCCGCAGACACAAAGACGTACACCGTCTTTTTCCTTTATGTTAAGTGAGGTTTCCTCGAAAGGAAAAAGAAGCATACCCGTGTTTTCGTCGCCTTTACAGCAGGCTTTTTGACAAAGCTTTCCGCAGTCTTTTTTTAAGGGAGTTTTATCGCCTATGATTTTTTTAGCTTTTCTGTAAAGTCTGTTATAATCCTTTTCAACCATAATTTTACCTCTTTTTATTTCGATAGATAAAATTATACATCTTTTTAATGAATAAAGATAGATTAAAGGTTGAAAATTCTGCTTTTTTATGATATATTTATCGTTGAGATTTTGTTTATAAAATAATATTAAATCGAGGCGAATGAGTGATGAAAATCGGTTTTGACAACGAAAAATACATAAAAACACAGTCTGAGCACATAAGACAGCGTCTTTCGCAGTTCGGCGGAAAGCTTTACCTTGAATTCGGCGGAAAGCTTTTTGATGACCACCACGCTGCAAGGGTACTCCCCGGCTTTAAGCCTGACAGTAAGCTTAAAATGCTGTTAAAGCTTAAAGACGAGGCCGAAATAATTATTGCCGTAAGCGCAAAGGCCATTGAACAGAAAAAGCTGAGACGTGACCTTAACATCTCCTACGATAAAGAGGTTTTGCGCCTTATTGACCTTTTCAGAAGCGTGGGACTTTTTGTAGGCAGTGTTGTTGTAACTCAATATGACGGACAGAGAGCTGCCGATATTTTCAAGGACAATTTAAGAAATCTCGGCATAAAGGTGTTCACTCATTATCTTATTCCCGGTTATCCCTCAGATGTGCCTCTTATTGTTTCGCAAAACGGCTACGGCAAAAATGAGTTTGTTGAAACCGAGCGTAAAATTGTTGTTGTAACTGCTCCGGGACCCGGCAGCGGTAAAATGGCGGTATGTCTTTCACAGCTTTATCACGAGCATCTGAGAGGTATTGAGGCGGGCTATGCAAAGTTTGAAACCTTCCCGATATGGAATCTGCCTTTAAATCACCCGGTTAACCTCGCTTACGAGGCGGCAACTGCCGACCTCAACGATATGAATATGATAGACCCCTTCCATCTTGAAGCTTACGGTGTGCCCACCGTAAATTATAACAGAGATGTGGAAATCTTCCCTGTGCTTCAAGCTATTTTCACTAAGATATACGGCTTTTCCGCATATAAATCACCTACGGATATGGGTGTGAATATGGCGGGCAACTGTATCAGTGATGACGAGGTCGTCTGTCAGGCGGCAAAGCAGGAGATTATCAGAAGATATTATAACTGCCTTTGCGATACCCGTTTCGGTACGGCTCAGAGCAGGGAAAAGGATAAAATACTTCTGCTTATGAACAAGGCAGGTGTAACCGCTTCTGACAGGCTTGTTGCCAAAACCGCCAATAAAGTCGCAGAGCAAACGCAGGCTCCCGCCGCGGCAATTGAGCTTTCCGACGGCACAATTATTGTGGGTAAAACAAAGGAGCTTTTAGGTGCGGTTTCGGCGGCGATACTCAACGCAATCAAATATCTTGCAGGCCTTGAAGATGAGCTTCTTTTACTTCCCGAGTATCTCATTGAGCCGGTGCAAGACCTTAAAGTTAACTACTTAGGCAGTAAAAACCCCCGTCTTCACGTTGACGAGGTGTTGGTTGCCCTTTCGGTAAGTGCCGCAACAAATGAAAAGGCACAAAAGGCTTTAGCCTGTCTGCCTCTTTTGAGAGGCTGTCAGGCACACGTTTCCGTAATTCCCTCAAGTGTTGACTCAATTATGTTCAATAAGCTCGGCATACAGCTTACAAGTGAGGCGGAATACGAAAAGCCTAATTTGTATCATGTGGGCGGATAAAACGTAAATGACGGTTAAAACCGTTAAATATACTTATTAACCAAGGAAAGGCAGGAGAAATTATGAGAGACTGGACCGGATTATTAAGCAAAGTGAAGAAAATGAGCTATGAGGAAATTGTTGAAAAGGGCAAGGTGATTGTTGACAAGGTGCTTGACAGTGTTGCAAAATACACCGACACCGATTCGGCAACCATTATGCTTGTAGGCCTTGCCGCTTACACCGCTTCCGTTGACAACGATGTTTCCGAAACCGAATTAAAGCTTATGCAGGACGTTGTGGGAATTAAGCAAAAAGATTTTCTCGGCTTTGTTAAGCAGGTTAAGGAAAATGAAAAAATCATTGCAGACCTCAGGGCGGTTTGCCTTGATATGACAAGCGAGGAATTAGACGACTTTGCACTTATGCTCTGTATGATTTTTGCCGTTGACGGGGAAATCAGTCAAAATGAAATTGACTTTTTAAAGGATTTGTGCGGTTAAAGAAAAGCTTTAATATGAATATGAAAAAAGGTCAGCTTTTGTTTTGAAGCTGACCTTTTCAGGTAATAAGGTTTTATTTTTCTAACTTTAAAATAACTTCATCATCAATTATAACTTCTGTTACTTTCAGTATGCCGCCGTAAAGCTTTATTTTAAGCCGGCCCTTAATTTCATTTGTGAAAAAACCGTCGGAAAACTCCTTGTAGGGTATGAAGTCTTCTTCATCGGAAAACAGCAGATTATAAAGCTCTTCATCATTTTTGATACTGCCTGTAAATTCAAAGTCCCGGGTATCAATGTAAATGTTATTGGGAAACCTGTCCACAGCTTCAAGCTCTTCATTTGAAAGTGTTTCTGCAATATAAAATTCGGTGTTTCCCTTTTCGTCTTTTTTAACGGCAAGGTCGTAGTAATCATATAAATAAAGCTCACTTAAATAAAGCTCATCGCTGTCCCCGTAATAATTTTTAATTTCGTAACAGTTTTGATAGCCGAAATAGTAGCGTTCTTTGTAATAAATATATATTTCATTAAAGTTGATTATGTATTCTTCGCCTTTTTCTAAAACTTCACTTTCTCTTTTAACTGCGTCAGCGAGAAAATATGTGGGAAAGGTAAGCTGTAAAATTACAAGAAAAATTGCAAATACAGTAAGTGCTTTTGCTTTCATAATCATTCCTCCTCTGCTTTGCTTTCAAGTAAGCGGAGGTTTTTTTCTTCCTCCTCTTTCTTTTTCAGCTTTGAAATTTTAAGGTTAAGGGCAAGAAGTCCGCTGCCGAAAAGGATAAACAGTAAACCTATACCTATAAGTCCTATATCCAGTAAAGCAAGCTGTGAAATTATTACCGCACAACTGCCTAAAAAACCGAGGTTGATGTAATAAAGCTTTCTTTGTTTTGCACCGCAGATAATAAGCACAACAAAAGCCGACAGGATGACAATAATGTTAAGCGTTTGCAAAGCTGAAAAAAGATTATTTTCAGGTGTAGTTTCCGCAGCGATGGGGTTATCACGGCTTACATAAATGCAAACTGCGGTAATTAAGGCGTTTAAAATGCTTACCGCACAAAATAAAAGGGAATAGACCTTAAAGAGCTTTTCTTTCGGACGGGTCTTTTCAAAAAAGAGGAAGCATAAGGGCAGAAGCGGCAACACAAAAAAAACAAGCATAAATGATTTTTCACCGTCGTACGGAAAGCCTAATACACTTAAAATGCACATTATAACCGCAGAAAGCGGCAGGGCAAAAAATTTGTAGGGAGAGAAAAAGTCGGTGTGGCTTTCACCTATAAACAGGTAACAGCAAAGCATTGTTGTAATGATTATGGGAATATAACAGGCAGTGAGCTGAATGTGCAGTAAAGGCATAAAAGGCAAGGCAGTGATTACAAAAAAGCTTATCCAATTAAAAAATGTATACCTTAATATATTAGCTTCTTTTTTAAAATAACGTGAAGCAAAATAAAGCCCGAAAAGCATAAAACCGAAGTAAGCTACGGTTACGGCTATAAATTTAATAATGTCAAATAAGGAGTTTGAAAGGCTGAACAGGTTAAAGTCAATATGCTGACTGTAAAGCCAATAAAAGCCTGTAAAGCCGTAACCGAAAAAAGCGATAACCGGGGAAAAGGATTTTAACAGGGGGAGTATTGCAAAAAGCAAGCACCCTAAAATTATGTTGAAAATGCCGTTGTCATAATCTTTTATGTAAGGGTGTGAATTAAGGAGCATATAGGTTGTTGCAACAACGCCTATAATCCATAAAATACTGATTCCCTCACACCAGGGTATACTGTCCCGTTTTTTGAAAAATGTAAAAAGACCTAAGAACTGACCTATAAGTGCAGGCAAAAAGCATAAAAGCAGTTTAAAGCCGTCAGGCAATTCCTGCCAATATTTTACTATAATTAAAACTGCACCTACGGAAATAAAAAGACAGCCTATAACCGAAAGCACTACAATGAGAGTGTTACTGTATGATGGCTTTTCTTCACCGTCTTTACGTCTTTTTTTGCCGTAAATCAATTCTTCAAGCTCTACGGAGAAAATCTCGGCAAGTATACCTAAGGTTTCAATGTCAGGCTGAGTGCGGTTTGTTTCCCAAGAGGAAAGGGTCTGCCTTGTAACGTGAAGCTTTTGGGCTAAGTCTTGCTGAGTAAGTCCGTTTTCGGTGCGAAGCCTTTTGATGTTCTTTGCAACCTTTGACATAAAAATCACCTCTTTCTTTGTGGTATAAGTGTATCATCTGCAAAAGAAAAATGATAGCTTTTTTATTAAAAAAGGAGCAAAAAACCCCGCAACAATGTGTTGCAGGGCTGTTTTTGAGGTTTTATTTTAACATTCCGTGGTATCTGCCCATCCAGTAGGGGAGAGTGTAGGTTGTGGAGCCTTCCATACAGTCGGGATTGTAGTCGGTGTCAAGCCGATAGGTAGAGGCGTTGAATTTGTGCATTGCTCTTTCGTCTGCGGGAGCGACCTTCCAATCAAGCTTACCTAAGGAGAACACTATACCTATAAGCCTTAATATATCGCTGTCACTGTCATGGAAATAGGGCAAAGTGCCGTTTAAGTCGTAAGAGAGTATTCTCACGTCGCCGATACCTACTTCGTCAAGGTCAAGCTCTTTTATATCATCACGGTTTTCGTTTGAGGCAAGGAAACGTCTTGTGTCGATAGGATGACGTGAAAGCTGCCAGGCGGCTGTGTCAATAAGGCTGTTGCCGTAGGCGTCTGTCTTTTCCTCGTCGGGATAAGCCAATTGATAAATGTAATACCACAAGGGATTTTCGCTGAAGCTCATGGAGTACCACCAATCGTCAAGGGCGGCTCTGTAATAAGTGAGAAGCTCCTCATCGGTTTCCAGCTGGAAAAGCAGATAAAATGCAAGCATTGCCATTTCCTCGTCGGAATAGTTGAGAATCATTCTGTAAAGGGTGTCAAAAGAGGCTGTATCAATAATGGGACGGAAGATAAAGCCTAAAACAGGTGAGGCGGAGTTTGCATATTCCAAAATGGCAAAGCGGTATCTTTCGTATTCCTGCGTCATGATTTCCGCATACTGATACTGCTCGTCGAGGGCGGCCATTTTGTACTCGTCCTCCCATTTTTGATTGCCTGTGATGTAGGCGGCAACCTTGAATGCCGAAAGGATAACGGCTGACTGTAGGGGTGCACCGCCTAAAACCTGACCGTTGTGCAGGTAGATCCTGTTATATTTGCCCCAGGTTGTAGGCTGACCCGAACCGTCAACAAGGTTGTAGCCGTTGTCAACAATGTGCTGTGCAAAGCTTTCCATTGTGTCAACAAGAAGTTTTTTGATTTCAGCGTCTTCGGGACCGATGATATCGTAAGCCAATTTATAAAGGAAAAGGTGACCGATAACCTCGTCGGCACTTGTGTCGCCTTTGTAAACAATGTCTTCAAGATTTACGTCGGCGTCTAAAAGGTCATTCCAAAGTCTTTCGGGAATTTTTTTGGTTGCGTTTATATTAAGTCCGCGGAGATTTTCATTGTTGAGAAGAAAATCACTGCCGTCTTTTGCCTTTTTGTCCGAAACGCCTGTTGCAGTGCCGTCACCGTTGTGGCTCCAGTAAATATAGCCTTCATAGTCGCCGTAGCCGGCTTCTTTTTCGCTTTTGAGTGAGTAGGTTCTTGCCCAGAAGCCCTCGAGGTTTCTTGTGCGCTTTGCGGCAGCTGATTTTGTGTCTGTTGTGATGTCAGTCCAGCTGTCATCGCTGAAAAGCTTAAGGTTGCAGTCCTCTTGCGTGTAAGAGGTTTTGCCGTAGCTCATATATGCCTTTTGCATATTGTTAAAGGCTTCGGCAGGGCTTTCAAAGGGTACCGACTGTGAATAGTCTCCGCCGTCAATGAGTACGTTTTTGGTGTAATATTTGCCCTTGTCATAGTTAGTGATTGAGCCGTTTTGCTGTGCTCTTACATAGGATTCAACGGTGCCCTCACGCATTGAAACGTATGTGAGGAAAAGCACTGCCTCAACTGAAAGGTAGGCGGTTTTTTTAGCCGCTTCTATTTCCTTTTTTGAGGCGGTCGGGTCGTCACGCAGTGTAGCATAACGCATAAGCTCGCCTGCACCGTACATAGCTGTCCACAGACCGTCGTTGTCGCTTTCGTCGGGAACCCATTTGTCAATGTCCTCGTGATAATAGGCCTCGGAAACCATACCGCGCCTTGCAACGTATTTTTGTGTATTGTCACTCATTTGTACGGCTTTTTCTTCACCGGAGATTTTTTTCATTTCAATGTGGGTATAGCCCTCGTCCATTACAGTCCAGATGCCGTTTTCACCGTCGGGGAAAATTGCAAGCACCTTACCCTCGCCTGTGTCGGGTGAATAGAAGTATCTGTCCCCCATAAAGCGCTGAAGCTTATCCCGTGAATCCTTTGCTTTTTCATCGGTGCGAAGTACACCGTAGGAGGTGATTTCCCACTTAGCACCGTCTTTTGTGGTGGCAGACTGATTTTCACCGTAGCTGTCCTTATCGGTAACTTTTTCAGGTACGTTTTTGTCGCCGATTTCGTATCTTGTAACAACCTTTTGCAGGTTTTCGCCCAAAGGTGAAGCTTCACCCTCAAAGTCAATTTTTGTGTTTTTTATGTCTGCTTTTGTGCTTTTCTTTACAACCCTGAGTGTTACACTGTCTTCAAGTCCGTCACTGTTTTTTGCCTTTACGGTGGCAGTGCCCTCTTTGAGTGCGGTAACTCTGCCCCATGGGTCAACACTTGCAACGTCAGCAGGGTCACAGCTCCAGGTTATAACACGGTTTTCGGTGTTACCCATTGCCGCGTCAACACTTCTGCTGTCACCTATTTTCATTTCCCAGTTTTCAGGTACAACAAGCCTTAAAACCGGGGCGTTTTTGTCCCCTGTATTGCCCTGTGTCGCTGCAAGCACAGGCAGACACATTCCGGCAAGCAAGCACAAAGATAAAATTGCTGCAAATATTCTTTTCATATTTTTTTAGTCTCCTTTCGGTTTTATATAAACTGAAAAATCAGTCAATATACAAATCTCTTATTCCCTCAAGGGAACGTATTGCGGAAATTGTAAGGTTGAGTGAATCCTCGTCACGGGGGAAGACCACTGCTTTCATAACAACGCTGTCACTTTTACGTTTTGTGGGTGAGCTGTCGGCATAAAGCACCTCAAGGGTGTGAAGATTGCCGCCGTAACGCTTGATTATTGTTCCGATTTCCGCCGCCTGATGTGACATATTTTCCGCTTCAATGTAAATATTTTTTGAGGGGTTGCTCTTGGCAATAAAGCGCTTAAAGGTGTTAAGTGTGAGGTAAATTACAAGGGTTGTTGTAATCGCGCCCACATAGTAGCCCGCACCTACGGCAAGACCTATACAGGAAACCGCCCAAAGAGAGGCGGCCGTTGTAAGTCCCTTAACCGAAAAGCCCTCACGCAGAATTGTACCGGCACCTAAGAAGCCTATACCGCTTATTACCTGTGCACCGAGTCTTGTAGGGTCAAAGGCGGTGATGCCCTCGTATTCCTTAAAAACATAGGCAGAGGTCATCATAACAAGGGTGGAGCCTACGGCAACAAGAATATGTGTACGAAAGCCTGCCGGTCTGTGAGAATGTTCCCTTTCAAAGCCGATTATACCGCTTAAAACGATAACCACAATCATTTTAAATACCGCATCGAAAAAGTATCTGACTTCCGCAAGTTCAAAAAAAGCCTTGATATACTCCATAATATTTATCCTCTTTCCTCTTTCAAAAACAGCAAAGCGCACCCAACAGAAATCTGCTCGGTGAAAAATTGCATTATTATGTTAACTCCAATACATTATAGCACTATGTGTATCAGAATGCAAACAAATCTGTTGAATTTTTTGTTAAGAAGAATAATTGTCTATATTTATTAAAACAGTTGAAAAGGGAATTGTTTTATGTTAAAATAAAGTACTTGTGATTAAATTTATGTGAAAATAATATTAGAGGTGATATAAATGGGCTTACTTAAAAAGCTTTTCGGCGATTACAGTGCCAAAGAAATTAAAAGAGTAAGACCTCTTGTTGATAAAGTGCTATCTTACGAAGAAGAATACTCTGCACTTTCCGACACAGAGCTTAAAGCAAAAACAAATGAATTTAAAGACCGCCTTGAAAAGGGCGAAGACCTTGACAAGCTTTTGCCCGAGGCATTTGCCGTCTGCCGTGAGGCTTCGTGGCGTGTTTTAGGTATGAAGCACTTCCCTGTACAGATTATGGGCGGTATTATACTTCACCAAGGCAGAATTGCCGAAATGAAAACAGGTGAGGGTAAAACCCTTGTTGCAACGCTTCCGGCATACCTTAACGCACTTGAGGGAAAAGGTGTGCACATTGTTACTGTCAACGATTACCTGGCTCGCCGTGACAGTGAGTGGATGGGCAAGGTTTACCGTTTCCTCGGTTTAAGCGTGGGTCTTGTTGTAAACGGACTTGATAACAGTGAGCGCCGCAAGGCTTATGCCGCCGACATCACTTACGGCACAAACAACGAAATGGGCTTTGACTATCTTCGTGACAACATGGTGCTTTATATGGACCAAAAGGTACAAAGAGGTCACAACTATGCCATAGTCGACGAGGTTGACTCAATTCTTATCGACGAGGCAAGAACTCCCCTTATTATTTCCGGTATGGGCGGTAAATCCTCAGAGCTTTATGCCATTGCCAACAGCTTTGTTTCGGGCCTTAAGTGCTTCAAGGTAGCCGAAACCGATTCAAAGGCAAACCTTGAAGACTTAGCTAAGGAAAGCGGTGCCGATTACGTTGTTGACGAAAAGGCAAAGACCTGTAACCTTACAAAAAGCGGTATTCAAAAGGCTGAAAAATTCTTCGGTATTGAAAACCTTTCCGACCCTGAAAATCTTACACTTTCCCACCATCTTAACATTGCAATTAAGGCTCACGGCATTATGACAAGGGACATTGACTATGTTGTGAAAGACGGTCAGGTGCTTATTGTTGACGAGTTTACAGGCCGTATTATGCTGGGCAGACGTTACAATGACGGACTTCACCAAGCTATTGAGGCCAAGGAAAACGTAAAGGTTGCAAGAGAGAATAAGACCCTTGCTACAATTACTTTCCAGAACTACTTCCGTCTTTACAAAAAGCTTTCCGGTATGACAGGTACAGCTATGACAGAGGTCAACGAATTCAGAGAGATTTACTCCCTTGATGCCGTTGAAATTCCCACAAACAAGCCCCTTTTGAGAAAAGATAACAACGATGTCATATATCAAACGGAAAAATTCAAGTTTGACGCCATTATTGAGCAGATTTTAAAGTGCCACGAAAAAGGTCAGCCGGTGCTTGTGGGTACCATTTCCATTGAAAAGAGCGAAAAGCTTTCCGCCGCCCTTAAAAAGAGGGGCATAAAGCACAATGTTTTAAATGCAAAGCATCACGATAAGGAAGCGGAAATTGTTGCACAGGCAGGTAAATTAGGCGCCGTTACAATTGCTACCAATATGGCAGGACGCGGTACCGATATTATGCTCGGCGGTAATGCGGAATTTCTTGCAAAAAGCCAGATGCGTAAAATGGAGTATTCCGAGGAGCTTATAAGCGAAGCTACCGCTTTCGGCGACACCGATAACGAGGATATCCTTGAGGCAAGGGCAACCTTTACCCGCCTTGAAAAAGAGTTTAAAGAGGAAATTAAAGAAGAAGCCGAAAAGGTGAGACAGGCAGGCGGTCTTTATATAATCGGTACGGAAAGACACGATTCAAGACGTATTGACAATCAGCTTCGAGGCCGTGCAGGACGTCAGGGCGACCCCGGTGAAAGCCGCTTCTTCCTTTCAATGCAGGACGACCTTTTGCGTCTTTTCGGCGGTGACAGAATGGCTGCCATTATGAACAGTATGCCTGTTGATAAGGATACTCCCATAGAGGTAGGTATGCTTACAAAACAGGTTGAGTCTGCACAGCGTAAGGTTGAGGGCAACAACTTTGCCGCAAGACGTCACGTTATCGCCTTTGACGACGTTATGAATAAACAGCGTGAGATTATTTACTCTCAGCGTGATAAGGTTTTAAACGGCGACGATATGAAGCCTGTTATCACTAAGATGATTGACGAATCAATAGGCGACAGTGTAGAGTTTTTCTGCCCTGCAAACGTGCCGTCAAATGAGTGGCACTTCCCGTCACTCAGAGAGAAATATATGGGTTGGCTCACAACCGAAGACGACTTTACCGAGGACAGAAAGTATAAGACAGAAGAAATTTATGATTTGCTCACCGACCGTGCTCACAAGCTTCACGAGGAGAGAGAGGCTCTTTACGGCGAGGAAATGATGCGTAATATTGAACGCGAGATGCTCCTTAGAAACGTTGATATGAAGTGGATGGACTACATCGACGCTATGGACGAGCTTAAGAGAAGCGTGGGACTTTTGGCTTACGGACAAAAAGACCCCGTTGTTGCTTTCAGAGAGCTCAGTTATGATATGTTTGAGGAAATGACATCTTCAATCCGTGACGATACGGTAAAAATTGTTCTTTCGGCACATTTTAAAACCGACGAGGAAATCAAACGTGAGGAAGTTGCTAAAATAACAAGCACTTCAACAGGCGGTGACGGCAGTGAAAAGAAAAAGCCTGTTAAAAGCGATAAAAAAGTCGGTGTAAATGACCCTTGCCCCTGCGGCAGCGGAAAGAAGTATAAAAAATGCTGCGGAAGACCCGGCGCAAATCAAGGGTAAGGATAGAGTGTAAAATATTAAAGTTAAATTCAGAGGTCAGCTTTGTGCTTTAAAGCTGACCTCTGTTTATGCATTTTATCGTCTGACCGTTATCCCTTAATCTTCTTCCAATACTCTGATGCCGCCTGTTCGTTTTTGTTGTCGCCGTAAAGGTAATACCTGCGGTTTTTTATTTTATCGGGCAGGTATTGCTGAGGTGTGTAATGGTTTGGAAAATCGTGGGGATATTTGTAGAACTGTCCTTTATTCTGATTGTCCTCGCCGTCAAAATGCTTGTTCTGAAGCTGACGGGGAATGGGACCTGAATTGCCTGCTTTAATATCTGCCATAGCCGCGTCAAAAGCAAGGTAAGCGGAGTTTGATTTGGGACTGTTGCAGACTAAAACAACCGCATCGGCAAGGGGGATTCTAGCCTCGGGCATACCTACCATAAGCGCCGCGTCAACGGCAGCTTTTACAATGGGTATAATCATAGGATAGGCAAGCCCTACATCTTCACAGGCGCAGACCATAAGTCTTCTTATGGCTGAGGGCATATCCCCCGCTTCAAGGAGCCTTGCAAGGTAATGGATTGCCGCGTCCGGGTCGGAGCCGCGCATACTTTTTTGAAAAGCCGAAAGAATATCGTAATGCTCGTCGCCCTCTCTGTCATATTTCATGGCACTTTTCTGTGTAAGCTCAAGTGCCTTTTCTTTAGTGACAACTATGGTGCCGCTTTCATCGGGCAGGGTGCTTAAAATACACAGCTCTGCGCTGTTTATGGCTTTTCTCACATCGCCGCCGCAGGAACGGGCTATGTGAAGTATTGTGTCATCGTCAGCGATTATCTTCGTATTACGCTCATCACCTAAAACATTAAAGGCTCTTTTTACCGCAGGCACAATCTCCTGTGGGGTAACGCTCTTAAATTCAAATACGGTACAACGGCTCAGTATTGCCGAGTGTATGTAAAAATAAGGGTTTTCCGTTGTGGAAGCAATTAGGGTGATTTCGCCTCGCTCAATGTAATCGAGTAGGGTTTGCTGCTGCTTTTTGTTGAAGTACTGAATTTCATCAAGGTATAAAAGTATTCCGTTAGGCGCGGCAAGGGTGTCAAGCTCGTTTACAATGGCTCTTATATCGGCAGTGCCGGCACTTGTGCCGTTTAATTTGTGAAATTTGCGGTTGGTTTTAAGGGCGATAATTGAGGCAAGGGTGGTTTTGCCTATACCCGAGGGGCCGTAGAAAATAAGATTCGGAAGCTCACCTGAATCTATGATATTTCTAAGTGCCTTGCCGGGGGCTAAAAGATGGCTTTGACCGACCATTTCATCAATTGTACGCGGCCTCAGTCTGTCTGCTAAAGGTGCTTTCATAGGCTGTACCTCAAATTAAAATCCCAATGAGTCGTTAACCAAAAGGACAATTATTCTTTCTTTTTCACGGCTTCTTCTTGTTACAACAATCTGGTTGCAGATACAGTCCGGTGAAAAACAGTCGTGACATCTGCCGTCTTTGGTGCAGGGTGTGTTTTTTTGGAGCCTTATTGTGTTAGGCGGTGAAGCAATGTTTCTAACTCTCCAAAAAGCGTCCTTTAAGTCAGAAGCAACCTTGTTGATGCCTGCAATAACAATAACGTGCTCGGGTCCGAAAATAAGCGAGGAAAGGCGGTTGCCGTTGCCGTCAATGTTTACAAGCTCACCGTCAAGGGTAATGGCGTTTGTGCCCATAATGAAGTAATCTGCGTTAAAGGTTTTGGTGTAAAAATCCTTCATATCCTCGGGGGCATATTCGGTGCGGTCAAGGACTGTGCAGGTGCCTTTTGCTTTCAGTGCCTCGGCAATACCGCACTGCTTCATACTTTCGCTTCCGCCCCAGCTTACTGTTTTTCCGTCGCCTATAAGCTCAAGTACGGTTTTAAGGCAAGCCTCCCTGCTTTCACAGTAGATGCCTGTCATATTGCGTTTTTCTAAGTTTTTGATGATTGTTTCTGCCTGAAGAAAGCGTGCTTTTTCAAGAGGTGTCATAGCAAATTCTCCCTTTTAAATAAATTTACTGAAAAATTATACCAAAAGTAAAAGAAGTTTTCAACACTAAAGAGCTTTAATATTAAAAAAGTATTTGAAATAAAAATTGTCAATTGTAAGGCAAAGATATATGTTAAAACTAAAAACAGAAGATTAACTGACTGTAAAAACAGCTATGAATTTTATGCTATTGCATTATAAAAGAACTAAAATATCAGCTTAGAAAAAAATATTTAGTGAATATTCAACAAAAAGGCAGAAAAAGTCTTTCTTTTTATTCGGTTTAGTGTTATAATACCCGAGTTGAATAGCGACTTAATAAGTGAACCTGTGTTTTTTTATACATTTTCTCTCATTTTCGGCGGTTCACTTTTTCATTATATTTTTTGAGGCTTTGACCTCGGGAATTTTAAAATTCCGTTTTTCTATTACAAAAGAAAGAGGAGATTTAATTTTGGAAAAGCTCGTAATTCACGGCGGTAACAAGCTTGCCGGCGAAATTGAAATCAGCGGTGCCAAAAATGCGGCTGTTGCCATTATTCCGGCAGCTTTGCTTGCTCAGGATGTTTGTATACTTGAAAATTTACCCAATATAAGTGACGTAAAATGTATGCTGGAAATTCTCAGCCAAATGGGTGCCAAGGTCAGATATATCGACAAACACACTGTTGAAATTAACACAAAAACGGTCAATTCTTATATTGTACCTTATGAAATGGCAAACAAAATGCGCGCATCCTATTATCTCATCGGTGCACTTTTAGGCAGATACTCAAGAGCAAAGGTCGCTTTGCCCGGCGGCTGTAATTTCGGCGTAAGGCCTATCGACCTTCATATCAGAGGCTTTGAGCTTTTAGGTGCAGACGTCACTGTTGAAAACGGTATGATTAACGCTAAGTCAGACCGTCTTACAGGCAGTCCAATTTATATGGATAAGGTTTCCGTAGGTGCAACTATAAACATTATGCTTGCCGCCGTAAAAGCAAGGGGACTTACCATAATTGAGCATGCGGCTAAGGAGCCTCATATTGTTGACCTTGCAAACTTCCTCAATGCAATGGGCGCCGATGTAAGAGGTGCAGGTACCGATGTTATTAAAATTCACGGTGTACAAAATCTTCACGGATGTACTCACTCAATAATTCCGGACCAGATTGAAGCCGGTACTTATATGGTTGCTACAGCTGCAACAGGCGGAGATGTGCTTATCAAGAATGTTATTCCGAAGCACCTTGAATCTATTACGGCAAAGCTTATGGAGTGCGGTGTTTCCGTTACCGAGTATGACGACAATATCCGCATTGTTTCCGATGGTAAATTCCGTAAATGCAATGTTAAGACTATGCCTCATCCCGGCTTCCCTACGGATATGCAGCCTCAAATGTCAGTGCTTCTTACGGTTGCACAAGGCACAAGTATAGTTTCCGAGGGCGTTTGGGATAACCGCTTTAAATATGTTGACCAGCTTATAAGAATGGGCGCAGATGTAACCGTTGACGGCACAATCGCCGTATTTTCAGGTGTGCCTGAGCTTACAGGCGCTCCCGTCAGGGCAGATGATTTGCGTGCAGGTGCGGCAATGATTATTGCAGGTCTTATTGCAAAGGGCACAACTGAAATTGAAGATATAAAATATATAGACAGAGGCTACGAAGACTATGTTGAAAAGCTTCGGGGTGTAGGTGCCGATATTTACCGTAAGATGATACCCGACAGCGGAAAAAACTTAGCTATATAATTATTAGGAAAAAGGGAAAAGCCTTAAATCCTGATTCTTAATAAAATGAATTAAAGGTTAGCTTTACTCTTTGAGTCTGGAGCTGACCTTAAATTTTGCAAGCAGGACTGTTTATAAATTAAAATAGAGGTATATTATGCGTTTTTGTTCACTTTTTTCTTCCTCGTCAGGAAACAGCATATTTATAGGCTCGGCTAAAACGGGCATACTTGTTGATGCCGGTGTAAGTGCCAAAAGGCTCAAGGAGGCTTTATTGCAAAGAGAAATTGACCCGTCAAAGCTTGGGGGAATTTTCATCACCCATGAGCACAGTGACCACATAAACGGTATGAGGATTTTAGCATCAACTTATAAAATTCCCGTTTATGCCACAGAGGGCACAATGAGTTTTCTTGAAAAAAACGGCCACGTCACAGGTAAATTCCCTTATGAAATAATTGATGAAAAAGGTGTTGAAATAGGTGACATTTTCATAAGGAGCTTTAAAACGCCTCATGACAGCTTGGAAAGCTGCGGTTATCAAATAACCTTTGAAAGCGGTGAAAAGGCGGCAATTGCCACTGATACAGGCTGTGTTACCGAAATCATGCGTGAAAACATAAAAGGCTGCAGCCTTGTTATGCTCGAGTCTAATCACGATGAGGGTATGCTTCAAAACGGACCCTACCCCTACTACCTTAAAAGGCGAATACTCTCTGATAACGGACACCTTTCAAACATAGCTTGTGCAGAATTTGTCAAGGAGCTTGTTTCAAAAGGCACAAGCAGAGTTTTCTTAGGTCACCTGAGCGATGAAAACAACTTCCCTGACCTTGCATATCAAACAAGCCTTTCGGCAACAAGTGAAATAGGCGCGGTAAACGGCAGGGACTTTATTCTTGAGGTAAACAAAAAAGAAAATGACGGCGGTATAGTCAGATTTTGAGGTGCAGCTGTGGTCAACTTGAATGTAATATGCTTAGGCAAGCTGAAGGAAGCTTACTTGCGTGACGCTTCCAAAGAATACATAAAGAGAATGGGCGGCAAGCTTACCGTTACGGAGCTTACACCGGAAAAGCTGAGTGATAATCCGTCTCAAAAGGAAATTGATACGGCACTTAAAGCCGAAGCTAAAAAAATTACAGAGAAGATACCTAAGGGTGCCGCCGTATATACTCTTTGTATAGAGGGAAAACAGCTTTCAAGTGAGGAGCTTTCAGGTGAGCTTGAAAGCTTAGCACTTTCGGGCATAAGCACGGCAGTGTTTATTATAGGCAGTTCATACGGGCTCTCCGATGAAGTAAAAGCCTTGAGTAAAAGACGGCTTTCAATGAGCAAAATGACTTTCCCTCACCAAATTGCAAGGATTATGCTTTTTGAACAGCTTTACAGGGCAGGACAGATTTCTTTAGGTACAAAGTATCATAAATAAAGGCTTTTTACTTGAAAAAATCGGATAAAAAGCTACAAGATAAAAAGTTTTGTAAAAATACTTGCTAAAATTAAAACAGTGTGGTATAATACAAACAGTCTCTATGGTAGAGTGGGCTTTTTTACGAGGGCCCACTCTTCTTTATTGCAAATTCGAGAAAGGGTGGTAGGTATGGCTAAAGGCGGTAATACCGTAAAAAAGGTATGGGATTTGGCAGAGCCTCTTGCAAAGCAGTTAGGTCTTGAAATCTGGGACGTACGCTTTTTAAAAGAGGGTGCAGATTGGTACTTGCGTATTTTTATTGACAAAGACGGCGGTGTAAGTATTGACGACTGTGTTGATATGACCCACGCAATTAACCCCGTACTTGACGAAGAAGACCCCATTGAGCAGGCTTATTTACTTGAGGTAAGCTCACCGGGAGTTGAAAGGGAGCTTGTAAAGGATGAGCATTTTTTACGCTTCATAGGTGAAAAAATCAAGGTTAAAATGATAAGACCTGTTGACGGTAAAAGGGAATTTTCAGGAATACTTGAAAATTATGAGGACGGTAATGTAACATTGAGACTTGACGGCGAGGGCGGTTTCACTTTCAATAAGAAAGAGGCCTCGTGGATAAAACTCGATGATTTTGATATATAAGTAAAGAGCTAATATATAAAAAGAAAGGTGAATGACAAAAAATGAACAAAGAATTTTTTGAAGCAGTTGAGCTTCTTGAAAAGGAAAAAGGTATATCCTCGGAATATATCTTTGAAAAAATTAACGCAGCTATTCTTTCCGCAACAAAAAACAGCTACGGCTCAAGAGATAATGTAGTTTGTGAAATCAACCCCGAAAAAAGAAGCATGAGAGTTTACGTTAAGATTGACGTTGTTGACGAGGTGCTCGAGCCGGGCGCTGAAATGACTGTTGACCAAGCCAGAAACTATGATGAAAACGCAGTGGTAGGCGGAACAATTGAACTTGACATAGACCCCAAAAAGTTCGGCAGAATTGTTGCACAGACAGCTAAGAGCGTTATCCGTCAGGGTATCAGAGAGGCTGAAAGAGAGCTTGCGGCAAAAGAAATTCAAAACAGAAATCACGAGGTTGTTACAGCTAAGGTTGAAATTGTTTACCCGGACACAGGCGACGCTTCAATTTCAATCGGCAGAGCAACGGCAATTCTTAACAGAAGCGAAATGATCCCCGGCGAAAAGCTTAACGCAGGCGACCTTATTAAGGTTTACGTCTCCTCAATTGTTCAGGAGACAGGCACAAGCTATGCCACAATTTCAAGAAAGCACCCCGGTTTTGTAAGAGGTCTTTTTGAGCAGGAGGTTCCCGAAATTTATGACGGTGTTGTTGAAATCGTTTCTGTTTCAAGGGAGGCAGGCTCAAGAACAAAGATTGCCGTTAAGAGCAACAATGCAGACGTTGACGCAGTAGGTGCCTGCATAGGACATCAGGGACAGAGAGTCAACAACATTGTTGAAAGTCTCTGCGGTGAAAAAATTGATATAGTTCGTTACAGTGATGAGCCCGAAGCTTATATAGGCGCCGCTTTAGCTCCTGCAGAGGTGCTCACAGTTACCGTTGATCCCTCAGGTGCAAAAAGCTGCCGTGCAATTGTACCCGACAGTCAGCTTTCGCTTGCAATAGGCAACAAGGGTCAAAATGTTCGCCTTGCCGCAAAGCTTACAGGCTGGAAAATTGACATTAAACCCCTCAGCAGTGCCAACGCATAAAAAGTAAAAGGGGCGGCATAAAATGACAAACAAAAAAATACCAATGAGAAAATGTCTGGGCTGTATGGAGATGAAACCGAAAAGGGACCTTGTAAGGGTTGTAAAAACCAAAACAGGCGAAGCTGACGGTGAGGAAACTTACACCATAAGCCTTGACAAAAAAGGAAAGGCGGCAGGCAGGGGAGCATACATCTGCAAAAATGTTGAATGTTTAAAAAATGCACAAAAGGCAAAGCGTTTTGAAAAAAACCTGCAGTGCAAAATCCCCGACGAAATTTTTTCAAAAATGCTTACGGAGATTGAAGAAGATGAATGATAAATTTTTAAGTCTTCTGGGTATGGCAAGAAAAAGCGGCAGACTTTCCCTCGGTCACGATGCGGCAATTTCCTCGGTAGTTAAAAATCAGGCAAAGCTTTGCATAATTTCCCTTGAGGGCTCTGACAGGCTTAAAAGAGAAATGGCTCACGCCTGTAATTACGGCGGAAAGAACATAGAAATTTTAAACGTGAAGTATGACACACTTACTCTTTCAAAGGCAATAGGCTCAAAAGCGGCGGTTATCACCGTAAACGATGAGGGTTTTGCAAAGGTATTGAAAGAAAAGTATGAGGCAGAAAATACAATTGATTAAGGCAGAAAGGAATGATACTAATGCCAAGAGAAAAGTACAGAGTACATGAGGTTGCAAAGGATTTCGGTATTAACAGTAAAAAAATTCTTGAAATTCTTGAAAAGCATACAGATGAAGTAAGAAAACACATGACTGCTCTTGAGGATAGAGAGCTTGACATTATTTTTGAAACAATCACTCAGCAAAATGAGGTTGCTTCCTTTGACGCATTTTTTGCGGCAGGCGAAAGAGAGAGACAGGCTAAAGAGGCCGCCGCAAATGCTCCCGAAGAAGCTCCCGAAGAAGCTGAGGAAACTCCCGTAAAAGAGGAAGTTACTGCAAAAGAAGAAAAGAAAGAGGAAAAGAAAGCTGAAAAGGCTTCCGCTAAGGCAGAGAAAAAGCCCGCTAAAGAAGCAAAAGATGAAAAGGCTCCCGCTAAGGCTGAAAAGAAGCCTCAGGCTAAAAAGGAAGCCGGCAAGCCTTCAGAAAAGCCGGCTGAAAAGAAGCCTCAGCCTCAACATCAACCGGCTCAATCCAAAAAGGAAAAGAGCGATAAAATTCAGGCAAGAACTAAGGGCGAAAAGAGATACGTTGACACAAGAAGCAGTAATGTTGACCTTGAAAAGTACAACGAAAGATACGAAGAAATCGCTCCGGCAAACCGTATGAACGATATGGGCTCAAACAAGCAAAAGCTCAAGCAAAAGAGCCAGCAGTACCGCAAGCAGGGTACACGTTCGGGTAAACGTGAGACCGAGGCAGAAAGACTTAAAAGAATTGCCGGCGAAAGAGCAAAGAAAACCCTTACAATTAAAATTCCCGATGAAATTACAGTAGGCGGTCTTGCAGAGCTTTTGAGAAGAACTGCCGCCGAGGTTATAAAGGAAATGTTCAAGCTGGGCACAATGGCAACGGTTAATCAGGTTATCGACTTCGATACTGCCGAAATTGTTGCAACAGAGCTTGGCGCAAAGGTTGAAAAAGAGGTTGTTGTTTCCATTGAGGAAAGAATTATTGACGACCGTGTTGACAGTGAAGACGAGCTTCTTCCCCGTGACCCCGTTGTTGTTGTTATGGGTCACGTTGACCACGGTAAAACCTCAATTCTTGACGCTATCCGTAACGCTTCCGTTACCGCAACAGAGGCAGGCGGTATCACACAGCACATCGGTGCTTACAGAGTTGACCTTGACGGACAGAAGATTACTTTCCTTGACACACCGGGTCACGCCGCTTTCACCTCAATGAGAGCAAGAGGTGCTATGGCTACGGATATTGCAGTGCTTGTTGTTGCCGCAGACGACGGTATTATGCCTCAGACAATTGAAGCTATCAATCACGCAAAGGCTGCAAAGGTACAAATTATTGTAGCTATCAACAAAATGGATAAAGAGGGTGCAAACCCCGAAAGAATAAAGCAGCAGCTTACAGAACACGGTCTTGTTCCCGAAGAATGGGGCGGTGAAACAATCTGTGTGCCCGTTTCGGCTAAAACTCACATGGGAATTGACTCACTGCTTGAATCAATACTTCTTGTTGCCGAAATGGCAGAGCTAAAGGCTAATCCCAACAGAGCCGCAAAGGGCGTTGTTATTGAAGCAAGACTTGACAAGGGCCGCGGACCTATTGCAACGCTTCTTGTTCAAAACGGTACACTTAACGCAGGCGACATTGTTGTTGCAGGTCAGTCCGTAGGCCGTGTAAGGGTTATGAGCAATGAAAGAGGTCAGCGCATTAAGCAGGCAGGTCCCTCGGTGCCCGTTGAAATTACAGGTCTTGACGTCACACCTAACGCAGGTGACACCTTTGACGTTGCATCTGACGAAAAGCTTGCAAGGGAGCTTGTTGAAAAGAAAAAGCATGACGCAAAGCAAGAGCAGTGGAATGCACAGCAAAAGGTTACACTTGATAACCTGTTCTCCTCACTTAAAGAGGGTGAAATGAAAGAGCTTAACATTGTTGTTAAGGCCGATGTCAACGGTTCCGTTGAAGCTGTTAAGCAAAACCTTGAAAAGCTTTCAAATGAGGAAGTCAAGGTTTCGGTTATTCACGGCGGTGTGGGTGCCGTTAACGAAAGCGACGTTCAGCTTGCATCTATTTCAAATGCAATTATCGTAGGCTTCAATGTCCGTCCCGATACAAACGCGCAAACTCTTGCCGAAAGAGACAATGTTGAAATGAGAATGTACAGAGTTATCTATGACTGTATTGAAGAAATCGAAGCAGCTATGAAGGGTATGCTTGCACCTAAGTTCCGTGAGGTTGCACTTGGCAGAATTGAGGTTCGTAATGTTATGAATCTTTCTTCGGCAGGTAAAATTGCCGGCTCATATGTCCTTGACGGCAAGGTTGCAAGAAACGCACAAATCCGTGTTGTCCGTGACGGCATTGTTATTACCGAAGACAGCATCTCTTCACTTCGCCGTTTCAAAGACGATGTTAAGGAAGTTATGTCGGGCTTTGAATGCGGTATCGGTCTTGAAAAGTTCAACGATATTAAAGAGGGCGACATTTTCGAGTGCTTCGTAATGGAAGAATACAGAGATTGAGCTGTGTTTTCTAAATAAGAGAGGAAATTTATGGCAGGTTTCAGAATTAACAGAGTAAGCGAGGATATTAAAAGAGAAATCATCGCTGTTATAAGAGAGATAAAAGACCCGAGAGTGGCAGGTAAAATGCTTACCGTTGTCCGCGTAGAGGTTTCTTCCGACGCCTCCTTTGCAAAGGTTTATGTAAGCGACCTTAAAGGTATTGCCTCGGCAAAAGAAGCAGTCAAGGGTTTGGAGAGTGCAACAGGCTTTATCCGCCGTCAGGTGGGTTCAGCCCTGCACCTGAGAAAAACACCCGAGCTTAAATTTGTAGCCGATGACTCCGTGGAGCAAGGCTTTAATATGTTCAAAAAGCTTGAGAATAAGGGTGAATAAAATGACAGTTACATTAAAAGATGCCGCCAAGGAGCTTCTTTCAAAAGACAACATTTTGATTTTGTGCCACGCAAATCCCGACGGCGATACCTTGGGGTGCGGTACGGCTCTTATGAGGGCACTGCAAAGCTTAGGCAAAAAAGCAAAGCTTCTTTGCGGCGACAAAATTCCCGAAAAGTTCGGTTACCTTTTTGAGGGACTTACCAAAGAAAGCTTTGAGGAAAAGTACATTGTGTCAGTTGACGTTGCCGAAAGAAAGCTTTTGGGTGAAAGCTTTAACGAAAGGTACGGCGATAAGGTCGACCTTTCCTTTGACCATCACGGCACAGCAAGATTTTTTGCAAAAAAGACCTACTGTGAAAGTGACAGTGCCTGTGCCTGTGAGGTTATATACCTTTTAATAAAAGAATTGGGTGCAGTCATTGACGAAAAAACCGCTTCTTGTCTTTACACGGGTATGAGTACGGATACCGGCTGTTTCCGTTACAGCAACGTGACGCCGCGCACTCACCGTATTGCCGCAGACCTGATTGAAAAGGGCGCAGACCACGCTAAAATCAACGTGTTGATGTTTGAGACAAAAACCATGAAATCCATTGTTTTTGAAAGAATGTGCCTTGATACCCTTGAAAGCTTCTTTGACGGCAAGGCCGCGGTTATCTCGGTCTCACAAAAAATGCTCCTTGACTGCGGTTTGGACAAGTCGGCTATTGATGCGGTAAAGCCCATAACAAGGCAAATTGAGGGCACCGAAATCGGCATCACCTTAAAAGAAGAAAAAGACGGCAGCATAGGCGTTTCTTTAAGGACAAGTGAAAATTACGATGCCGCCTTGATTTGTGCAAACTTCGGCGGAGGCGGTCATAAAAGGGCGGCAGGCTGTCAAATTAACGGAGTAAGCCTGGCTGAAGCAAAAAAGCAGGTTATTGAATATATAGCAACTTTAATGGAGTGATGGTGTGACAGGCTTTGTATTTTTAAACAAGCAGGAGAATATGACCTCATTTTTTGCCGCGTCGAGGATGAGAAAGCTTTTCTCCTCAAAAAAGACCGGTCACACAGGTACCCTCGACCCTATGGCAACGGGTGTTTTACCTGTGGCAATAGGCGGTGCAACAAGGTTTATTGATTTTATCCCCGACCACGATAAAAGTTACAGGGCAAGGTTTATTTTAGGCAAAACTACCGATACCCTTGATATCACCGGTGAAGTTACCGGTGAATATGAGGTAAATGTAAAAAGAAGTGACGTTGAAAATGTGTTTTCACGTTTTAAAGGTGAAATTACACAGCTTCCGCCTATGTATTCGGCGCTTAAAAAAGACGGTGTTCGCCTTTATGACCTTGCAAGGCAGGGCATTGAAGTTGAAAGAGAGGAACGAAGGGTCAATATTTACAGCCTTGAGCTGACCTCTTATGAGGGCGAAAACGAATATGAAATTGAGGTTTCCTGCTCAAAGGGGACTTATATAAGAAGCCTGATTGACGATATAGGCAGAGCCTTAGGCTGCGGCGGTGTGATGACTTCGCTTTGCCGTACAAGGGCAAACGGAATTGACCTTGAAGACTGTTTGACCCTTTCACAGTTAAACGAGCTTTATGAAAGAGGCGAAACTCAAAAGGCGCTTCACAGCGTAGACAGTATATTGCCCTATGACGAAATAAGGGTCACCGACAATCAGGCAAGACGTTTTTCAAACGGCGGTGAGCTTGATACGGCAAGGCTCAAGGGCAATTTTCAAAAGGGAATTTATAAAATATACAGCCGGGACGGTAAATTTTTAGGTCTTGGTGAAATAACGGAACAATTAAGTGAGCTTAAAGTAAAAAGAGTTTACGTTGAGCTTTAAAGAAAAAGAGGTGAGGGTGTGCAAAAGCTTTCGGAAAACATAATAAAACAGGGCACTGCCGTTGCCCTCGGCTTTTTTGACGGAATACATTTAGGTCACAAGGCAGTGCTTCAAAGGGCTCTTGACGAAGCTGAAAAAAGAAAGCTTGTGCCTGTTATAACAATTTTTGATATGCACCCTAAAAAGCTTCTCACAGGCAAGGCGCCGCCCATTATTATGAGCGACGCAAAAAAACGTCGGGTGCTTTCGGATATGGGCTTTACCACCGTTGACTTCAGCTTTGGTGAAACGGTTGATTATACACCCGATGAGTTTATTGAAAAGATACTCATTGAAGCCTTAGGCGCAAAAGTTGTTTCCTGCGGTTTTGACTATCGCTACGGCAAGGGCGGTGAGGGCAACGCTCAGACCTTACACGATGAGCTTGAGAAAAGAGGAATAGAAACCTTCTCTCACGAGGCTGTTTTACTTGACGGGGAAAAGATTTCCTCAACGGCTATAAGACGGCTTGTAAGTCAGGGGAATATCGAAAGGGCAAACCAAATGTTAGGCACAGCCTTTTCTTATGACTTTACGGTAAAAAAAGGCGACGGTTTAGGACGTACAATGGGCTTTCCCACAATAAATCAATTTTTCTCCGAAGACTTTGTTGTGCCTAAATACGGCGTTTACGCTTCAAGGGTTAATGTTGACGGAAAATGGTATAACGCAGTTACAAATGTGGGAGTAAGACCTACTTTGGACAAAACTTCTATGAGAAGTGAAACGTGTATACTTGATTTTACCGGTGACCTTTACGGTAAAAGTGTTGAAGTGGCTCTTGTAAAATATTTGAGAAATGAAATGAAGTTTCCCGACCTTGACGCCCTTTCAATTCAAATTGAATGTGATATTGAAAGAGCAAGGGATATACTTGAGAGGTATAAATAATGGCAAAGTTAGATGTAAAAGCAATCTTTTTTGATTTTGACGATACCTTACAAAGTCGCAAAGGTGCATACAGACTTTACTGTGAGAGCTTTCTTACAAAGTATTTTCCCGGCATAAGCGGTGAGGAAAGACTCAGAAAGCTTGACGAAATGGAAGAATATGTTGACGGCGGATATAAGGACAGAGAGGTCTACTTTCCTGAAATTATTGACCTTTGGAAGTGGGAAAATCATCCGCCTATGCAGGAGCTTTACGACAGCTTTAATTTTGACTTCGGCAAGCACATTGTTATGCTTGACGGAGCCGTTGACGTGTTAAAGGAGATTAAAAAGAGAGGTTACATTTTAGGCTGTATTACAAACGGTGTATCCTCACTTCAAAATATTAAGCTTGATACGGCGGGCATCAGAGATATGTTTGACGTTGTTGTAGTTTCCGGCGATATCGGTATTTACAAGCCGGCAAGAGGTATTTTTGACGAGGCCTGTAAAAGGGCGGGAGTTAAAAACGAAGAAGCTCTTTTTGTAGGTGACCACCCTGTTAACGACATTGAGGGTGCCCTCGGTGCAGATATGAAAGCAATAAGAATGAATTACGGTGATTTCTTCGGCAAGGGTCTGGGTAACAGCGGTGTTGAAGCGGAAATTACCGATATAAGACAGCTTTTAGAATATATTTAAGGATACTGAAAAATCTTATAAAATATCTAAAATAAAGGAGAAATGGTATGCTTCGCAGTGATAATTCCGAGAAAATAGTTGTTCCTGTTTATGAGGGCGAAGAAAAATTCAAGGAAGAAATACAGCCGGAAAAGCCGGACATAAAAAGGGTAGAGATGTCGGGAGCTAAAAAGAAAAAGTTTTCCTTAGGTAAGGCGTCAAAAGCTGAAAAGAAAAGCTTAATCTTTATATCTTTTGTGCTTGCCTTTATTTTCGCAAGTGCCGTTTTTCTCACCCTTATCAGTGTAAAAACCGATGCTTTTGAAAATAAACAGGAGCCTACACAGGCCGTTTCTCTTGTAACGGGCCTTACTGACAGCGAATGTGCTCTTCTTGAACAGCATTTTCAAAAGGGCTTTACTTTTTACAAAGCAGGCTTTGATAGGGATACTTTTACAAGCAAACAGCTTATCTCTTTAATTAACCTCAATGACAGCGGTAATTTCTTTTATACCGTTTCGGGCTTACAGCCTGTAAAAGGGGAAGAAGCGGACCCCTTTGACCGCTTTTATAATGAAGATGAGCAACAGTATAACTATTATATGATAAAAGAAGCTGACCTTGACAAGGTTATTGAAAGCTTTTCGTTAAATCCGCTTCACGCTGAAAACGCTGAAAATTATTATTACTTCGACGGGTACTACTATTTTAAATTTACCGATAAAAAAAGCAATACACCTATTGTAAAGGCGGATATCACTAACAGCAAAAAGGTAAGTGACGGCAGCTACTATGTTGAGTGTAAATTCAGCGCCGACGGCACAGACGCAACTAAAATGCTGTATTTCATCACCCAAAAAGCAGTTGATGAAGCTACGGGTGCTGTCAGCTTTACTGTTAATAAGTCGTCAGCAAAGCCGCTTTTCAATTCTACCGGCAAGGCTGCGGAAAATAATGTTACCGCCAAATACAAAATGAAAACGGAAACGATTGAATGTTACACAAGCGACCGCACTCTTATGAGGAAGTACGTTGTGGAATATCCCGTTTTTTCAGGTGACAGCTCGGGTGAAGTTAATGCCAACCGCTTTTATGAGGATATGCTTGCGGTGTACAGGCTCAACGCAAGCTCTGCGCAAAAGGACTACGAGGACTTCATCGCCAAGGGCGGTGCAAAAGAGGACTTGCCTTACACCCAGACCATTACCTCAGAGGTTACCTTTGATGATGAAAACAGACTTTCTTTCGTTCAGTATATAACCTCTTATTCGCCTGTTCTTCCCGAAGCGCAAGAAGAAACGACCGGGGAAGCTCAGGACGATTATTATTACTATAATGAGGAAGAAACACAGGCTGAGCCCGAGCAAACCGAAACGGTAAAGCTTCCCGAGGTTAAAGCCGAGGCATATACCTTTGATAAGACAACAGGGGAGTATGTTTCAAAGGACGATATTTTAGGAAAAAATTATCTCGTCATCAGCGAAATTCTTTACAGAATTTATAACGGCTACGATTACAGCAATGTTGCTTCTGAAATTGAGGAAAATTCAACAGGCGAGGAAGATTACTACGAGGATGAATATTACGGCTACGACTATTATTCTGAGGAAGATTATTATGACGACAGTCAGGAAAGTGATATTCCAACCGACAAGGACGGCTTAGGTGTAAGTATTTATGAAAGCGCTTGGGCACTTACAAAAGACGGTGTTACATTCTACTATGTTTCGGGCACCGATATTCGTCCCGTGACAATACCCACCGAAGAAGCACAAAAGCTTCTTGACAGCTTTAAACAGCAGTCAGCTGCCGCCTCTTCAACAGAGGCTGTCACCTCGGAAGATTATGACTATTAAGGAAAAGAAAACTCTTTTTCCGTTTCCTGCTTGACCTCTTTTTAAAGCTGTGATAGAATTGAAGAACAGAAAAAAACAGGAGGAGATTTTATGAAAAAGATTAAAAAGCTTTTGTGCGTCACCTTAGCGGTTATGCTGTGCTTTTCGGTGACATTTACAAATTCATCGGCTGAAAGCGGTGAAACGGGTTATACTGCTGTTTCGCCTGTTACAAAGGCAGTATATAATATGCTTGACAAGGTGGTAAATTCTTTGCTTTCGGGTATTGCGTCAGCTATGCCTACTCCTAAAGCTTGGAATGATACATCTTCCGTTGAGGGATTTATGAAAGGTAATGAGCAATTCCTTAAAAGTTCCGCTTACGGCTCTGTTTGGAGTCTCGGCTACGATAGCAGAAGTATTCTTTTGCCGGAAGACGAAATTATCGGCAAAATGTATGTTGCAGGCTCTATAGGTACGGAAAACAAGTTTGCTACCGAAATCGTTGATGACCTGAAAGTAAGAACAGTTGCAATAAATGACGGCTCGGGCAGAGGCACCGCAGTTTTATGTGTTGTTGACTCTTACGGTCTTGCCCTGAGCGACGTAAGGGAAATCCGTACAAGGCTTGCCGATTACTGTGCAGAGAAAAACATCAACTCCGTAACGGTTTCCGTGCTTCATCAGCACAGTGCAATTGACACTTTCGGTATGAACGGAAATATTTGGGAAATGGCGCTTCTCAACCCCTTAAAGGGAGCTTTCGGCAAAGATACCAAAAACGGCAAAAACGAAAAGTATATGGAAAACCTTTTCAGTCAGTGCGTGGCATCGGTAAAGGCTGCCGCCGAAAACCTCACTGAGGGTAAGCTTTACTCAGGCACGGCAGATGCGTCAAAATATACCACTGACAAACGTCAGCCCTATGTCCTTGACAGCAACTTTAACAGACTTCGTTTTGTTCCCTTTGACGGCAGCAAGGAAACCTGGCTTGTTTCTTCGCCCATACACTGCGTAGGTAACGGTGCCGCAGGTACAGCCGTAACAGGTGACTACCCCTACTATGCGGAAAAGGAAATCGGTGACGGGGCAAATGTGCTTTTCTATCTCGGTGCAGAGCTTGGTACAACCCAGAACAGAAACGCTCAAACAGTTTACGGCTACAGCGAAACAATGACACGTCTTGAGCAGACCGCAGGCTTTGGCAAAAATATAGGTATTGACCTTAAAGCGATAAATAATGATAAAGAAGTAGCACCGCTTTTAAACGTGGCTTACAGAGAAATAACCTTGAATATTGACAACCCCTTACTTTTAATTGCCGGCAAGGCGGGAATGTTTGAAAATATAGTTAAAAAACTTGACGGCAAATACAAGGTTATAAGCGAAATAGGTTATATTGAAGTGGGTAACACACTCTCTTTTGCAGTAATACCCGGTGAGCTTGCCGCAGAGTTAGCTTACGGCGGAACACTTCCGGCGTCAGCGTCCTGGTCGGGAGAGGAGTGGGAGCACCCCTCACTTCAGGAGATTGTAAAATCAAACGACATTGACCGTGAGCTTCAAATTATCGGCATTGCAAATGACCAGATAGGCTATATTGTGCCCGGTAACGATTATATCCCTATGCTTCACGAAAACAGTAACAGCATTGAGCTTGTTTCCTTAGGAAAAAACACTGCCTCTGATATTGTTACAGAGTTTGGCTGCCTTATTTTAGAGGTTAAATAGGAGCTTAAATTTGCAGGTTAATAATTGTCAGCTTAGCACCCGAAAATGAGTGTTAAGCTGATTTGTTTTGTTATTACTCCTTAAGCCCTAAAGTCAATTTCACCAATAAATTAAAAAAATGAATGTACACTATGACGAATTTAATGGCTTTTATAAACAAAGATTGCAATTTTTGATTGAAAAGCTTATAATTGATACATTATAAAACAGAAAGGAGTTTTGACATGGCTGAAAAGACCAGTAAAGAAAAACTTAATGTCAAACTGACCATATTGACCGGCTTCGGCTTTATGGCATCTTCAATAGCATGGGCAATTTATGACCCATACATCACAAAAATTCTCAACAAGCTTCTCACGGAGTCCGCATGGGTAACTGCTCTCAGTGAAAAGCTCAACAATGCAATTCCTTTCCTTGCAGAGTTTGCAAGAAGCCAGGGTCAGGATGTAGGCTTTGGTACAAGTATTTCACTTGTTCCTTTGTTTATAGGTATTATTATGACCTTTGATAACATCTTCGGCGTTATTTTCCAGCCTACCTTTGGTAAGCTTTCCGATAACTGTCACTCAAAATTAGGTAAACGCCGTCCTTTTATTGTTATCGGCGCACCTGTTTCAGCACTTTTGTTTGCTATTATTCCCTTTGTTGCGTTAAACACAGGAAGTCTTCCCGCAACAATGGTTTTCATCATTCTATTTGTTTTCACAATGAGCCTTTGGAGAGCTCCCGTTGTTGCTCTTATGCCTGACCTTACACCTCCCGAGCTTCGCTCCGAGGGTAATGCCATCATCAACCTCATGGGTGGTATCGGCGGAGCAATCGGTATGTTTGCAGGTACAATTGCCGCCGCGCTCTATACACTTTTTGTCGGTGCAAAAGCAACAGAGGAAAGCCAGACCTTCCCCATAGTATTTATCATCGGCTCAATTGTTATGGTTGTAGGCGCTCTCGTGCTTCTCTTCTTTGTCAAGGAGCAGGACAGCCGTATTCAGGTTAAAGCTGAAAAGAACCAGTTTGCTGACGCAGCAGCTAAAAGAGCAGCCGAAAAAGCCGCTAAGAAAGCCGAAAAGGCAGCAAGAAAAGCAGAAAAGCTTTCAAAGGGCGAAAGAAAGAGCCTTTTGTTTATGCTTGTTTCACTGTTTTTCCTTTTCTGCGGTACAAACGCAATTACAACATTCTTCTCGCTTTTCTCACAGGAAATTCTCCACTTACAAACAGCTCAGGCAACAATTATCATGGCAATCTTTGCCGTATGCTCTGCTGTTGCGGCTATCCCTGCCGGTAAAATGGGCAGAAAGATAGGCCGAAAAAAGACAATTATGGCAGGTCTTTCAGTATTTATCGCGGCTTTCCTTGTATTCTTTGCAGTGTTTACCGTAATGGTTTCAAGCCAGGATCTCGGTGTAAACAACTACGTTCAGGCAAACAAGGTTTATGCTAATATTGACACAGCAATCAGCAGTGTTAACACAACACTTCAAAATGAGTATAAAGAAGCTCACGGCGGCAGTGCAGAGGGCTTTGAAGCACTTACAATCACAGGTTACGGTGAGTATCTTAAAACTATGGAAAAGGGCAGTGTTTACGAACAGGTTACTTCTGAGCTTGAGGAGAGCTCAGGCGGTGCATTCAGCCTTGACAACCTTATTGCAACAAGCAGAAATGTTTTAGGCAAAGAGGTTGCAGACGGTGATTACAGCACAGCTCTTACAAACATTGAAAGCTCCGTTGACGGCATTGTCAAGGTGCTTAAAGTGCTTATTTATCCCGTTCTTGTTTTAGGCGGCTTTGCAAATATGTTTATCACGGTTAATACCTTACCTCTTGTTCTTGAAATCGGCGGTGTTGATAAGGTGGGCACATTCACAGGCTACTATTACACTGCTACTTTCTCAGCACAGATTGCTTCTCCCATTGTTTACGGCGGAGTTGCAATGGTAACGGGCACATATATGTCCCTGTTCTATTACAGCCCGATTGCTTTCTTAATCTGTCTCGGACTTATCTTATTCGTTAAACACGGTGAGGCAGTACCTCAAGAGATTATAGACAAGATAGAAGAAGAAAACGCTGACTGATTAAACTAATATAAGGGACCTTAAAAACGAAAGCTTTTGAGGTTCCTTTTTTTGCGGTAGGTGATAAAATGCAACAGTATAATGTAACAGGAATGTCTTGTGCCGCTTGCTCTGCCAGGGTTGAAAAGGCTGTAAGTGCCGTAAGCGGTGTTGAAAAATGCAGTGTCAACCTTTTGACGAATTCTCTCACTGTTGAGGGCACTGCCGACAGTAAGGATATTATATCCGCCGTTAAAAAGGCAGGCTACGGCATAAAAATGCCAAAGGGTGAAAAAGCTTCCGCCAAGGCTGACGAAAGCGCCCTTGAAGACAAAGAAACACCTGAAATGATAAGACGGCTTATACTGTCACTTGTGATTGTGGCGGTGCTTATGTATATCTCTATGGGTCACATGGTATCCTTGCCTCAGATTGAATTTTTTGAGGTAAACAGTGTTGCAAATGCAATTACTCAGATGTTACTTTCCTTAGTTGTTATTGTAATTGACAGGAAGTTTTTTACAAACGGCTTTAAGGGACTTATACACAAGGCCCCCAATATGGATACACTTGTGGCTTTAGGTTCGGGTGCATCTTTTGTGTGGAGCACAATTGTGCTTTATATGATGACTGAGGCTCAGCGCTTAGGTGACGCTCAAGCGGTGATGACCTACCGTCACGGACTTTATTTTGAGTCAGCCGCAATGATACTTGCCCTTATAACCTTAGGTAAAATGCTTGAAAGTAAAAGTAAGGGCAAAACAACAAGCGCCCTGAGAGCGCTTATGGATTTAAAGGCTAAAACCGCAACGGTTATAATTGACGGTGAGGAAAAAACCGTTGATATAAGTCAAGTGAAAAAAGGCGACGTATTCCTTTTAAAGCCCGGTGAAAAAGTGCCCGTTGATGGCATTGTAATTGAGGGTGAAAGCTCTGTTGACGAAAGCAGTCTGACAGGTGAAAGCATTCCTGCCGATAAGCTTTGCGGTGACAAGGTCTCTGCCGCAACAGTGAATATGCATGGCATTTTAAAGTGTGAGGCAACAGCCGTAGGTGAGGACACCGTAATTTCGCAAATCATCAAAACAGTAAGTGATGCCGCCGCTTCAAAGGCGCCTATTGCTAAGGTGGCTGACAAGGTGGCAGGTGTGTTTGTGCCGACGGTTATGATAATTGCCGCCGTAACAGGTATTGTGTGGCTGCTTTTAGGTAAAGATTTAGGCTTCTCTCTTGCAAGGGGAATATCCGTCCTTGTTATAAGCTGTCCTTGTGCCCTGGGTCTTGCAACGCCTGTTGCCATAATGGTCGGCAACGGAGTGGGTGCTAAAAAGGGAATACTTTTTAAAACGGCTGAAGCTATTGAAAAGTCCGCCTCCGTAAAAACAGTTGCCCTTGACAAAACAGGCACAATAACAAAGGGTGAGCCGGAGGTCACGGATATAGCGCCTTATGAAAGCGTCAGCGAAAAGGAGCTTTTGAGCTTTGCCTACACTCTTGAAAAAAACAGCGAGCACCCCCTTGCAAAGGCGATTGTAAAAAAGGGTGAAAGTGAAAAGCTTTCGGCACAGGCTGTCACTGCCTTTAAGGCTGTCTCGGGCAGAGGTCTCGAATGTGAGGTCGACGGTAAAATCCTCTGTGGGGGAAACGTGGACTTTATAAGTGAAAAATGCACCCTTGACAGTAAAGCAAAAAGCCTTGCAAAGGAAAAATCAAAGCAGGGCAAAACACCTCTGTTTTTCTCTTTAGACGGAGCTTACCTCGGCTTTATTGCCGTTGCCGATGTAATAAAACAGGACAGTGTTGAAGCCATAAAGAAGCTTAAAAAAATGGGTATACACACAGTTATGCTCACAGGGGATAACGAGCTTACGGCAAAAGAAATTGCACGTCAGGTGGGTGTTGACGAGGTTGTTGCCGGAGTGCTTCCCGATGAAAAAGAAAAGGTTGTTGCCTCTCTTAAAAAGAAAGGCAGAGTTGCTATGGTCGGTGACGGAATAAATGATGCCCCTGCACTTACTGCCGCCGATGTAGGTGTGGCTATCGGCACCGGCACCGATATTGCAGTGCAGGCCGCAGAGGTTGTACTTGTAAAAAGCAGTCTTATGTCCCTTGTTAAAATGCTTTATATCGGAAAAAAGACCTTAATAAATATTAAAGAAAACCTTTTCTGGGCGTTTATCTACAATATTATCGGCATACCCCTTGCCGCCGGCGTGTTTATTCCGTTTTTCGGCTGGGAGCTAAGTCCCATGTTCGGTGCGGCGGCGATGAGCTTATCCTCATTTTGTGTGGTAATGAATGCTCTGAGGCTGAATTTTACAGCCAATAAGGATTTGTAGTGCAAAAATAAAATATATCACAGAAAAAAGGTCAGCCGCCGCTTAAGTAAGCGGAGCTGACCTGTAATTTTTAGCTGCTGTTTGTTTTAGAATGTGTTGTTTGTGTTTTGATAAGAATATGCTGATGAAAGTACAGTCATTAACTTGTTAAAATTATGTTCCTTTGTAAGCTTTTGAATGTTAAACAAGTCAATAATTGCAAGTATTCCGCAGCAACCGCCGGTGAGAAGCTTCAGTACACCCATACCGATATCACCTATAAAGAAACGGTCAAAACCGAAAATGCCGCCTAAAAATGAAATAAAAACAAGTGTGTCGGGGTCTTTAAAGTCAATAGTAGCAATAGGGAAGAATTTATCGTCGGGCAGACGAATGAGCATATCCCTCAACTGAAAAATTTTATCTTCGGGGAAGTATTTGCGGTTTTCGATAAGGTAAGCTTCGACTTTTTGAATATCCATAATAATAATCTCCTTTGTTTGATAATTTAATTATATAATGACAGATTTTAGTTGTCAATAAAAATTTATTTTTTATAGGCTTTGTAAGGCTTTTAAAGCACATTAAGCTTATTTTTTATAACAGCCGATTATTTCGCCTACATAGGTGCGGTGATAGTCTTTTTCGGGGTAGCACTTACCGTCAATTTCTTTTTCAAGAATGCCGTCGGGTTTCATATCCTGAAATGCAATTTTTTTGCAAAGAAAAACATATTCTGCTTCACTAAAGGCAATACTTTCACCGAGAGACACGGGAGTAAGACCCGTTTGCTTTACCTTGTCAACATCTCTGCCGCTGTGGCTTCCGCAAAAGGAAAGGGCCTTTTTATACTCTTTTGAGAAAAAGCTTAAAGTGAAGTATTCTTCTCTTTCGGTAAATTCGTATGTATACCTCTGAGGTCTTACAAAGCAGAAGCAGACATCCTTGTTCCACAGCTCACCCATGGCGCCCCATGATACGGTCATAGTGTTAAAGCTGTCTTTATTTCCTGCCGTAAGCAGTGCCCAATTATCCTTTAAAAGGGTAAATACGTTGCCGTCAAAGTCGCTGATATTTATTTTTTTCATAAAGTCACCTCATTGAATTTTATGTCATCAGCTTAATTTTATCACAAAAAAGCTTTGCTGTCTATTAAAAATCGGCATATATTTTTTGTTTAGTATCACACCCTTTTAAGTTTAACGGGCACAGTTTTTGTTTAGAATGTCAAATATTTTAAAAGAGTGAAAAAAACTTGAAAAAAAGGTTGAAAAAAAAGCCGTAATCGGTTAATATATTAAAGGCAATTATTAAAATTTTCAATATAATATTGGAGGTAAATTAACATGTCAGTAAAAGTTGCAATCAATGGTTTCGGCCGTATCGGCCGTCTTGCATTCCGTCAGATGTTCGGCGCAGAGGGTTACGAAGTAGTAGCTATCAATGACCTTACAAAGCCCTCAATGCTTGCAAATCTTCTCAAGTATGATACCGCACAAGGCGGTTACTGCGGAAGAATCGGTGAAGGTCTCCACACTGTTGAGGCTGATGACGAAGCAGGTACAATCACAGTAGACGGCAAGACTCTTAAAATTTATGCAAAGGCTAACGCTGCTGAGCTTCCCTGGGGCGAAATCGGTGTTGACGTTGTTCTCGAATGTACAGGTTTCTACTGCTCAAAGGAAAAGAGCATGGCTCACATCAATGCAGGTGCTAAGAAGGTTGTTATTTCTGCTCCCGCAGGCAACGACCTTAAAACAATCGTTTTCTCAGTAAATAACGATACTCTTACAGCTGATGACCAGATTATCTCTGCTGCATCATGCACAACAAACTGCCTTGCTCCCATGGCTAAGGCTCTTAACGATTACGCAGAAATCCAAAGCGGTATTATGGCAACAATCCACGCTTACACAGGCGACCAAATGATTCTTGACGGTCCTCACAGAAAGGGCGATATGAGAAGAGCACGTGCAGGCGCTGCTAACATCGTTCCCAACTCAACAGGTGCTGCTAAGGCTATCGGCCTTGTTATTCCCGAGCTTAACGGCAAGCTTATCGGTGCTGCTCAGAGAGTTCCCGTTGCTACCGGTTCAACAACAATTCTTACAGCTGTTGTTAAGGGTGACAACGTAACAGTTGACGGCATAAACGCTGCTATGAAGGCTGCTTCTTCAGAGTCTTTCGGTTACAACGAAGATCCAATCGTTTCATCTGACGTTATCGGTATGAAATACGGCTCACTCTTCGATGCAACTCAAACAATGGTAGCTAAGATTGCTGACGGCCTTTATGAGGTTCAGGTTGTTTCATGGTATGACAATGAAAACAGCTACACTTCACAGATGGTTCGTACAATCAAGTACTTTGCAGAGCTTGCATAAGTTAAAATAATAACAACAAATGCTGTCGGGCTTTAAGCTTTGACAGCATTGTTTTTTATAAGGATATTTACATTTGTTAAAATTGTGGTAGAATATTGGTAGGGAAAAGAAAGAGGTGACTATGTGAAAAAGGTGCTGAAAAAAGCAGTAAGCTTTACTGCCACAGTTATCTTAACTTTAACATTTTTTACAGGCGGTATTTTTAAAAGTGAAGTACCGCTTTGCTTTAATGCGTTTGCTTCAAGTGAAACGGTATATTTTCCTGATGCTCCTTTAAAGGTTTCGGCTGTACAAAACGAAACCGCCTTAAAGCTAATTTGGACTGAGGTAAAGGGAGCCGACGGCTACCTTATATATCATTACAGCGGCGGGAAGTGGAAAAAGACGGCAAATGTAACGGGAACCGAGCACACTTTCACCTCCCTGTCTTCGGGACTTAAGGTTAAGTTTGCCGTAAGACCCTATGCTTATACTTTGAGCGGATATACTTTGGGTAAGAGTAAAATTTTCACAGCCGCAACAAAGCCTGAGGCTACGAGCCTTACAGGGACAACCTCTGCCTCGGCGATAACGCTTTTCTGGAGCGGCTCTGTGGGAGCTCAGGGTTACCGCATTTATTATAAAACTTCCCTTAACGGAAGCTGGAAGCTTGCCTTGTCCTCTACAAAAAATACAACGGCTGTTTTCAGGAATTTGCCTCAAAATAAAGCTTATCTTTTTGCCGTAAGACCCTACATTATAACCGATACGGGTGTGGTTTACGGCGCTTATAATCAATACGTTTTCAAAACGAAAGCCTCGCAAAGCGATAAGACAACCGTTGACCTTGAAAAAGGTGCGTGGAATCTTGAAGTGGTTGACTCGTCAAGGCAAATTCCTTACGGATATGAGCCAAAGCTCGCTTATATTACCGGCTCCTATCATCAAATGGATTACAGAGTTGCACCTTATTATAATAAGATGTATGAGGACGCTCTCAAAGACGGTGCAGTGCTTACGGCATATTCCGGTTACAGAAGCTATGAAAGGCAAAAGAGTAACTTTGAAAGTCAACTCAGCTACTATATGTCTGACTATGGTATGAGCTACACTGAAGCCTATAGGCTTACAGCAACGGAAATTATGCCTGCCGGCTGCAGTGAGCATAATTTAGGTCTTGCTATGGATATTGTGAGCACATCATCCGGTTTTTCTGATACTTACGAATACAAGTGGCTTAAAGAAAATGCCCATAAGTACGGCTTTATTGAACGCTATACCGCCGAAAAGCAGCACATCACCGGTGTAATTCCGGAGCCTTGGCATTGGCGTTATGTGGGAGTGAAGCACGCAACCTTTATACGGCAAACAGGTCTTTGCCTTGAAGAATACCTGCTTTTATTTAACGTAAAGTTTTAGTGAACAGAGCGTAAAAATTGTTGCAGTGAAAACGCTTGACAAAAGAGGCTTTTTATTATATAATTATTTTCCGCGAGTTATGGCTCGCTTATTGTTGAAAGCGTCGGACACAAATTGCGTTACTACTTTCACGACTTTGCAATTGTCCCGTTTTATAATAATTTTAACGAAAAAGGAGGTCAACGCAAATGAAAAGAACTTATCAACCCAAAAAACGCCACAGAAAGATGGAGCACGGTTTCCGTAAAAGAATGGCAACAAAGAACGGCCGTAAGGTTCTCGCACGTCGCCGTGCAAAGGGCAGAAAGCAGCTCACATACTAATTGCTTTAATTTCGGACTTGTTTAAAACAGGCCGAAAGCTTTTTTCACTTTTAATGTGTTGGGATATGATTTTTTTGCAAAAGTATGTTTCCTTAACTGAAAATTCGGATTTTCAGCGTGTTTATTATCGCGGAAAATCCTGTGCCCGTCCTGCACTGGTTGTTTATGTGTTAAAAAACCGTGTGGGCGTTTGCCGTGTGGGAATTACAACAAGCAAAAAAATAGGTAATGCCGTACAGAGAAATCGCTCAAGACGTGTCTTGAGGGAAGCTTTCAGGGAATTCATAAAGGATAATGAACTCAAGGGAAGTTATGACATCGTATTGGTGGCAAGGAACAAAACGAAGTATCTTAAAATGAAAAAGGTTATGCTTGGTATGACCGAATGTTTAAGAGAGGTCGGTGCAGTGTGAAATGAAAGAATTTATGCTTGGCGTTATAAGGTTTTACCGTAAGCATATTTCACCCAAGCTGCCCCCGATGTGTAAGTACTACCCGACCTGTTCCTGTTATGCCATTGAAGCTATTGAGACCTACGGTGCCTTTAAAGGCGGAATTTTGGCTTTATTGCGCATTTTAAGGTGTAATCCTCTTTTTCCCGGCGGTTATGACCCTGTTCCTCCGAAAAAGGAAAAACACAAGTGATGAAAAAGCTTTGCTGTTCCCGTTTGACTACTGCGGGGAAGAAACAGTCGTTTATTATTTATCCGTAGTCGGAAAGGTAAAACAATGTTTAACTTTCTTTACAGCATTTTCGGTTTCCTTTTCAGAATCCTTTTTGACTTTGTAGGAAATTACGGAATTGCACTTGTTATATTTACATTATTTTTCCGTGTTATTCTTCTTCCCACTTCAATTAAGCAGCAAAAGTCTTCGGCTAAAACAGTACGTATGCAGCCTAAACTCAGAAGAATAAGAGAAAAATATCAAGATTATACTCCTCAGGAAAGAAATATGAAAATCCAGCAGGAGACAAATGAGCTTTATCAGCGTGAGGGCTACTCTGCCATGACGGCCGGTTGTGTTCCCTTGCTTTTACAGCTTCCCATTCTCTGGGGTCTCTACGGTATTATCCGTCAACCCTTGACTTATGTTCTCAATCTTTCGTCAGAAGCAATTGAAGCTATTAAGGCGGCGGCACAGTCTTTAGGTGTTGTTGCCGAAAAGTCAGTTGCCTATGCTGAAACAATTGCTATTTCAAAAATTGACGAAATTATCGCAGGAGCTCCCGAGCTTATGAGCACCTATGCAGCAGAAATTGATACCATCAAAAACTTCAATTTCAAAATCTTCGGCATTGATTTAGGTGTTGTTCCCGGTACAGTATATTCTGAAAGCGGTCTTAATATGGCTACAATTGCAATTCTTGCAATTCCCGTGCTTTCAGGTCTTACTTCACTTATGACAAGTATACTTACACAGGTTCGTCAAAAGAAGGCTAACCCCAATATGGAAAATCAGCAGATGATGGGCTGTATGATGCTTTCAATGCCCCTTATGTCAATTTGGTTTACCTGGAGCTTCCCTGTAGGTATGGGTATGTACTGGATTCTCTCAAATCTCATTGCGTTTGTACAGACTCTTATACTCGGTCACATCTATGCTCCGAGAAAGACTATTGCAAAGCTTATGGTTGAGGAAACTATTTATCGCCGCTCTTATGAAAATAACAGAAAGGCAATTGTCAGCGGCGAAAAAAATGATGCAGAATAATTAAAACATAACACTAACAAAACGGTGGTGATAACTAAGATGATACATGAAGCAACAGCTACCGGTGCAACAATTGAGGAGGCTCTTCAAAATGCGCGTAACGCATTGAATGCCCCCGCTTCAGCAGATGTTCGCACCGAAATTATAGCAATGCCTACAAAAAAGGTGTTAGGTCTTTTCGGCGGTTCACCTGCAAAGGCAAGAGCTTTTTATGAAACTCCCGATGCTCTCGCACCAAAGGCGCAAGCAGAAAATAAAGTTACTGAAAAAGCTGCACCTAAGGCACAGCCTGTTAAGAAAGAAAAGCCTGCAAAAAAGGAACAGCCTAAAAAGGAAGCTCCCAAGGCTGATAAAATTGAAACAGTCAATGAGGTTACGGGTGAAGCTTTTGACATAAACTCAAGCGAAAGCGTTAAAAGTGCCGCTGATTACCTTACAAAGGTCATTAAAGGTATGGGTGTAAGCGAGGTTAATATTTCAGCTTACAAAAACAGCGACGAAGAAATTATCCTTGACCTTGACTGCGGTGAGGACTACGGTATTGTAATCGGCAGGAGAGGTGATACTCTTGATGCTATTCAGTACCTTACAAGACTTGTTGTAAACAAGACTAAGAAAGAAAACGAGTATTCGAGAATTTCTATCAATGTAGGCAATTACCGCGAAAAGAGAAAGAATACACTTCGTGAGCTTGCAAAAAAGAATTCCGAAAAGGTGCTCAAATACGGCAGAAACGTTTCATTTGAGCCCATGAATCCTTATGAAAGACGCATTATTCATACAGCCGTACAGGAAATTGAGGGTGTAACCTCACATTCGGTAGGCTTTGATTCTTCAAGAAGAGTTGTAATTACTCTTGAGGAGGGTGTAAAACCCACACATCCCGGCAGAGGCGGCTACAACAATCGCGGCCGCGGCGGCAGAGGCGGTTACAATCGCGGCAGAAACGGCGGACGTAACAGCAGTGCTCCCAAGTCAGACGTTCCCCAGAGAGCGCCCAGAACCGATGCAGGTGCAGAAAAGGTTTCCCTTTACGGAAAGATTAACTAAGCCGGTCGGTCGATTACGTTGACTCGATTGTCACGGGGCCGAGTACCTCGGCAGGAATGTCACGTGTGAAAGTTATTTAAAGGCTAACTTTACACCGCATAAAATAGGTGAATCTAATATAATTATTTTTAGCCTGACGCTTTGCTTAATTGAAAGCGTCAGGCTGATTTTTTTTGGTTTGTTTGTTTTAAGAGGGATAGTATGGGAAAGTTGGAGGCGGAGCCGTAGCCGCTGAAAGCGGCGGGCGTAGCCGTTGAGCGAACATTCGCAGAATGTTCGCGATAGACGGAGTTAGTGAAGTTGAACTTT
>JBJEOK010000048.1:0-7538 GCA_051880695.1 Acutalibacteraceae bacterium | reverse complement strand
TTTGGATTTCTTGCAGTCGATTTTTTATTAGAGCTGTTTTTTTACAGCCCCTTTACTTTTACAATAATTCAAATAATGTTGCCATTTTGTTGCCACAAAGGGCATAAAAGCAGCAAAATGCCTTTATTTACAGGCTTTTTCACGGGTGTGAAATCATTCCCACTCGCTCCCGAAAACTGAGACTTAAACAATTTTGTATGGGCATTTTTACTCATATTATCGGGAGTGTTCAGATTATCCATAAAATATGGACTGTCAAGATTTTTGTTGTCACTATGTTGTCAAGCAAGGGGTTTATTTGCCTGATATACTGCTTTTATATCCTTCGCCCCAATTCCACATAGCGTCGAGAATAGGCTTCAAGCTCTGCCCCAATTCTGTCAAGGAATACTCTACTCTTGGCGGAACTTCAGCATATACTTTTCGATTAACGAGTCCGTTTTCTTCCATATCACGAAGCTGAGCAGTCAAAACTTTTTGAGATACGCTGCCGATAGATTTTTTGAGTTCGCCAAAACGCTTTGTTCCCGACAACAAATCTCTTAGTATTAAAACTTTCCACTTATCACCGATTAAGGTAAGCGTTGTTTCAACCGGGCAAGCCGGCAATTCTTTTAATTTGTCGCTCATAATAAAGCCTCACAATAGTTTCTTTTTGTTCCTAACGATTAAATTATACCATACATCTAATATCGAAATCAAGTGTTTCTCCAAAATATAAAAAATTTCAAAAAATTTTTCTAAGATCAAAAACGGCTGAAACCCCTTTATTTACACTTTTGTTTCCTCCCGGTAACCGTCCATTAGTTTCTTTTTGGTAACTACACCACAATATTGTGCTTACTTTACAATGGGTACTGTCGCAAATATAATATAGTCAAGAGCTACGGAGAACGGCCGCTGCGAAGCTCGAAGCAAATCCAAAGGAGCAATCCAAAATGAACATTTTTAAGAAAATTTTCGGCAACAGCCACAATGATATTCAGGAGGAAACTAAAATGACAAACACACAGAAAGCACTTGAGCTTATCAACACATTCGCAACCGGTGACACCGAGAAAGCAACCGAACTGCTTGCAGAAGGCTACATTCAGCACAACCTTGCATACGGAACGGGGCGTGACGCCTTTGTCGGTTCAGTTGCATATCTTGCTTCCGCTCCGGTTAAGACAACCGTAAAGAATATCCGTGCCTTTGAGGACGGCGACAAGGTATTCTTGCAGACCGTTTACAATTTTGCCGGTGCGGGTGAACAGGTTGCTTTTGACATCTTCCGCTTTGATGAAAACGACAAGATTGCAGAGCATTGGGATAACCTTGCCGCAAAAGCAGAACCGAATCCGTCCGGCAGAACACAAATTGACGGCACTTTGGAAATTAGCGACCTTGACAAAACCGAAGCAAACCGTGAGGTCGTAAAGAACTTCCTTTACGATGTTATACAGGGCAATCGTCCTGAGAAAACGCCCGATTATTTTGACGGTGATACCTACCTTCAGCACAACACCGGAATTGCAGACGGTTTATCCGGTTTAGGTGCTGCACTCGCCGCTCTTGCAGAGCAAAACATTCAGATGATTTACACTACCGTTCATCAGGTACTTGCGCAGGGCAACTTCGTACTTGCAGTCAGTGAAGGAACCTTTGGCGGCGCTCCTACCTCTTACTATGACCTTTGGAGAGTTGAGGACGGCAAGATTGCCGAGCATTGGGATGTAATGGAAACGATTGCGGATAAGTCCACTTGGCAGAATCAGAACGGCAAGTTCTGACGATAACAACCGAAAGCCACGCAAGCGGTTTGTTTTGCGTGGCTTTCCCTACCATAACGAGGAGGTATGCAATGAACTACCTGAAATATCTTGTTGAAGAAATCCATACTACCGTAATGGCAACGGTAAACCATAGCGGTTTGCCGGTAACCTGTGCTATTGATATAATGGACTATGACGAGAGCGAACTGTATTTTTTAACGGCAAAGGGTAAGAACCTTTATGCCCGATTAAAAGATAATGGATATGTTGCTTTAACCGGAATGAAAGGAAGCGACACATTATCCTGTGTTGCTGTTTCTGTCAGCGGTAAGGTCGAAGAAATCGGCAGCAAACCGCTTAACAGACTGTTTGAGAAAAACAGTTATATGAAAGAAATCTATCCGACAAAAGAGTCCCGCAAGGCTCTTACCGTATTTCGCATTTATGAGGGAAACGGCGAATGGTTTGACCTTTCCAAAAAGCCCATTGAACGAGCTTCTTTCACTTTTGGGAACGGGCAAGAAATCAATGAGGGATATGAGATTTGCGATAACTGCGTCGGCTGTAAAGCGTGTGAAACGGTCTGTCCGCAAAACTGCATTGATTTTAGAGCCGTTCCGGCTAGAATTATTCAGAACAACTGTCTGCATTGCGGAAACTGTATGACTATCTGCCCCCATAATGCAGTTATCAAAAGAGGATAAGATGATGACACAAGCCGAGAAAAGAGAATACTTAATCACAGAGCTTCTGAAAGAGCTGCCGGAACACGAAAGTATAAAAATCCCGACAAACGAAACGAAGCAGAAAAAGCTCCTTCGCTCTTTGTTTAACATCCGTATGCCTTTACCTGTGAGTAATGATTTCATTGCCATACAGGACGAGTATCTTCGTGAGGAAACAAGGCAAAAAGGCGTTACAAGTCTTGATGATTTAGAACCTATCGAATCGGACATTTATTTATGGCAGGGAGATATTACAACCCTTTCCTGTGACGCTATCGTAAATGCCGCCAATTCCGAAATGCTGGGTTGTTTCTGTCCCTGTCACGGTTGTATCGACAATGCGATTCATACCTTTGCAGGCGTTCAGCTTCGCCTGAAATGTGCTGAAATTATGAGGAAACAGGGGCACAAAGAAGAAACGGGCAAGGCAAAAATAACACCGGCATACAATCTGCCCTGCAAATATATACTTCACACAGTCGGACCGATTGTCAAAGGATTGCTGACACGGCAGGACTGTGATTTACTCGCTTCCTGCTACCGCTCCTGTCTGGAGCTTGCAGAGCAAAACGGCATAAAAAGCGTTGCTTTCTGCTGTATATCAACGGGAGAATTTCATTTTCCCAATGATACAGCCGCTGAAATCGCAATCAAAACAGTAAAAGACTTTAAGAGGCATTCACATAGCAAAATCAAGGTGATATTCAATGTTTTCAAAGATATGGACTACGAAATCTATCGAGAACTTCTCGGATAATATAAAAAGACTGAAGAATGAAATCAACACGGCAGACGCTATTGTTATAGGTGCAGGAGCGGGGCTTTCCGCTTCAGCAGGCTTTGATTACGCCGGCGAACGATTTGAGAGGTATTTTTCGGACTTTCATAAAAAATACGGTATCACCGATATGTATTCGGGCGGTTTTTATCCTTACGAAACACTCGAAGAATATTGGGCGTGGTGGTCAAGGCATATTCTTGTAAACCGATATGACTGTCCTGTAGGCAAACCGTACAGCGATTTGCTTAAACTTATAAAAGATAAGGATTATTTCGTGCTGACAACCAATGTTGACCATCAGTTTCAGCGGACAGGCTTTTCGAAAAACCGCTTGTTTTACACACAGGGAGATTACGGCTTATGGCAATGCTCCAAGCCTTGCCACGATAAAACTTATGATAATGAAGAAGTTGTCAGAGCAATGGCAGAACAGCAAAAAGATATGAAAATACCTACGGCACTGATACCGAAATGTCCTGTCTGCGGTGCGCCTATGACTATGAATTTGCGATGTGATAATTCCTTTGTTCAGGACGAAGGTTGGTACAAAGCGGCGAACCGTTATGAGGATTTTATTCGTCGCCACAGCAATTCGCATATCCTGTTTTTAGAACTCGGCGTCGGAATGAATACGCCTGTTATTATAAAATATCCGTTTTGGCAGATGACCGCTAAGAACCCCAACTCTATCTACGCCTGCATCAACAAAGGGAAAGCAGTCTGCCCGCAGGAGATCAAAAGTCAGTCAATTTGTATTAATGCGGATATTGGTGATACGCTATCTTCAATATAGAGAAAACCGGCGGCAGAGATTTCTCCCTGCCGCCGTTGTGCTTATACCGTAAAAATCAGCTCTGCATTTACAATTTCCGTTGCACGATTATGGATATTGTTCATCTTCTGAACCCACAGCATTTGGTCGGTTGCTTTAAGTTCTTCGGTTACATTTTCTTTTTCGGCGAGTTCTTTTACCAGCCGGAGGAACATAGCGGTTGCCTGTTGCTCAATGTCATCAAAATATGCAACAAGCTTTCCCGAAGTCATCAGATTAGCATAAAGCGCCCATTTGTTCAAAAATTGTCTTTGCCATTTTGTTTTCCTACCTTTCAAAATCATTATTTCTAATGCGCTTTGTGCGCTGATTAGACGGTTGTTTTGTGTGCTTTCGCTGCTGTTCCTGCTCCTTCGCTTGTGAAACCAGAGCATCAATTTGCTGACTTCCGAACACCTTGCGGAGCAATCTAAAATCCTTGTTTTCAACCCGAAGCGTAGTATTTTCATCAGTCAAACGGCTATTGATTTTGCTCAAACGCTCGTTCTCACGATAAAGGTTAGCGTTGGTGTTATTAAGTCTGTGATAGTTGTCAAGAGCGTGATAATAACGGTAGAACACCTCTTTTATGACCTCCTTCAGTTTCTTGATCAGAGGTTCAACAAACTTTTGCTTGTATGACTTTGCCGACATCAATGCAGGAGGATCGGGTAGCTGAAATTCGCTGTCTGTTTCAATGCGTTTTTCCAATTCTTCAATAACCTGTGTACCGTTATCGTAATTTTGAATACGGCTTTGCACCGTTTGAAATTCGTCTTTTTTCTCGGCAAGTTGGTGGTCCAATACAGCGATTTCCTTTTCTCGCTCCTGCTTTTTGTAATCCAAAACAGACAGATGTTTTTCGTGAGTACCCTTGTGTTCCCAATCAATTCCGTGGCGTTCCATAACAAATGCAAGTGCGGATTTTTCTGCGCTTACCCATTGATTCCACTCGGTATCTCCACGGGTTCCGCCCTTAAATCCTTGTGCGGCAAGAGCCTGTTTTAGAGATACTCTTGTATCAAGTCCACGCTTGCTTCCGGTGGTGAACGGAACAAAATCAATGTGCAAATGGGGTGTTGCTTCATCCATATGCAGATGAGCAGAGAACACTTTTAGCTGCGGATTACGCTCCTGAAACCCACGATAGTATTTATCTAAAATCTGTCGGGCAATCTCTCCGTTTTCGCTTTCTGCGCTCATATTTTCTTTATCACCTATCTGCAAAATGAGTTCGTGAAACGGCTTTTCTTGCTTGGAATTTCTGATTTTTTCGTAATAGTTTTCTATTTTGCGGTCAGCTCTTGTCTGCTTGGAATTATATCTTTCAAGAGCTTCATCAAACAAATCGCGATAGACTTTTTTGATATTTTCATTGCAGTAGTCGATATTGAGATGTGTTCGTCTGCCGTCTACATTTTCAGCTTTGAACTTGCGGCTGTTGTGATTAACCGAGCCTTTACCGACCATTGCACTTATCGTTCTTTGCATTTTATATACCTCCAATCTCTAAAATTTGACCGTTCTCGGTTCTGTTACTCTTGTCAAGAGTAACGCAAAAGCACTTTTGACAGGCGAGCCCATCAAAAATGCAACCTGCAAGCAGGTTTTGCGCTCTCCGAGGGGCAGGAGCGGCTTTTTGAAAAAAGCCACCTGCACCCTGCAAAAACTTTAATCGTGTCGGTCTGCGTCGATGGTGACGATGTTTTTGTTACCGCCTAAAACACCGACACGACCGTCACGCATCGTCACGCTGTTCTAATGCAAGGCTTACCCTGCGCCCATCGTGACAGCGTTTGTTTTGATAACGGATTCCATACTCATTGAACAAACGCCCTGCATTGATATTCAGCTTCAACGTCAAAGCGTTTGCTTTCATATCAACGCCGAGAAAGTCTACAAGCTCTGTGGGAGTGCCTTGCCATTCTGAATTTTCTCTTGTGATTTTATCAGCGATATTTTCAAGCAACGGATCAGACGGTTGTTTCCACAGCTCTGTTTCAGTTTTCTCAAGCTCCCATACAAGTGTTTCGGGATTGCGGTACAGATAAATCTTCTGGTCGGGCTGGTCTCTGCCTGATACTTCAAGAGTGGCGGCATTGCTTGTACGCTTTTCTTTCCGAAGAATAAAACCTCCGTCAGCGGCGCCGAGCAATCCGTTAGTGCCTGAAATCATATCAAATTTATCGTCGGCATTCTGCTTTCGTGTGTGGTGTACAAGCAGCAGGCATATTCCGTAACTGTCCGCAAACTTTTTGAGCCTTGTGATAATTTCATAATCGTTTGCATAGCTGTAATTATCTCCGCCGACCTCACGCACCTTTTGAAGCGTGTCTATGATAATTAGTTTTGTATCGGAGTGTTCCGCCATAAACCTTGTAAGTTGTTCGTCAAGACCGTTTCCAAGCCGACCTGCCGAAACAGAAAAATACAAATCTTCTGTACTTTCCGTTCCGAACATTCGGTACAGCCTTTCCTGCAATCTGTGATAATCATCTTCAAGAGCAAGGTACAGTACAGTTCCTCTTCGGACGGTATAATTCCAAAGCGGCATACCCTTGCTGATATGGTAAGCAAGCTGAGCCATAAGGAAACTCTTACCCAGCTTCGGCGCTCCTGCAAAAATATATGTGCCGGGGTAGAGTAAGCCGTCAATCAGCGGCGGTTTGCTTTGGTACACGGTGTCGTATAGCTCGCTCATTGAAATTGTTTTGAGATATGACGGGTCTAAGCTTAACATCAACTCTCTTTGCATTTCTTCAAAACACTTGATATTTTCATCGTTATCGTTTATACTAATGTCAGTACATTTTTGGATTGACTGCTCCGTATCTGCGCCAACAGATACATTCGGAGCGGTCATTTCTTTTTTATTCTCCATTATTATCCTCTCGTTTCAGACCGCCGAGAATATCGGCAATCAATTCAATAATATTAAGTAATTCATCATTCACACCGCCGCCGGCTTCAATTCTCTGTAATTCCTGAAGCACGGAGGCAAGTTCATTTTTGAGTGCTTTATACACTCTCGGATTGCCCTGCACCACCACATCACGGTTCAGACAGCGGCGGTAGCAGTATTCCTGTTTTGGAAGCCCCGACAGTGCAACAGCTTTGTTGATAAGATCGTTTTCTTCGGGCGATACTCGAAAACCTACGGTTATATTTCTCCAACGGTTGTGTTCGTCTCTGTTTTTTGCTGACATCTTAAAAATCTCCTTTTCCCAAATCATCCAATTTATTTGCCATTTCGGTTTGCTTTGAGGGGAACAAGTGTGCATATCGGTAAGTAACCTCTATGCTTTCGTGTCCGAGCCTGTCCGCAATGGCTAAGGCTGTAAATCCCATTTCTATTAAAAGCGAAACGTGCGAATGTCTTAAATCGTGTATTCTTATACGCTTGACCCCTGCGGCTTCTGCCCCTCTGTCCATTTCCCTGTGCAGATAGCTCTTGTTGATTGTAAAAA
>JBJEOK010000047.1:0-1614 GCA_051880695.1 Acutalibacteraceae bacterium | reverse complement strand
GGTATAGGTTTCTTCCGCTTTGTTATTTCTTCAAACATGATTGCTACCTTAATATGCTTAAACTAACGTATTTTATTACTCTTCAAAATCAAAGGACAGCCGGACTTCCACGTTAGGGCGAACAAGTCCGTGTTTGAGATTAAGGAGTTAAGTTGTTTTTAATCATTTCAAAGTTTTTAAGTTTAACTCTAAAGCGTTCAACTTCCTGTTCTCTAATTACTACATAGCCACGATTTGTAAAAAACGGCTTTGCGATAACAGAAGAAAAGGTTTTTATTACCGTATAGCCTTTCTCCAACTCGTTGCATAACGCAGTAGCGATTCCTTGGTTTTGATAATCTTTGTGTGTGAAAAGCAGGTCTAAACAACCCGAATTATCAATACTGCCGAAGCCGACTATCACATCGTCTTGTTCAGCAACTAAAGTGCGTTGCTTTAATAAATCATTTTGCCGTGTCCGCAAACAATCTGAGCTTCTCGTCCATGCGTCAAGCTGTTTTTGCGAATAATGCTTTGCGTTGATACAATTCACAGTTGTATAAAACAATTGTGAAACCAATTCAAAATCTTCACTTTGATATTGTCGAATGACCATAGCTTTTAAATTACTCTTCAAAGTCAAAGGACAGGCGAACTTCCACGTTGGGGCGAACAAGTCCATTAGCAACCTCTAAATGTAGGGGGTGTTTTTGATAAGCTTTAAGAGCATCGTTGTCGGCGAAAAGGGAATCCATCATTAAATCACCCGAAGAAGAGGGGAGCTTATCAATCAGGATAGTCATCTTCTCAAGCCCATCGACTTTGCCCACCAAGCCTTCCAATGCAGCTTTAATGCGTTGCTTGATTTCTTCCTTATCTGCAACTGTCTCTTTCAATTTCCAAATAATAACGTGCTTTACCATAGCCGTTCTCCTTGTGGTGGTTTTTAATAGTCTAACATAATTCAGTTTGGTTGTAAACATTTTATTTAACAAGTTATAGCAAGCAAAGTGACAGTAATTATATCATTTAACAAAAAAAGTATGCTAATATATTAGCAATTTATTGAAATTAATAATTAAAAATGCTAAAATATTAACACTATGGAACTTAAATTCGATCTTTCAGATTTTGTTGATGTACTTACCATTCAGTCTGCGTGTGTGCAACTTGTTAATAGGATGAGGCATAGGCGCAAGCAGATGAAGATGTCCCAAAGAAAATTGGCTGTAAGGTCAGGCGTGAGCTACGCATCTATCAGACGATTCGAAACTACGGGGCGTATTTCGTTAAGCTCTCTACTAAAAATAGCCAACGCCCTCGATTGCCTGGAAGAATTTACTTCATTGTTTCCTCCTTTGCCGGTAAAGAGTTTAAAGGATTACAAAGTATGATTAACACGGTGAACTTACAACCCGTCCCAGCCGTCGGTGAGTGAATCGGCACAATAAATCCCTTATGATTTTTCTATGGGGATAAGGTACACCTATTACGGAAAACCTTGACATGACGTGGTTTTTAGAAATTGGGTATAGGGTATTGAAACCGCTACTTTAACGTGATATGATTATATTAAGCTATGTTTGACATTTGCATAGTTAGAATGGGGTGTAAAATGAAAGAGATAACCGAAGG
>JBJEOK010000046.1:0-7911 GCA_051880695.1 Acutalibacteraceae bacterium | reverse complement strand
GCCGGAGACGGGCCGAGTACCTCGGCACGAAATCACGGATAAGAGTGATTTAAAAATTAACTTTACACCGCTGAATATATCTTTACACTGCTGATTATATCGCTGTCATTAGTTGGACAAGCGTTGAATCTAAGTGAAAATCGGCGGTTATATATTGCTGACGTAGAATATCTGCCTTGCCTTTAGAGGAGCTATCAAAAAGCGCCGCATAGCCATATTAAGTGTACGCACCAAAGGGGAAACCATGGCAGTCACTTTCGTAGAAGCACAACCCCCGACCAAAGAAAATTTCCGGCAAGCGGAAATTTTCGCACCCACCTTAATTCAGTGTATATTTTATTAAAAAGCATAGCCTAACCTACACAAACAAACTCGGCTTCAGCCGAATATAACTGTGTAGCGGCAAAGCCGCGGAGCAATATAACTTGCCGTCAGGCAAATATAACTGTGCGCCAGCACAATATAACTGCGAAGTAAAGCTTCGCAATATAACTTGCCGCAGGCAAATAAAACTGCGTAACGGCGCAGCCGTGAAGCAATAAAACTGCTCAGCGCACAAACGCTGAGCAATATAACTCGGCGATAGCCGAATAAAACTGCGAAGTGGCAAAGCCACGAAGCAATATAACTCGCCGTCAGGCGAATAAAACTGCGAAACAAGGCTTCGCACACCTTATCATCATCTCCCCCTTTTTCTCATATACTTATTTGTAAACAATATAAAAGGACAAGGCGGTAAATTTTATGATGAATTATGTTTTCCCGGGTATGATAATTATTTCCTTTATTTGCGCAGTGCTTACAGGACGAATGAACGAGCTGTCCCTTTCGGTAGTTGAGGGCGGTACAAATGCAGTGGAGCTTCTTATACGGCTTGTTTCAATGCTGTGCCTTTGGGGCGGTATAATGGAAATAGCTGAAAAAAGCGGTATAACTAAGGCTGTTTCAAAGCTTCTTTACCCTGTTATGAAGCTGATTTTCCCAAGGCTTAAAAAGGAAAAAGAGGCCTTAAACGCCATAAGTATGAATGTTACGGCAAATGTGTTAGGCTTAGGCAATGCGGCAACACCGTTGGGTCTTGAGGCTATGAGACGGCTTCAACAGATAAACGGTAACACCCTTACGGCAAGTGACGAAATGGTTGTTTTTGTTGTGATGAACACTGCCGCTATGCACATTATCCCCACAACTGTTGCCACTTTAAGGGGTCAGTACGGCTCACAAAGTCCTATGGAGATTTTGCCTGCCTCTTTTTTAACAAGCTTCTGTGCCCTTACAGTTGCAATTATTGTGGCAAAAATAGGTAACCGACTTGTGCCCGAGGTAAAAAACAATGTTAAATAAAATATCTTATTTTGTTTTGCCGCTGACCGTTGCAGGCATTGTTACATACGGACTTATTAAAAAGGTAAAGGTTTTTGATTGCTTTATGGAGGGTGCTAAAAAAGGCCTTTTTACAGTTTATGAGCTTTTGCCGTCGATAACAGGTCTTGTGCTTGCCGTCACTATGCTTTCAAAAAGCGGTGCTATGGAAATTTTTTCTGACGTGTTTTCTCCCATGGTAAGAGGTCTTAACATTCCTAAAGAGGTTATACCTATGGCTCTTATCAGCCCCATTTCAGGCGGCGGCTCCGTAAGTTTTTTTGAGCAGGTGCTGAAAGCCTACGGTCCCGACAGCTTTTTAGGTCAGGTTGCCTCGGTGCTTATGGGCTCAACGGACACCACTCTTTATGCCGTAACGGTTTATTATTCGGCAATAGGTGTGAAAAGAACAAGACATACTCTTTTGGCAGGTCTTGCGGCAGATTTTGCGGTATTTTTGCTGTGCTCTTTTTTTGTGCGTCTTACTATAAAATAGACCCACTTGCAAAAATAATAAAAGTATGGTATCATATATAAAAAGGTAACAATTTTGTAATTTTTAAAATAAAAAATGACGTAAAAAGGAGTACTTATGTTTAAGAAAATTTCAAGCCTTATCATAGCATTTTCTTTACTTGTGGGATGTCTGTCCCTTGCTTTGCCCTCGGCATCGGCAGACAGTACAATGGATGTGCTTGTAAAAATGATAAAGAAATTCCCTGCAGGCAAATACTGGAATCACCCTGACGGTCCCAACAACCCCGACGGTGTTTCAAGTACCCCCTGCGCAAGCCACAGAAGCTGCGATTATTTCGGCGGCTGTTCCTGTAACAGCTACGGCGGTGCTATTCAGTGTATGGGTTATGCCGCAAAGGTGTCTTATGACATAACAGGTGTTGACCGCTATGAATATGAGGAAAGGTCAAGCTTAAACGTTGCAGACCTTTGTGTAGGCGACATTATACGCTACAACAACTACCATTCAATTATGGTAACGGGCGTAAGCGGAACAAAAATTGCCATTACTGACTGTAATTACGGTGAAAACTGTATTATACGCTGGACTGTAATAGATGCAAGCTCCCTGAAAAATGTAACTTATGTGCTTCATCTCAAGGGGAATAATATGAAAAATTCCGACATAAACTGGCACTTAGCTTATGGCGGAACCGATATAAACGGCAACACTCCGGCTGTTAAGCCCACCACCACAAGCCCGACGACTACTACCACTAAACCTACTGCCACTACGAAACCGACTGAACCCGGCACGGACATTCCCTCAAAGGCCGAAATATGGCAGATGGAAAAAGACAGCAGTCTTAATGTAAGAAGCTCTATGAATGCGGCTTCAAGCAGTAATATTATCGGCTCAATAGGCGGTTCTGAAAAGTTTTACGTAACAGCTAAAAGCTTTGACGGTGAATATCTGTGGGCAAAGGTTACTTACGATAACCTTGCAGGTTACAGTGTGCTGAACTATGCCGAGTACGTTTCAGGCGCTTATGAAGCGCTTAACCTTTCAAAGCTTGAAAGCAGTTACGGCACAAGTGAAAAAGTTCCCCTTTCCTGGAATAAAATCGGGGGAGCCGATAAATATGAAGTGACTCTTTATGATGAAAGCAAAAAGCCCATAAAGACTTACAGCACCGACAAGACCTCATACACCTTGCCCTCTCTTGAAAGCGGAAGCTATTATGTCAAGGTGACTGCAAAAAGCTCTGTTGCCTCCTCATGGACACTTGAAAGTGCGGCTGTATCCCTTAAAATAAAAGATATTGCCGTTACGGGCATATCATTAAATAAAACGTCACTTAGCACGGCTGTTTCAGGCAGTTACACACTAAAAGCCGAAGTGACGCCCTCAAATGCCACAAATAAAGAGCTGTCATGGAAGTCCTCCGACACAGGCATTTTAACCGTTGACTCAAAGGGTAACATCAAATGCTTAAAGCCGGGCAGAGTAACCGTTAAATGTACGAGCAAGCAAAACAGTAAAATTTTCGCATCCTGTACCGTTACGGTTTATCCGTCTCTGATTACCGTAACACAAAATACAAAGGGCACCACAAACAGTACAATAACCTTAACCTGGAATAAAAGTGAGGGTGCAACAGCTTATGAGGTTTACAGGTACAACGCTGCAAAGAAAAAATATGACCTTATCGGCACGGTCACCTCTTTAAGCTATACGGATAAAAATTTAAAAGCCTCGTCAAAATACACCTATGTTGTAAGACCGACTGTAAAAACAGAGGTCGGTGTTTTAAGACCCTCTTATAAAGCCGTGACCGCCTACACCAAAGCCGATAAAATCACAAAAATTCTGCAAACAGGCTCAGATACCGGCAGAATTAAATTCACTTGGTCAAAGGTGCCTTATGCCACTGACTATGTGGTTTACAAATACGTTTCAGATAAAAAAGAGTGGGTTAAGCTGGGTGTGACAAAGGGCACCTCTTTCATTGACAGTGATAAGGCGGCAACAAAGGTTTATTACAAGGTAATAAGTGCCGTTAAAACCACAGGCGGTTATTTGATGTCACCTGCGTCTGTCACTTTCAGCGGTTACACAGGTCTTGCTAAACCGACTGTAACAGTAAAGGCAAATGCGTCGGCTGTTAAGCTTAGCTGGTCGGCTGTAAGCGGCGCCACTCATTATCAGGTTTACCGCCTTGAAAAGGGTAAGTATGTTAAGCTTGCAACACTTACGGCTGATAATAAAAGCTTTACAGATACAAAGCTTAAAGGCAAAACCGCCTACACTTACGTTGTTCGTGCAGCACGTGTTCACAGCAGTACACTTAACCTCTATTCAAGCAATGTGACAGTAAAAGCAACAACAGCGTAACGGCTTTGCTTCGCAACTTCGTTGCTACGCAGTTATATTGCTCCGTGGCTTTGCCGCTTCGCAGTGATATTGTGCTTCGCACAGTTATATTGCCTATCGGCAGTTATATTCGGCTGTCGCCGAGTTATATTGCTCGCCGCTTCGCGTTTCGCAATTATATCAACTTATAAGTTAAAAGATACAGCTTTAACTTTTGGTTTTGGCTGTATCTTTCTTTTATAATATAACTGTGCGAAGCACAATATAACTGCGTAGCGGTGAAACCGCGAAGCAATATAACTTGCCGTAAGGCAAATAAAACTCGGCGACAGCCGAATATAACTGTGCGAAGCACAATATAACTGCGAAGCAACGCTTCGCAATATAACTCGCCGCAAGGCGAATAAAACTGCGTAGCGGTGAAACCGCGAAGCAATATAACTTGCCGTAAGGCAAATAAAACTCGGCGACAGCCGAATATAACTGTGCGAAGCACAATATAACTGCGAAGCAACGCTTCGCAATATAACTCGGCGACAGCCGAATATAACTGTGAAGCCTTGCTTCGCAAGCTTCACAGTATATATGATACTAAATAAGAAATAACCTGCTCGGCTAAAAAGGCTAAACATACAGCCGTTAAGGAGATACCGCCGGCCTTTTTTATAAGCAGTATGGCTTTTTCGGTTGTGCCTGATTTTTCCGCCAGTGAGGCATTTTTCACCACATAATTTTTATACATACGGTTGGCGGTAAAGCCTGCTATAAGGTTAACGGCAAACAGCACCGCAAGAATAATTAAAATAGGTATCATTGCATTTTCAAGCGGAAGCAGTGCGGCAAGAATTTCCTGCTCCGTAGCATTTTCACTCAGTGAGTAAAGGGGCCCGATTGCATTCAAATACTCTGTAAAATATGGGGTGGCTATGATGCTCAATGCCATAGAAACCGTCATAAATATTATGCCGGCTTTATAAAGCTTACGGTAAAAGAACCAGAAAGGCGAAAAGAAGAAAGCCGCAAAATTGAAAGAGATTTTTTTACCGCTTTCAAGCTTTTTGAATTTAGCAATATAGTTCATTGCACCGATATTAACAAAGTGGCCTATTGTGTTTGACTTAACGCCGCCTATTTCATCGTTTGGAGGAAACGGTCCCGGTAAAATAACCTTTCCGTCCGAGGCGGTTTCTTCATTTTGTATGGCGTCAATCAAGGCCTCCTGTGTTTTTTCGGCGGAAGCTTTTTCATCTTCCTTTTCCGTGAAAGCTTCTCCCTGACCTAAGGTAAAGGGCGGTTGATAGCCGTCGGTATCAGAAGCCGGGAAATTACCTGTACGGTTATTTTCTTTCATTTCCTCTTCGTAAAGAGATTTGACGATGTTTTTACCGAAAATAGTAAATTTCATTCCGCAAACAGAACATTGCTCTGCATCCTTCGGGTTGAGATTACCGCAGCCGGGACAAGGGATAGTTTCTCTTTTTTCGGTAGTTTCCGTATCTTTAACCGTTACGCCCTGCCATTGATAGTCCTCGCCGTGTTTGTCGCTTGCAACGCACTTGTTTTCTTTTTCATAGCATTGTCTGTGCTGAGGGGTTCCGCATTCGGGGCAGACTACAATATCGTCGTCCTCTTTAAAAGCCTCACCGCAGCCAATACAAATATTTCCTATATATCTCATTGCTTTCTCCTGACTTTCATAATTTATATTATAATACTACTTTTTTATTATAATTGCAATATTCCTGCCTTTTTAAGCTGTTTTTTAAAACTTTTTTTAAATTAAGTGTTGCCCTTTACAAATAAATGTGTATAATTGTAAAAGGATAATTTTGTTAACTATGCATTATACACTTACACTTTAAAAATAACTAAAGTTTTTTGAAAGGATATACCTATGATTTAATTTATTGTAAAAGGATAATTTTGTTCAACTGTGCACTATATAGTTACACTTTAAAAATAACTAAAGTTTTTTTGAAAGGATATAACCATGATTCAATTTGAAGAATTAAGATTAAAGCTTATGGAAAGCGAAAAACCTCTCACAGAGCTTGCCGCCGCCCTCGGTCTTGAGGAAATGGCTAAGGAAGTAGCCGCACTTGAGGAAAAAACCGCTGCAGAGGATTTTTGGGGCGACCTTGCAAATTCACAGAAGGTTTTACAGAGAATTGCGGCGCTTAAAAATAAAATCAAGGCTTACGAGGATTTAAAAACAGCCTATGATGACGCCCTTGTTTTAATCGAGCTTTCCGACGAAGAGGGTGACCTCGATTTACTGCCCGAGTGTGAGCAAAGTGTTGCCGCCGTTGAGCAGGAGCTTGAAAAGCAGACCCTTTCAACTCTCCTTTCAGGCGAATATGACAGCAAAAATGCAATTTTAACTTTCCACGCAGGTGCAGGCGGTACAGAGGCTCAGGACTGGTGTCAGATGCTTTTCAGAATGTACGGTCAATGGGCAACAAAGCACGGCTTCAAGTTTACCACAGTAGACTTCCTTGACGGTGATGAAGCAGGCCTTAAAAGTGCGGTTGTTGTTATTGAGGGTGAAAATGCTTACGGCTATCTCAAAAGCGAAATGGGCGTTCACCGCCTTGTGCGTGTTTCACCCTTTGACTCCTCGGGACGCCGTCACACCTCCTTTGCTTCACTTGAAGTAATGCCCGAAATTGACGACACCATTGAAGTTGAAATCCGTGAGGAGGACATCAAAATGGAGGTTTACCGCGCTTCCGGTGCCGGCGGTCAAAAGGTTAACAAGACCTCTTCAGCCGTAAGACTTATACATGAGCCCACAGGCATTGTTGTTTCCTGTCAGGTTGAAAGAAGTCAGCATCAGAACCGTGAGGTTTGTATGCGTATGCTCAAGTCAAAGCTTATTGAAATCAAGGAAAGAGAGCATCTTGACAAAATCGAGGACATCAAGGGCGACCAGAAAGAAATCGGTTGGGGCAGTCAGATTCGCTCTTATGTTTTCATGCCCTACACCCTTGCCAAAGACCACAGAACAGGCTTTGAAATGGGTAACATTAACGCCGTTATGGACGGTGATATTGACGGATTTATCAATGCCTACCTTAAAAAGCAGAGCCTTGATGCTTTGACAGAAAATTAAGGGCGCCACGTTGATTTATGATGAAATAAAAGACAGCCGTTTGCCTTTGGGTGAACGGCTGATTGTCATTTATGTTTGACATAAATAAATGAAGTTGCCGATTACCTCGGCGCGATTGTCACGGGGTCGAGTACATCGACACGATTATCACGGGAAAGAGTTATTTAATTGATAGCTTTACACCGCTTAAGATAAGTCGAGGGTAACGGCAGACATACAAAAGTTTTTTGCTTACTTTTTGCCGAGTACCTCGGCACGATTGTCACGGATTAAAGTTATATAAAGTATAACTTTACACCGCTTAAGATAAGTTGAGGGTAACGGCAGACATGCAAAAGCTTTTTGCTTACTTTTTCTCGAAAAAGTAAGTCAGGCTGATTTTTTATTTTGGCTGTATCTTTCTTTTGTAATTTAACTGTGCGAAGCACAATATAACTTGCCGTCAGGCAAATATAACTGCCGATAGGCAATAAAACTGCGTAGCAACGAAGTTGCGAAACAATATAACTGTGCGAAGCACAATTGTGTAGGCGGAGCCGGAGCCGGTGAAACCGGCGCAGGCGTAGCCGAGGGCGGCGGCAAGACAGCCAAGCTTTAGCTTGGCGCG
>JBJEOK010000045.1:0-8103 GCA_051880695.1 Acutalibacteraceae bacterium | reverse complement strand
CTTATGAGGGAAATATCCTTGATATATTTTTCATCGTCAAGGCAAGCTTCAAGAAGACGGTTATACATATAAGTGAATTGTTCTATTTTTTTCTCTTTGAAAAGGTCGGTGCAGTATTCGGCTGCAAGAACAACATCATCTTTTCTCGGAAGAACAGTAAAGGTTAAGTCACATTTAGCCGCTGATGACTTCATGGGTAAAAGCTCGGCCTTTTTGTCACCGAAGGTGATGTCAGTCATATCATAGCTTTGATATGCGAGCATAACATCATAAAGGGGATTTCTGCCTTTTTCGTCTATGCCTAACTTTTTAACCAGTTGATTAAAGGGGTAGTTTTGATTATCAATAGCGGCTATTGAAGCTTCTTTAATATCTTCCGTTAGCTGTCTGAATGTCTTATCACCAAAAGGCTTACTTCTTAGTGCAACGGTGTTGACAAACATACCTACCGTATTCAAAAACTTACTTGTTCTTCCGCTTATGGGTGTGCCGATAACAATGTCTTCATTACCTGAAAGCTTTGAAAGAAGCACACTAAAGCACGCCATGTAATATACAAATGGCGTAATACCTCTTTGTTTGCATTTTTCTTCAATTTTTTGATGAAGCTGTTTTTCAATGAATTTGTAGTGCATACTGCCATTAAAGGATTGTACGGCACCTCTTTGATAATCCGTAGGAAGCTCTAAAACAGGAATGTCCTTACTGAAAACATCAAGCCAATACTTTTCACTTGCTTCAAAGTCATTTTGTTGTACTGCAAATTCACCGTACTGTACTGTGTTTTCAAGAGGTCTTTCCATATACAGTTCGTTGAATTCGCTAAAGAGTACAGGCATGGTTTCACCGTCAACGGCAATGTGATGCATATCAATTACTACGGTATCGTCATTACAGCCTACATGTATGAGAGGTGATTTACCTAAATCAAAGGCTTTTACAAAACTGTTGACATCTTTAAGCTTTTCAACTTTAGTTTCAGCAGTCTCATCTATTACCTGATAGATTATACCGTCTCTGTTTTCAAAGTGAGTTCTTAAGCTTTCGTGTCTTTCAATGAGAGAATTTACTGCTTTTTCAAGCTTTTCTTTATTGACCTTATCTGTTTTGAAAGCGTAGTTGACATTGTAAAGTGTAGAGAGGGGAGCGAGCATTTGCTGTGTATATACACGCATTTGCGCAGCTGTTGCAGGAAGTACACTGTCATATTCTGATTTTGTTTCTGTCTTTTCGTTTAGCGACAATTCTTTTGCAAGAGCTTCAATATCTTTAGCAGCAAATATTGACTTTATATTTACCGTATAGCCCTTTCTTTCAAGCACACTTGTTAGCTCTATAGACTTCAAGCTGTCGCCGCCGAGGTCAAAGAAATTGTCAAGCAAGCTGACTTTTTCAGCTTTAAGTACTGTTTCTACAGCTTCAACAAGGAGTTTTTCTTTTTCCGTTGAGGGTGCAACATATTCTGTTTCGGTGCTGATGCTTTCAAGGTCAATTTCAGGTAAAGCATTTCTGTCAATTTTACCGCTTACTGTCAAGGGCATTTCATCAAGGTGAGTGAATATGTGCGGTAACATATATTTAGGCAGTTTTTCGCCTATGATATTTCTGATTTCTTTTGCATCAATTTCTTCACCGGTATAGAAAGCGCAGATAAGCTGTCTGTTTTCGCTGTTTTCACGCACAACAACTGCCGATTGTGAAATTTTGTCAACATCACAAAGGACACTTTCAATTTCGCCAAGCTCAATTCTGAGTCCGCGTATTTTCACCTGGAAGTCATTTCTTCCCACATAGACGATATTGCCGTCTTCTCTCCAATAAGCAAGATCACCGGTTTTATAGAGCTTACCCTCACCGAATGGGTTGTTAATGAACTTTTCTTTTGTTAATTCTTCGTTGTTGAGGTAGCCTTGACCTACACCGTCACCGGCAATGCAAAGCTCACCTGTCACACCGATAGGGGTAGGTTTCATATACTTGTCTAATATATATATTTGGGTGTTTGCCATAGGCTTACCGATAGTTATATCATCTTCGTCGGTAATTTCTGCATTTGTTACCCAAACGGTTGTTTCTGCCGGACCGTATATGTTATATATTTTTGCATTTGTATGTTGTTTTAACTCTTTGACAAGTGCCCTGTCTAATGTTTCACCGCCGAGAATTATTACTGAAAAAGTCTTGAGAAAATCAAGCTGTGTTTTATCAAGAATAAGTGACTTCATTTTTGTCGGTGTTGTCTGTATTACATCAACAGGGTTATTCTTAATTAAACAGCTAAGCTTAGCTTGTATTTTTGATTCGTTTTCGTCAGCTAAAACAATTTCAAGACCGTTTACAAGCGGTAAAAGGCTCTCTGTTACAAATATGTCAAAGCCTACCGTGGTCACAGATAAAATAGATCTATGCTTTTCCTTTATCACTCCGCCTAAGACGTTTTTATCATTTTTGGAAACATAGTTTACAGCGTTTTTATGGCTTAACAAGGTGCTTTTAGGCATACCCGTACTGCCCGATGTATATATGCAGTAGCAAATATCATCAGGTGAAACAGATATATTTAAGTTTTCGGTTTTGCTGCAGGATAAAAGTTCTTCTATATTTTCCTCGGTAATGCAAAGCTTTGCCTTACTGTCTTTTAACATATATTCAATTCTATCTTGCGGGTGTTCGGGGTCAACAGGTAGATATGCCGCACCGGTTTTGAGTATACCTAAGACAGTCGACAGAAGATAGCTTCTTCTCGGCAGCTTAAATCCTACAATATCACCGACACAAACGCCTTTTTCAGTGAGCGAATGTGCTATTCTATTAGCTTGTTCGTTTAACTGTTTATATGTCAGTGTTTTATCACGGGCAATAACAGCTGTTTTGTCGGGCGTTTTTTCAGCTTGCTCTTCAAACAGTTCGTGGATACATTTGGTTTGGGGGTAGGGTACAAAGGTATCGTTGAAATCATATAGTACTTTTTGGAGCATTTCCTTAGAATACATTGGAATGCGAAGTATGTTTTCATCCGGGTTAGCAACTGCATAGTCCATCATATTTATAAGGGACTCCGCCATTTCTTTAGCTTCAAATTTTTCAAGATAGACTGTTCTGTAACGAATTTTTAACTGATTTTTCCCATTGCCAAATGTTCTAAAGTGTATTTCAACAGGTGCAGACATCAACTTGTGATAAATAATATTTATTTCAAAATCATCGTTGTGGGGAAATTCTTGTACGCTGCAAGCAAAGTCGAAAAGTTGACTTGTTGAAGCACCTTCTTCTTTTAATAAATCTAAAATGTTTTGTTGGGTAAATTTTTGATGCTTATAAAGTGAAATTTTTTCATCTTCAATTATTTTTGCATTGTCGATAAATGGTTTTTCTTGTAAATTAAAAACAGAAGGTACAATATGCATATAAAGACCGATGGTGTTAAGTTCGATTTGCGTAGTACGATTAAGCACAGCAGTACCTAAAGTAAATTTATTCACATAGTATTTTTGTGTGATATAAGAAGCGGTAATTGTGTTGATAAAAGTTGTTAATGTAATTTCTTTTTCTTTACAAAATTTTTTGATTTTCGAAACAAGCTTTTCGGAAATCGAATAATTTATTTCGTCAGATGAAAAATCTAAGACATTACCTCTGGGAGTTAAGATATTACAAGTTGGATTACAAGAAAACATTTCTTTCCAAAATCTTTTATCGGAATTAAATCTTTTTGAATTTATATATTTTTTTTCTCTTTCGATAAATTGATCATAAGTTTGGCTTTCGGGAGGAGTTTCACCCTTAATGTATTGATTGATGTGGTCACATAAAATAAAAGCACTAAGGCCATCGCAAGCAATATGATGACCGCTGACTATATAGCCGGACTTTGTGGGTGATTGAAAAATTGCAAGACGAATTAATTCTCCGCCAAAAAATGTTGTAGGGGTGTTTAAAAATTCTTCTGCTGCTTTTAAAATATCATCATCGGAATTTAATTTAAAAAACGGTCTGTCAGTATAAACAAATTCGTTTATATAAGTTTTTATTGTGTTGTCGTTCTCTTTTTTTATTCTGATGCGCATGCCGGCATTGTTTTTTATAAGCATATTGCACGCATCATTAAGCTCTTTACTGGAATATATCTTAGGGAATATTTCAACAACGCCTTGATTCCACAACAAACTGTCAAGTGTGGAATCTTTTGTATAAAAGTTTAATTGAGAAGAAGTTAAATTGTATTTCACAAAGCATACCTCATTAAGAATAATTGAGTATATTTAAAGTGTTATTATATAATTGTTGTTGTATTATATTATAATTTAATAAGTGTATAAAGTCAATTCCTTGTTACTTGAAAAATACAGACGAATATAGACTTGAATATTTTTGTGAAATGATATATAATATATGTGATTTTTATAAAAGGTGGTAAGAAAATGAGAAGAGTTCGCACTATATGGAGTGATAATCATAGCAAAGAAAATTTTATAAACGAATATCCTGATTTTTCGTTGTTTGCTTATTTAAAGCAAACAGCCGAAAAATATCCTGACAATACGGCTGTTGAATTTCAGAATAAAGAAACTTCTTTTTCTGAAATGATAAGTCAAATAGAGGAAATTGCGAAGTCTCTTTTAGAAATAGGTATTAGAAAAGGTGATTATGTAACTGTGATAGCACCGAATACACCACAGGCACTTTTTACGGTTTATGCAATAAACCGTATTGGTGCAATTGCCAACATGATTAACCCGTTGCTTTCAGTAAATGAGGTTAAAACAATCGTTGAAAATGTCAACAGCACAGCAATACTTACCTTTGATATTGTTTATCCTAAATTCGCCGGAATAAATTGGAGTGCCCCCTGTAATCCGACAATGATTATTGCGCATATTTCCGATGCATTGCCCGAACAGGTTAAGTCTGTATATAAAAATGGTAATGAGAAAGAGATAATTCCCAATCCTTTACATAAAGTAATTGATTGGAAGGACTTTTTAAAGAGAGGTGCTGACCGTTCAGAAGCTTTACCCGCAGATGACGGTAAGGGAGAGGACGATGCGGCTGTTTTATATAGCGGCGGTACAACGGGACTTCCGAAAGGCGTTATTATTCAAAATAAATCTTTTAATGCAATGGTTGTTCAAACGGGTGAGGTTATGCCTCATGACCTTAAAGATATGCCCGGTAAAAAGGTGCTCGGACTAATGCCGTTGTTTCACGGTTTTGGTCTTGCAATGTGTATACATGTTATGATAAATTTAGGCTGTCACATTGTTTTGGTGCCTAAGTTTGACCATTTAGCTTGCATAGATTTAATATTTAAAAAGAAAATCGGATATGTGTATGCTGTTCCGGCACTGTACGAAGCTTTGTCAAGGTCGGAAGAAATAGAAACAAACGATCTTTCTTTTTTAGAGTTGGTTGCTATTTCAGGTGATAAATGCAGTCAAAAGCTTATGGATAGGATGAACAAATACCTGGAAAAAGGCGGTTCGCCTGCCAGAATGACTGAGGCATGGGGATTGACAGAAAGTCTTTCGGCCGTTACATTAAACCCGTTTTTTGAGCAAAGAAAAGGAAGCTGCGGAATTCCGTTATCGGGTAATGAAATTAAAATTGTAAAGCCCGGTACACATGAAGAAGTTCCTTTTGGTGAAGACGGAGAAGTTTGCGTAATAACACCTACATTGATGCGTGGATATTATAATAATGAAGAAGAAACAGCGCTTGCCTTGCAAAAGCATCCTGACGGAAAAACTTGGCTCCATACCGGCGATATTGCTTGTATGGATAAAGACGGATATCTCTATTATCGTCAGCGTCATTCGAAAATGGTAATTGTATCCGGATTTAATGTGTATCCAATTCAAATAGAAGAAGTTATTAACAAGTGTGAGGGTGTTGCCGTTTCATGTGTAGTAGGCATTGAAAGCAGAGCGGGCACATATATTGCGGCAGTTGTTCAGCCTGTTAGTATGGATATGGATTTAGTCGAGCTGGAAAAGCAGATCTTCGAAAGTTGTAAACAAGAGGTTGCAGAGTATGCACAGCCGAGAAAAGTCGTATTTTGGGAAACTTTACCCCGAACAGCCGTAGGAAAGATAAACTTTAAGCAAATTACAGCGGATATGAATAAGAAAGGATAATCTCAATGATAAAGCGTATTGAAGAAATTTATACAGAAGTAACAGGACATCAAGGTGTAAAGTTTACTGAGGATACAAGACTTGACAACGAGTTCAATTCTTTAAGCCTTGTTCAATTTATTTGTTGTATTGAAGATGAATTTGATATTGAAGTTCCTAATTCGGCAATCAAAAGCATTAAAACAGTAGGTGATGCGGTGAGACTCATCGAAAAACTTGAGAATGAATAATTTGATATATTAAAATTGATGTTTTTTATTGGAAAATTTTAAAAAGAACAAAGTCTATCGTCTCATACACAGGCAGCTGCATCTCGCAGCTGCTTATCTTGTTACTTTCCATTATTTCATTTCCCCCTAACCCCTTGCTTTGACAATATAAATATGTTAAAATATTCAAAATTCCCGAAAAGGGTAATATGCCTGTTAATAAGGTGACACCCTTGTTTTAAATGTGTGAGAGCGCTTATATCTACCTGACAAAAGAATATAATAACAAAGGAGCTTCAAAATGAAAAAGACTTTACCCAAAAGAAAAATGATACGTTATTGCCTTTCGGATATTGCAAAGGGCTTATTTAACGGTATGATAGGCAATTACTTGCTTTACTTTTTTCAGCCGACCGTTAAAAGCGGAATACCAAATCTTTTACCGCAAAACAAATTGCTCGGTTTCATAACGGTTATGGCATTGCTTACAGGTATAGGCAAGGTAATTGATGCAGTAACCGACCCTTATGTTGCAAGCCTTTCCGATAAGTGTACACATAAAGACGGCAGAAGAATGCCTTTTCTTAAATATGCGGCGGCACCCTATGCAATATCTGTTTTAATGATATTTATGGCACCGTTTAAGCAGGGTTCTGTTTTAAATGCAATATGGGTAGGCTTTTTCCTTATAGCTTATTACACTGCTTACACATTCTTCTTCATTCCCCGTAACGCACTTGTGCCTGAGGTTATTCCCGATGCAAAAGACAGAGTTAACTACTACGGCATAAGCACTGCTTTCTTTATGGGCTCAAGCTCTTTTATGTATGCGGCCACGTTGTTTGTAGACCTTATTAAAAAGCTTGGGGTAGGTGCCCTCTGGTCATGGAGAATCGTTTTCACCGTCTTTGCGGCAATCGGTCTTGTATGCGTTATTTTAGGCGCAACCGCCTTTAAAGAAAAGGATTATGTTGAGGGCAACGTAAAGCCTAAGGAGTCCTTAATTAAATCGGCAAAAACAATTTTTTCGAACAAAAGCTTTTTAACTTTCTTTGCAGGTGACCTTTTCAGCTATGTTTCTATGGCATTTTTCCAAACTGCAATGCTCTATTACATAACTATGCTTTTAAATGTTCCCGAATCGCAGTCATTTCTTGTTATGCTTGTGGCAATAGGTGCCGCCTTGTGCCTGTTCCCGCTGATTGTAAAATTCAGTAAAAAGTACGGTAAAAAGACAATGCTTGTTATTGCAAGTATAATTTTTACAATTGTGTTTGCTATGATTTTCTTCGGTGACAAGTTAGCGTCTCTTGTTGAGGGCAAAGAGCTGTTCCTCGGTTTGTTTATCGGTCTTGTGGTAGCGTTTCCTTTTGCCGCAATCAATATTCTTCCTCAGTCTTGTATGTCAGACATTATTCAAAAGGACAGTATCGAAAACGGCGTTAACCGTGAGGGCTTTTTCTCCGCAACAAAGACCTTTATTGAAAAGATAGCGTATTCTCTTACAATGGTTGTAGTATCAAGTGTTCTTGCAATAGGTGCACCTGAGGGCGAATCGGTAGGTATGCTCGGCGTTAAGCTTACAGGTGTTTTTGCAGGTATATTCAGTTTAGTTTCTATTGTTTTCTTTTTGTGCTACAACGAGAAAAGCGTTACAAGCTTTATTGAAGAATACAGAAATCAAAAAACAGAATAATAAATAGGGGGGGCTGTAAAAAAACAGCCGAAATAAAATCCGGGACTCACTTTTTGTGAATCTC
>JBJEOK010000044.1:0-1693 GCA_051880695.1 Acutalibacteraceae bacterium | reverse complement strand
ACATCTAATGCATTCAGAAAATATCGCCTCAGATGTGACCAGCAACCGCATCGTTTTGCGTTCTCCACCTTGTCATAGCCTGTCCAGCCGTCGCAGTGCAGATACCCTGAAAATCCACTCAGAAATTTCTTTGCAAAATCGCCGCTCCTGCCGACCTCATAGTCGTACAGGACTATCGGATTTCCCTCAAACTTCCCTGTTTTGTATACCCACATATATGATTTTGCACACGGTTCTCTGCCCGGTTCGTTTAAAACCTCAAGCGGCGTTTCATCTGCGTGAATAAAATTCCTTGACACAAGCTCTTTTCGCATTTCTTCATACATCGGTTTTAATAGATTAGCTCCCTTTATCATCCAGTTTGCCATAGTCTGACGGGTCAGATTTACTCCCATTCTCTTAAATTCCTGCTCCTGTCTGTAAAGGGGTATTGCATTGGTGAATTTTTGATTCATAATATACGCAAGCATACTCGGTGAAGCAAGGCTCTTTTCAATTAATGCAGGAACGCCCTTTGCTGTTTTGAAATTGCTGTCAATGCCGTTTTTATCACAGTTTTTGCACACATAGATTGCTTTTTTGTGCTCAACTACACTAACCTTTGCAGGAACAATTTTCAGTTCTCTGCGGATATCATACTTCATAAAGCTCATCTCAGAGCCGCATTTTTCGCAGATTTTCTCTTCCTCGGGAATATCGTAAACAATTTCTTCTACCGGTAAATCTCCATAGATTTCATTCTGATTTTTCTTTTTGGATTTCCTGCGTTTGTAGGTTATTTCTTCAAGCTTTGGCTCAGGCTCAAGCGGCTGTCTTTCAAGCTCAGCCTCATTAAACAGATTAAGCTGTCCGTAATCCTCGGCTATCTTTTCTGCTGAGGAGCCGTAAATTTTCTTCTTGCTTAATTTGAGCTGTTCCAGAATCCAGTTGTAATTTGCGATTAATTCTTTATTACGAAGCGTGAGATCTTTTATTTCGGATTGTGCTTGCTCGTATTTTTTCTCTGCCTTTTCAGTCTGATTTCCGAGATATTTTACTTGCTTTTTCAGAGCGGAATTCTGTGCCAGAAGCTCTTCATATGTAGGCATATTTTTCACTGAAATCACACTCCGAGATCGTCATTTTTACTGTCTTAATTATACCACAAAAACCGCATAAATACAAGAAAAACGCCCATTTTACAGAGCGTTTTTAAGTGAATTGTATTTGTGAATCTCTTCTATTTTCAGTCCGTGCAAAAGCCACAAAAGCTCTTCCTGAGTAACTGTGTATTTATCTGCTGTAATGCCTCTCGGAAAGCGGAATTTGCCGTGTTCTATTCTTTTATACAGCAGGCAGAAACCATCGCCGTCCCAATACAGAATTTTCACCTTGTCGCAGTGCCTGTTGTGAAATACAAACATTGCATTACTGAACTGATTGAGTTTGAAATTCTGCTCTACAATCGCCGACAAACCGTCTATACTTTTTCTCATATCAACATTTGCGGAGGAAATGTAAATCTTTTCGGGGTGGATAGTCAACATTTATTTTCACCGCCCATTACCAATTCGGAAAAATATACTTCTTTCCCGTCGGCAAGCTCGTCAGCACGTTCTATCCAATATCTGAGGGTACTGCGTTTTATGCCGTTTTCACGGCAAAATTTCCGTCCGCTCAGGTTGCTGTCTGTAAATTTTCTGACTAACAAAGC
>JBJEOK010000043.1:0-38007 GCA_051880695.1 Acutalibacteraceae bacterium | reverse complement strand
TATTTTTAATAATTTTTCACTTTTTCTTGTCCACTTTATTGACATTGGTCCACGTTTGTTCATATGTCAGTCCAAACCTTTCACCTATTTCTCGCACTGTTACTCCTTCTGATTTTAATTCAAGCATTTCTTTTTCATATTGCTGTATGTGTCTGTAACTTTTCGACATAAAAACTCCTCCTATGGTAGTTTCTTTTATTCTACCATAGGAGGGGCTTTTTTTCTATTGTCCGTTTTTACTGGACTTGTTCATTGTCAAGGTCGGGATTATACTTTTAACTCTAAAGGTAAACCTTTTGATATTTTTCAGGAAAAAACTTACCGTTATTATTACTCAACAAACTTAAATTCAGTTCCGTCAGCAACAACAGTCTCTCCTGAAAGATTAACTACTTCAGACGATTCGCTTTCTATAAATTTTATGGTATCATTGTCGATTATTTCAAATACGTAAGTATATTTTTTATCGTCAGTTGTGGCAGTTATTCTGCCCTTTTCAATTTTGATTTTTCCCATGTTCAGACAAGAAGACAACAAATCATAAGTAAAGGTATAGCTTGAGTTTTCAACATCAAAAGTAATATGCGGCTGAAATAATTCGTCTTTGCCGTCAACATAATATGTACCGGAAGAAACTCCGTATACCTCATCATTTTTTGACTGTGAAAAAAGTGTTATTCCGATTAAAATAACTGCCGCAGTTAATATTACAATAATGCTGAGTTTGCTTTTTTTCATTGAAAGACCTCCTCATAAATTTAATATGCTTGTCCCTGTATTATCCGTTAACCTAATAACACATCTGTAACCAGCATAACGCAAAAACCTGCAAGCAGAGCGTAAGTTGCACCGCGTTCGTTTCCGTGAGCGTGGGTTTCGGGAATCATTTCATCGCTTATTATATAAAGCATTGTACCGCCTGCAAAAGCAAGGGCAAAAGGCAAAACAGCAACAGAAATGCTGACTGCAAAGTAGCCAAGCAGTGTTCCGACTACCTCAACAAGACCCGTTATCATAGCAAGAATAAAGGTCTTGCACGGCGGAATACCTGCGGCAAGCATAGGTGCAATAATCACCATGCCTTCGGGTATGTTTTGCAAAGCGATACCGCCTGCAATAATCAGTGCTCCGGCCCTATCACCTGAGCCGAAGCCGACACCTGCGGCAATTCCCTCGGGCAGGTTGTGAATAGCAATTGCCATAACAAACAGCAGTACCTTACTTAGCTTATCATTGTTTTTTGCTTCAGGCTCGGCGCCTGCGAATTTATGCAGATGCGGTACTAATTTATCAATTAAGTTTAAGCAGACTGCACCGCAAAAAATACCCGCAACCGTAATGAGAATACCGTACTTCCCTCCGTATTCAAGTGAGGGGATTATAAGCCCCAATACTGCGGCAGAGAGCATAACACCTGAGGCAAAGGACAACACGATGTCCGAAAATTTATGTGATATATTTTTAAAGGCAAAGCCGAAAAGTGCACCTATAACAGTAGCACCGCCTACACCGAGTGCGGTTAATAATACAAGTTCCATATTCATTCCTCTGTTTTAAAATTTTTGTCAGTATTTTAATCTCAATCCCTTAGGGTAATGATTTTTACCCTTGCCGTTTACTGCCTTAACCCCGCCTAAGGAGCATCCGTTTACGGTAACAACTGCCCAGCCGTTGCCGCAGTCAACATCAATTTCCTCTCCGTGAAGATATTTAGTTATTTTTTCGTTATCACCTGTGAGGTCAACTTTCCTTTTAAAATCCTTTCCCATTGCCATAAAAAACTGGTGATGTGGCAAAATGTAATTTTTCTTAATTTCGCCTATTGTCACGCCGCAGGAAAAAGCGGTGCCTTTTTTTATTTCCATATCAGACGAGAAAAACACCGGGTTGCCGTTATACATTTTAAGTGCGTTCACATCGTAATTTTTAAGCACATCATTTAAAAAATCGGTGACTGTTTTATCGACCTTTTCAGGCTTTACTTCTTTTTTAACGGAAGCTTTTACCGCTTCGTTTGTGTTTTTCAAAACGGCGGCAAACTGACCCTCACCTTTGCTTTTGTGGGGATAAAAGCGTCTTGTAAGGTTTAGATTTTTGTTTTCGGAGCCGTCAAAATTTATTCCGTCACAGGTGTGATTTTTTACAGTCTCTTTTACGTCTAAAAGCGTAAAAGAGGGGTGAGTGCTTAAAAAATTGTCAATTACCATTTCATTTTCTTCAAGGGAAAAGGTACAGGTGGCATAAATGATAATTCCTCCGTCAACCAAACAAGCTGCGGCATTTTCAAGTATTTCCTTTTGCCTTTGAGCACACATTTTTACGTTTTCTTCGCTCCACTGTGCTATGGCTTCATCTTCCTTGCGGAACATACCCTCACCTGAGCAGGGAGCGTCAACCATAATAAGGTCAAAAGTGTAGGGAAAGGTTTTCGCAAGCTTTTTCGTGTCCATACAGGTTGTGACAATATTTTTGAGCCCCAAGCGTTCAATGTTGCCTGTGAGTACTTTACACCGTGATGGAATAATCTCATTAGAAACAAGAAGCCCTTTATCTGAAAGCTTGTTTTTAAGCTGAGTGCTTTTACCGCCGGGTGCGCCACACATATCAAGGATTTTCCAATCGGGGTCAATGTCAACACATTCGGCAGGCATCATTGCGCCGGGCTCCTGAATATAAATCATACCGCCGTGATGGTAAGGGTGGTTTCCTGTTTTTTCACCGTCGAGGTAAAAGCCGGTTTCACAGTAGGGGATTTTTTCTTTTGAGAAAGGATTGATTTTTTCAAATTCCTCTAAAGAGATTTTTTCCGTATTTACACGAAAAGCTTTTACGGCAGGCTTATCAAGGCTTTCAAGGTAAAGGGGAAAGTCGTCACCTAAAAGCTCTTTCATTCTATTTTTAAATTTTTCGGGCAGCTTAATCATTTTCATTCTCCTGTAAGTTCATTTCACAGTAAAGCATACACATTGAAAGGGAGGTTATTGCGGCGGTTTCCGTGCGAAGTATTCTGCTTCCGAGGGAAATTGCGGTGCCCTTTGAAGCGCGAGCTTCAATAATTTCGCTTTCCTCAAAACCGCCCTCGGGACCTATGAGTATACCGATTTTAGAGCCTTTTTTTATTTTTTCAAGGGCCTCTTTTGTATCTTTCATACCGTTTTTGTTTTCGTACGGAATAAGAAAAAGGTCAAGCTTCTCGGCCTTTTTTAACGCCCCACTAAATGAAAGTACATCGGATACGGTGGGGATAATGTTGCGTTTGCTTTGTTTTGCGGCACTTTCGCTTATTGCCTGCCAACGGATTTGCTTGCTTTTTTTCTTTTTATCGTCAAGCTTTACTACACTGCGGTGCATTTGAACAGGTACAATTTCATTGACTCCCAATTCAACTGCCTTTTGAATAATAAGCTCCATCTTGTCACCTTTAGGCAGTCCTTGAAAAAGGGTGATTTCACAGGGAAGCTCGGTGTTTTGTGCCTTTTCTTCAATTATTTTCACGGCTGTTTCATCAGCGCCGATGCCGGTGATAATGCAAAGGTGACTGTTACCCTCTGCGGAGACAAAAATCTCGTCACCGACTTTCATTCTCAGCACGTTTTTAATGTGATTGTGGTCTTTGCCGTCTATGTAAAATGTATCATTTTGTCTGTTTTCGGGGGATATGAAAAAATTATACATACTGTCACTTCCTTTCCTTGAATTATAGCAGATTTTATTATTCAATGCAACCTTGTGTTTTCGACATTGATTTTATAGTCGCTTACATATAATTACAAAGGTGATTAAAGTTGACACAGGTAATTTATGCCGATGTGCTTGTTGTGATAAATTTTTACATAACCTACATTCTTCTGAAAACAACTGCATTTTTTTGTACAAGAAAGCCCAAAACAAAGGGTTTGCTTCTCTCTTGCTTTATCGGTGGCTTTTATTCACTGATTATTTTAATTCCGAATATAAGTGACCTTGCGGTGTCATTGTCAAGAATACCTGTGTGTATTGTTTTTATTTTGCTTTGCTTTGGCTTTCACGATAAAATAAGCTTTTTAAAAATAAGCCTTTGCTTTGTGTTTTGTAACTTTCTTTTTGCAGGGCTGATGTTTGCACTGTGGTATTTTATTTATCCGGCAGGAATGTATTTTAACGGCAGTGTGCTTTATTTGAGCATAGACACTCTTACGCTTACCGTTTTGACTGCGGTATGTTATTTTGTTATAAAGCTTTTTGACTTGCTTTTAAAAAAGCGCAAGCCTGACGGGACGTTGTTTCAATGTATACTTACATTAAAGGGGAAAGAGTACCCTTTAAAGGCTTTTTATGACACGGGTAATTCATTTTCCGACCCCTTTAGCGGTAAAGGCATTTCAATAGTCAGCCGTGAAGCCTTAAAGGAAGCTTTTCCCACTATGCCCGGTGTAGATACAGCTTGCCTTTACGCTGAATACAAATTCAGGTTTCTTCCTTGTTCAACGGCTTTAGGGGAGGGTTTGCTCCCCGTTTTTACTGCTGAAAAGCTACATATAAAGGGTGCAAACAAAGAAGAAACCTTTTGTGATGTTTTGCTTGCAGTTACCGACAAAAAAATATTCGGCGGTGAATATGATTTACTTCTTTCGGGAGGTATATTTGAAAATACAAGAAAGGGTGAAGAAAATGAAAAGGTTAAAGAGCTGTTATTTAAAAATTAAAGCCCTGATTCATTCAAAGCTTTTTAAAAGTGATACCTACTATGTCGGCGGTTCGGAAAATTTACCGGCACCGCTTACAAAAGAAAAAGAAAATGAAATTTTCCGTGAGCTTGAAAACGGTATTGAAACCAATAGAGAGCTTCTTGTTATACATAATTTACGGCTTGTGGTCTATATTGCAAAACGCTTTGAAAACACGGGAGTGGGGATTGAAGACCTGGTGTCAATCGGCACAATAGGGCTTATTAAGGCAGTTAAAACCTTTTGTCCGGGCAAAAAAATAAAGCTTGCAACCTACGCTTCAAGATGTATTGAAAACGAAATACTTATGTATTTGAGAAAAATAGCAAACCGCAAAAACGAGCTTTCCATTGACGAGCCCTTAAATGTTGACTGGGACGGCAACGAGCTGTTGCTGTCTGATGTTTTAGGCTGTGACAGTGACAGTGTAAACCGCAACCTTGAATATAATGATGAGAAAAAACAGCTTTTAAATCTTGTGTCACAGCTTGAAGAAAGGGAAAGGCAAATTATGACCTTGCGTTTCGGACTCTTCGGCTCAAAGGAATATACTCAAAAGCAAGTGGCAGATATTCTCGGCATATCACAAAGCTACATTTCAAGGCTTGAAAAAAGAATAATTGAAAAGCTGAAAAAAGAAATGGAAAAATCAATGTAATTATTGACTTTTTGTGAAAATTTTATTACAATGTTGTTGGTAAAATTTTCACTCTAAGGAGCTGTAATTATGGAATTTGCAGCCGGTTACGGCAAAACAAATGTTGATTTGTTATTTGATAAAATGCCTCGACTTCCTAAGGAGGGCGAGGAGATTTACACCGATAAGTTTTCCCTTTGCCTTGGCGGCGGTGTACCGGGTACAATGATTACTCTTTCACGTTTAGGTATACCCGTAAAAACCGTTACCGAGCTTTCGGAGGATATGTTTTCCGATTTTGCAAGAAGTGAATTTAAAAAGGCAGGGTGTGAGCCTATAAATGTATATGAGGGTGACAAAATTGCCGTTAACATAACCGCTGCGGCAATTACGCCCAATGACCGTACATTTGTGTCTTACGGAAACGAAGAAAACAGTGTAAAAGCTGAAAATGTGTACAATGCCTTACATTCGGCTAAAGTTGCAGCCATGCACACAGGCTTTCCCGAGGTCTATGAAAAGCTGAAAAATGAGGGCACAACCGTTATTCTTGACACAGGCTTTTTTGATGATATGACCCTTGAGGGATACGAAAAGCTCCTTTCAATTGCCGATTACTTTCTTCCCAACAGAACCGAAGCTTTAAAGCTTACAGGCACAGATGACCCGAAGGAAGCCGCAAGGAAGCTTTCAAAGCATCTTGAAACGGTTATTATAAAGCTTGATAAAGACGGCTGCTTAATATATAAAAACGGCAAATTCAGTTTTGTTAAGAGCATACCTGAGTTTGTGCGTGTCGATTCAACAGGGGCGGGGGACGCCTTCTTTGCCGGATTTATGTACGGCATTATGAAAGACGAGGAAATTGAAAAGTGCGTTCTTTACGGTAATTTGACAGGCGGTAAATGTGTAACCGCCGTAGGCTGTACCACAGCTTACCTTACAGAGAATGAGCTGCTTTCAATGGCGGAAAAATATAAGGACAACATAATTTATGACTATAAATAAAAATTACAGTGATTTTCTTGTGGTGTCGGATATTGACGGCACACTTAATAATAAGCTTCGAAAAACTCCAAAGGTTAACACTGAGGCTATAAGACGTTTTACTCATGAGCTTTCAGGTAATTTTACACTCGCTTCTGCGAGAAATGTTCAATCGCTCAAGCCTCATTATTTTAATTTACCTGATGTTAAAACTCCGGCGATTGTGTTAAACGGCGCAGGAATTTATGATTTTCAAAAGGAAAAAATGGTTTGGTTCAATTCGATACCCGAAAGCGGTGTGGAGGTGCTTGAAAAAACACTCCGAAAGTTTTCTTTTCTTGAGCTGGGTATTTTTACCGATGATATGATATATCTTGTAAATCCGAAAATTATGTCACCTGTGATGATGGCGCTTGATAAGCTCAAACATAAAAAGTGCCGCACTGTTTCAGAGGTGCCTAAGGGCAAGTGGGGCAAAGTAATATTTTTCTGTTACCCGTGGAATAAAAATAAAGTTAAAGAGTTTGTTTTGTCACAAAGCGATGACTCGTTGGGATATATTGACACCTCGATAGCCTCTTTTGATATGGTAAATGCCACAACTCATAAAGGCAATGCCGTTCACGTATTGGCTGATATTTTGGGTGTGCCGAGGGAAAACATCGGTGCAATCGGTGACTATTTTAATGACCTTGATATGCTTAAAACAGTCTCGCATCCCGCTTGTTGTAAGCAAGCTCCGAAAGAGCTTCATGATATTTGTGAATTTCACGCTTGTCACTGTAATGACGGTGCCGTGGCGGATTTTCTGAAATATATTGAAAAAACTTATTAAGTTTTTGTGTTCAAAGAAAGGAAAGTGGAATTTATGAAAAAAATAATTGCTTTATTGTTAAGTGTAATTCTCGTGTTTTCTCTCGTTGCACCGGCAAGTGCCGCTGCCGAGGATGAAGCAGATGTGAATTATGACGGTTACCCCGTTGTTGTGGTAAGAGGTATTGATTTTTCACAGCTCACTTATGAAGACGGTACCTTAGCTATGCAAGTTCGTGTAAAGGATATAATTGATTTGATTTTTGATTTAATTATAGGAAAATTCGTTTTAAAGAACGATAACGCTTTAGCTGAAGCTGCCGTTGATTTCGTCTGGGACTTTATGGGCCCCATTGCAAGCAACCCCGACGGTTCATCAGTAAATGAGGTTTCTATGAAAAGCTATCCGTCAAATATGGCTGACCATATAGAAAGCTATAATGAATTTGGCGATAAAGGTGAGCACGGTGTTATAAAATCAGTCGGTCAGGCAATCGGCCTTGAAAACACATACTATTTCACCTATGACTGGCGAAAGAGCCCTGAAATTCTTGCAGGTGAACTGAATACCCTTATTGAAACCGCAAAAGAGCAAACAGGTAAAGATAAGGTACATATAATCGGTTGCAGTATGGGCGGTATGGTATCTACTGCTTATATGTACTATTACGGACACGATAGTCTTGACAGTGTTACTTTCCACAGCGCCGCTAATAACGGTGCCTATGTTTGCGGTGATGCTTTAAACGGCAACATTCTCTTTACACCCGATACACTTTCAAATACAATCAAGAATTTACTCGGCGGAGAGTCTAATATTGTTATAGATATATTGCTTAAAGTTGCAAAATCCCTCGGTGCTTTTGATTTGCTTTGCGATTTCCTCAATAACTTTGTTGATGAAAATGCAGAATACGTTTACAGTGACTGTCTCAGGGACATTCTCGCTACTGCACTCGGTCTTTGGGGACTTTGTCCCGATGAGGACTTTAGAAGCGGTGTTGAATTTGTTTTTGGTTCTCAGGAGGAAAAATATGCCTCCTTACTTACACAGCTTGATGAGGTTGAAAAGTTTGTCTGTTCAACTGAGGAAACAACCCGTGCAGCTTATAACGACGGCGTAAAAATTTCAATCATTTCAAATTACAACAAGCCCCTTACACCTGTGAACCCGAGAGCTACAATGAACGGTGACGGTATTGTTGAGGCAGAGCTTACAAGCTCATTTGCAACCTTTGCCCCTTACGGTGAGGTGCTTAGTGACGAGTACATTGCAACAAGGGACAGCAAGTATATTTCACCCGACAAGGTTGTTGACGCCTCAACAGCCGAGTATCCCGACAGCACTTGGTTTATTCGCGATGCAGGTCACGTTGCTTCAGGTGTCGGTACCGAGTATTCGGATTTTATCCTCAAGCTTATTTTAAGTGAGCAGCAGCCTACTGTTTATAACCTTGAGGGCTATCCACAGTTTATGACCGCTGATAAAGATTTAAATCTTTTCCCAAACACGGCTGAGTAAAGGCTTCATAATCTAAAGCTTTTAGTTGTTTAATAAATTAAAGGAGCTGTAAAGAACGAAAGTTTTTTACAGCTCCTTATTATAATTATCAGGTTTAATTATTTAAGATTATATGTCTTGATATAATCGTTGATTTTTTGAATGGGGTTAAGGAAAGGACTGACTGATCTGTCATGGTTAAGTGTGTCAATGATAAGTGCAACATACTTTGACATATCAACTGAATAATACCATTCTCTTTCGAGAAGCTCGGGGGTTTGATAGATGAGGTTTGTTGTAAAAATCTTATTAAAAATGCCTTCTTTGTATGCTTCGTCAAATCTTTTAAGGCCTGATGAGAAAAGACCGAATGAAGTAAAGACAAAAATTCTTTTTGCGTGAAGCTTTTTAAGCTGACGGCAAACATCAAGCATAGAATCACCGCTTGAAATCATATCATCAACAACGATAACGTCTTTGCCCTCAACGTTTGTGCCGAGAAATTCGTGGGAGATAATGGGGTTTCTGCCGTCAACAACTTTTGAGAAGTCCCTGCGTTTATAGAACATACCAAGCTGAACACCGAGCACTTGTGAATAGTAAACACATCTGCCCATACCGCCCTCGTCGGGTGAAATCATCATAGTTGTTTCCGGGTTGAATTTAATGTCGTTGTTGAGTGCTTTTGCAAGAGCCTTAATCATTTGATAAGTGGGAGACACGCTTTCAAAACCGATTCTAATAGAGTTTTGAACTCTGGGGTCGTGAGCGTCAAAGGTGATGATGTTGCTGACGCCCATATTTTCAAGCTCTTGAAGTGCAAGGGCGCAGTCAAGTGATTCTCTTGCCGATCTTCTGTGTTGTCTGCCCTCGTAAAGCATGGGCATAACAACAGTAATTCTTTTTGCTTTGCCTGCACAGGCGGAGATAACTCTCTTGAGGTCTGCAAAATGGTCATCGGGACTCATAGGTACCATAAGAGGTTTGCCGTCGGCGTCTTTAAGGTCATACATCTTGTATTTAACGCTGTAATTGAAGCAATCACTTATGATAAAAAGGTCATAACCTCTGATTGATTCGTTAATTACGCCTTTGCCTTCACCGGTAGAAAATCTTGGGAAAGAAGCGGAGATAATGTAAGAATCTCTGTGATAGCCTTTCATATTGATATCGGTGTTGCTTTTGACAAATTTTTCACGACATTCAACAATCTGGTCGCTTACCTTTTTTGCCAATTCCTCACAGCCTCTCATAGCAATAATACCAAGACGGCCTTGAGGAATTGTGTCGAGATACTCTGTTAAAGTTGTCATTTTTATAACCCCCATTTTTATTATGCAGTTTTTTCTTATTATATATTCTACTTTTTTCGACTGATATTTTCAATAGATTTCCAAGAATATATTTATAGAATAAATAAGAATTTTTACACTATATTTTGTGCAGTTTTACTTTTGAATATCAATAAATAGGAGAAAAGAGTAAAAGAACTCCTTTCTCCCGAAAATTATACAAAGCTGTTATCAATAGTTATTACTGCGTAATATGTTTCATTGAACTCTTTGATTTTATCGCTTATCATCATTTTAAGCTGCTTGTTGCTGTATTTAAAGCCGTAGGGCACAACCACATCAAAAACAATGTTAGTGTGAGTAGGACCTGTAACAATTCTAAAATCGTGAATTGCAAGCTCGTCACTTATTTCGGCAATGATTTTGCGTACGGTTTTGTTAAGCTCAATAACAAGCTCATTGTTGTTTTCAACAGGATCCATGTGAATAACAAGCTCAATACCGAATTCCTTTTTAACATCGTGCTCAATCATATCAACTGTATCGTGAGCTTTAAGTATGTTTTCATCGGCAGAAATTTCTGCATGGACAGTTGCAAAGGTGCGTGAAGCACCGTAAGAGTGAATAACAAGGTCGTGGATGCCTATTATTTCTTCGTGTGACATAATGAAATCTACAAGCTTGTCAACGTCTTCTTTTTCCGGAGGCATACCAAGGAGAATACCGATTGCTTCTTTGAGTATACCAAAGCCTGAATAAAGAATAAACAGCGAAACAATAATACCCATATATCCGTCAATGGGAATGTCGGTAAAGATTGAAAGAATGAGGGAAACTGCGGCGGCACCTGTTGCAATCGTATCACTGAGACTGTCTTTAGCAACGGCGGCCATAGCAGGGGAGTCGATTTTTTTGCCGAGGGTGCTATTGAAAACAAAAAGCCAAACCTTGCCTGAAACGGAAAGAATAAGTACAATAAGTGCCGGAATTGAAAAAGCAACAGCTTCGGGAGACTTGATTTTTTCAATTGACGACTTAATAAGCTCATAACCCATAAGTTCAACTATAAAGCCTACAATTAAAGCGGCAATATATTCAATTCTTCCGTGACCGAAAGGATGATTTTTGTCCGGCTTTCTTGCCGAAAGCTTAAATGAAACAAGAGTCACTATACATGAGCCGGCGTCGGCAAGGTTGTTTATGGCGTCAGCAGTAATTGAAATACTGTTGCTTATTACACCGATTATATATTTGCCAAGGGAAAGCATAAGGTTCACTATAATACCGACAATGCTTCCGAGCATACCGTATCTTTCTCTGACATCGGGATTTTTTACGTCTTCACTGTTTTTTATAAACAGTTTTACAAGTAATTTTGTCATTAAACATCTTCCTCTTTCTTAATGTGAACGTCAAGCTGATTATAGGGTATTGAAATGTTGTTTTCATCAAAGGCAAGCTTAACGTCTTCCTGCATTTGATAAAAGACATCCCAATAGTTTGCTCCGTCGCACCAGAGCTTTACAATAAGGTTAATACTGCTGGCTTCGTGCGAAGCTACAAAAACTTGAGGTACAGGGTCTTTTAAAATGAGCTCGTTAGAGTTCACAACGCTTAAAATAACTTCCTTAGCTTTAGCTATATTTTCGCTGTAACCTATGGAGAATGTCAGGTCAACGCGTCTTTTGTTTTCGGCAGAATAGTTTATGATGTGGTTTGTTGTAATGTGTGAATTCGGAACAATAATTCTTTTGTTGTCAATTGTTGTAAGAACGGTGTTCATAAATCTTATATCGGCAACATTACCTTGTATGCCGTTAATTTCAACAAAGTCTCCGTTTTTAAAGGGATGGTTAAAAAGAATTTGAATACCGCTTGCAAATTGTGCAACACTGTTTTGAAGACCTAAGCTTGCGGCAACGCCGGCGGCGCCCAGTGCCGTAATAAAAGAGCTTATATTGAAAAACATAGAAAGCGCCGAAAGGACAAAAATTGCTTTTATCAAAACTGAAATTGACCTTTTTATAAAGTTATATACCGAGGGGTCAACTTTATTGGCTTTCATAGCTTTTACGGCAAGGTTTGAAATGACGCGTGAAAGCCATAAACCTATAAAAATCAGCAGTACTGCAACTATTGCAGAGGGGATTTTATCAATAATTCTGTTTACAATGTCAAGCTTTTCCCACCAGGATGTAAAGTTGCTTACAGCTTGTGACGGGTCAACAAACTGTCCGTTTTCGTCAAGTATTATGTTGCCCGATGTAATCAGCTCAAGTATACTTTCCGATGCGGCGGTTGTTGAAGCTGTGAGCGTCAGTAAATTTTTTATCGGCATATTATCTACTCCCTTTGAGTTAGTATTTGAGTGCTATAATACCATATTTTTACAATATTTTCAATCCCTTTTCATTGTATTGACATTTTTTATAAAAAGTATATAATTTTATATTGGACTTATTTTAGCATTGTTTAAATCAAAAGGAGTAGTTGCCGATGTCACTTATCAGTTGTAAGGATGTTTACTTAAAATATGAAAACAACAGTGTTGTTGAAAATTTAAGCTTTACAGTTGAAGCGGGGGATTATCTTTGCATTGTAGGCGAAAACGGCAGCGGTAAAAGTACTCTTGTAAAAGCAATGCTCGGTCTTAAAGAAACTGCTTCCGGGCACTTGCATTTCGGCGAGGGACTTAAAAAAGGCGAAATCGGTTACTTGCCCCAACAAACTACTGCACAAAAAGATTTTCCTGCCTCGGTGTATGAGGTGGTGATTTCAGGCTGTGCCGCCGATAAAAAAGGTATTTTTTATTCTAAGTCACATAAAAGCCTTGCAAAAGAAAATATGCGAAAGCTGGACATTTTATCTATAAAAAATAAATGCTTCCGCGAGCTTTCCGGCGGACAGCAGCAACGTGTATTGTTAGCAAGGGCTCTTTGTGCAACAAAAAAACTTTTACTTCTTGATGAGCCCGTCAACGGTCTTGACCCTGTTGTTACAAGTGAGTTTTATTCTATAATCAAAAATATAAACAAGCAACTGGGTATTACGGTAGTAATGGTTTCTCATGATTTACACTCGGCAATTTTGAATGCCGACAAAATTTTACACTTGAGTAAAGGCAAAAGCTTTTTCGGCAGTGTAGACGAATATTTATCAAGTGATATTTATAAAAGCTTTTCCGGAGGTGAAAAAAATGCTTGACGCTTTAGCACTTCTTTTCAGCGAAGGATTTTTAATAAGGGCCTTTGCAGTAGGTATACTTATTTCTCTTTGCTCGGCACTTCTGGGTATAAGCCTTGTACTTAAACGCTTCTCCATGATAGGCGACGGCCTTTCACATGTGGGCTTTGGTGCCATGGCGATAGCCTGTGCGGCTAATATTGCACCTTTATATTTTGCTTTGCCCATAGTAGTTATTGCGGCATTTTTACTTTTAAGACTAAACGAAACGGGCAAAATCAAAGGTGATGCCGCTATCGCACTGATTTCTACGGGTGCCCTTGCTGTCGGCGTTATGGTAACGTCAATGACTACCGGTATGAATGTTGATATTTACAACTATATGTTTGGCAGTATTCTTACTATGAGTGACAGCGATGTACTTATAAGCTCTGTTCTGGCCTGTGTTGTAATTACCCTTTTTATAATTTTTTATAACGAAATTTTTGCCGTTACCTTTGATGAAAATTTTGCAAGGGCAACAGGTACAAAAGCTGCCTTTTACAATATGCTTATAGCGGCACTGACGGCGGTTACTATTGTTGTAGGTATGCGTATGATGGGTGCTCTGCTTATTTCCGCGCTTATAATTTTCCCTACCGTAACTGCAACAAGGTGCGCCAAAAGCTATAAATCGGTTGTTATAACAGGTGTTTTGATTTCAGTAATTTCCTTTGTTTCCGGTCTTATTTTTTCGATTATGTTTGAAGCGCCTACCGGTGCAAGTGTGGTTTGCGTCAATATTTTTGCTTTTTTCGTGTTTTCTGTTTTCAAAAAGATAAAAATCATTTCACCTGTGAAAAAAACAGTTGCTTCATTTTTAACATTTTGTATTTTATTGATTCTTATAGCCTTACCCTTTTCTGCCGTGAAAAGCACTGACGACGGAAAGCTTACTGTTGTTACAACAAGCTTTGCACCTTATGATTTTTCAAAACAGCTTGTAGGTGACAAAGGTGAGGTTATAATGCTTTTATCACCCGGTGAGGAAAGCCACACCTATGAGCCTACTCCTGCGGATATTCTTAAACTCAAGCAGTGCGATGTTTTTGTCTACGGCGGAGGTGAATCCGAAACCTGGGCAGACAATGTTTTAAATTCACTTGACAATGAAATTGTCATAGTGAAAATGATGGACGTTACCGAGCTTTATAAAGAGGAAATTGCCGAGGGTATGGAGCATAGTCACGAGGAGGAAGAAGACCCCGACCGTGACACAGAACATGAGGAAGAAGAATATGATGAACACGTTTGGACTTCGCCTGTAAACGCAATTAAAATCACTGAAGCTATATGTGAGGCACTCATTGAAGTTGACGAAAAAAACAGCGGGTTCTATCTTGAAAACAGCAAAAATTACACCGAGCAATTGAGAAACCTTGACGGGAAATTCCGTACACTTTCGGGTGAAAACGGTCATTCTTATATAGTTATCGGAGACAGGTTCCCGCTTCGTTATCTTACCGAGGAGTATTCAATAAGGTATTATGCAGCTTTTCCCGGCTGCTCGGCTCAGGTTGAGGCAAATCCTGTAACAATTGCATTTTTAAACGAAAAAGTTCGTCAGGATAATATTCCCGTTGTATTTAAAGTTGACCTCAGCACAGGTCTTGTGGCAAATTCAATAAGTGCTGAAACAGGCTGTAAGGTTGAAACACTTTACTCCTGCCATGTGGTAAGTGTTGATGATTATAACAGGGGAGAGAGTTACATTTCCCTTATGGAGAAAAATTACACGGCCTTAAAAGAGGCTTTGAGTTAAAACCGTTAATTTTATGACGAAAGCTTGCTGAAAAAGGCTTCCGTTGATATACCGGAGGGCCTGTTGTAACGTCCTAAATCAAAAAGAGAATCAGGGTTACCTTTTTCAACCTTGCTAACTTTTTCTTCACAGGTTAAGGTGCATTGATATCCCAGGTCTTTGATTATTTTTAAAGTGGTTTTATTATAAGCTCCAAAGGGATATGCAACTGCGGTCATTTTTATACCGGTGTTTTTTAAAATCACATCATAGCATTTATTCAGGTCGGCAATTAAATTTTCAGTGTACTGTTGCTCACTTTCGCTTTTTAATTTACTTACACCTTTACGTTTTCCTGAAGCATTTTGGTGCATATCGAAGCTATGATTTTGTATTTCTACAAGCTTAGTGCTGTTTAAAAATTTCAGCTCGTCAAAGTTAAGATTAGAATAGTTTATGTTATGGTCATCAATTTCCGAATACTTTTCCGTAACAGAGCCGATAACAGCTACAACAGCTTTTGAATTATATTTTTCAAGCAAGGGATATGCCAACACATAGAAGCTTTCAAAACCGTCGTCAAAGGTAAGCATAATCGGTTTTTCAGGCAGTGTTTCTTTACCGTTTGTAAAGTCAATCAAATCTTTTACCGTAACGGTGGTATAGCCGTTTTCTTTAATATATTTCAGGTCATTTTCAAATTCATTTTTATGTACGGTGTATTTTCCGCATTTCTTTTCATCTTTTGTGATGTGATGATACATTATTATGGGAATTTCTACAATTTCCGCCCCATTTACAGAGGTTGTTACGGTTTTCTCGTTTTTTAACGCAAAAAAGAATGAAATGCAAATAAGAAACGTGCAAACAATAACTGCTTCGAATTTACTCGGCCTTATAACCATTCAATCATCTCCGTAAGCTTTATGTAAAATTATATGCTAAACTAAAAGAAATGTTGACTTTTTATAAAATGTGTTATATTATATTTAAGCGTGAGCGGGTATGGTGAAATTGGCATACACGCAAGATTTAGGTTCTTGTGCGGCAACGCGTGCAGGTTCGACCCCTGTTACCCGCACCATTAAAAAATCTCTTTTGTCTACTAAGGCAAAAGAGATTTTTTTAATGAAATTAGGTATATCGGCTTCACATTTTATTGCAGACAAAATATTTTACAACCGAAGATTGTTTCATATAAGAGAAAAGGGCGTCAGGTTTGTTTCTGACGCCCTTTTCGGTTGCATTAGCTATTCGAAATAATCTGTAAGCTCATTCATAAATTTTTCTCATCGCTGATATGCCATAGGTTAATTTATTTCTTCCTTTAGAGTTTCTACAATGGAATCATCTTTTAACTTTGAAACGGCATAAAGCATTGTTGCTCCGATAATTGCAAATACCACAAGTATTACTCCGATATAAAGAGGTATATCAATTTCAAAGGGAATTGCACTTTGACCGACCGATTTATTCATGCCATAGCTTATACCTGCACTCAAAAGCAAACTTATAGGCAGAGCCTTTAAGGCATAAAATACGCTTTCAAGGCAAATGATTTTCTTAAAGCCTTTCGGTGTAACTCCGACGGATTTAAGCATTGCAAACTCTTTTTTACGCATAGCAATTCCGGTAGAGATAGTATTTATTATGTTCGCCGTTGTAATCAGGGTGATAAGTGTAATAAATCCGTAAATAAACACCTGCATAACAAAGGTGAATGTATTCATCGTCTGTATATTTTCTACAAAATCGTAGACAGTTCTTCCGTAACTGTTTTCATCAAAAAGATTTTGAATTGTCTCTGTAACCTCAGCGTGTTTGGCGGTTTCTATACCGTAAATATGTACTAAATTCGAGTTTGAAGCTTCATTTGAAATTACATTATAATATTGTGTTACGGGAATATAAACGGATATTGCTTTTTCAGGGTTTAAAGAGCAAACATAAAATTTTGAATCATACTTAACAAAATCTTCTATTTCTATTTTTGAGCTGCCTATGGCTTCCACCGTAAATTCAGTGCCGAGTATTTTTTCATTAAACACCTTTGATGAATTTTCTTTGTGAGCTATATTATTCATCAATAATGCCTTTGCACTGTCGCCGTAATATTTAGAACTGTCAATGGCGTTATTTTTGCAAAGCAGGTTAAAGTCCTCGTCATCAATAATATTTACATACAGTTGGCTTTTTGAGCTGAAAAGATTTTTATATGTAGATGTAAGGTAATCCGTGTTAACAATAGGGTGATTTTCTTTGTCCTTATTGTATTCATTTAGTTTTTCATAAAAAAATAAAATGGAATAATAATCGTCTACATCTGCCATATTATCAAGCTCTTTTTCAAAAATGTCCTTATACTCATAATCCACCGTTGCTTGAATTTGATACGGAACTTTTGACTCCAAATCTACACTCATTGAAAACAGTGAGCAGAAATAATTACAGCTTAAGAACAAAACTACCGAAAGTGCAATGGAAGCGGTTATTACCTTTGATTTTCTGCCGTTACGTTTAAGATTTTTGTATGCAAGCTCGCCCTCATAGCCAAAAATTTTTCGGATAAGCTTGGGTGATTTCAATTTTTTTGCTTTAACTTTGATTTCATCTGTCTGCCTGATAGCGTCTATGGGTGTGATTTTTGACGCTTTTCGTGAGGGGATATATAATGAAACAAAAATGGTGATTATACTGAAAACAACTATACCGATAATTGCCCACAACGGCACAATTACTTTCATTTTCATATTAGAGTCATTTACACCGTTGAGCATACCGGTCTGTATTATTTTACTGCCTACTGCTTTAAGTGTAATACCGATTCCTACAATACCTCCGAGAATACCTGCGGGAATACCGACAGCACCTAAAATTACACCCTCAAAGTAAACTGAAAGTTTTTTCTGTACCTTAGTAGCACCTACTGAGGCAAGCATTCCTAAATATCTTACCCGCTCGGAAAGAGATATTGCAAAAGCATTATAAATAAGCATAACCGATGCAATGATAATGATTACAAGCACGATCATTATCATAGGAAGCAGATCATGCATAAATATGCCGTCGGGGTCAAAAGAAAACTTGGTTTGCAGATATCTGTCATTGATAGAATACTCTTTGATTCCATAGTCCTCGATGATACTGCTTATCGTTTCAAGGGATTTATAATTCACATCTTTAAGCTCAATATATGCCTGAAGCGTTTGGTCTGTCTCTAATGTCAGTTCACTCGAATCAAAGCCTTGAACAATATCTGATGTAGGCGGATTGTTATGCAGAATTGCCGTGATTTTATACTCTTTTTCGCCGGTATGCTCAAACAGCTCCATACCTGTATAGTCGCCTGAAAGAATAAATGTCTGCTCGCCTGTTTCAGTGTCGATATAATAGCGGTATCCCATGGGAAGGCTGACAGTGTCGCCTATTTTCCAGTCAAGCTTATTCTTTTCAATGAGACTTTGCTCAACTGCTATTTCATTTTCATTTTGGGGGATTATACCGTCATATTCACCTGTGAGCATCTGCTCAAGATTTACTCTGTCGCCGGTATAAATGTCGCCTGTTCCTGCTCGGTCGGAAGCTCTGTTTTCAAGCTGAAACTGTAATATATCGTCAGCCCGTCTCAAGCCTATTCTTTCAATACGTCCGTCATTTTTGAGCTTTTCGATCTGTGCCTGATTTACCGTAAAAACAGCATGCTGATGACCTCCTACAAAAAGCTCAATGTCGCCAAACAGATTCATCAAAGACGCCGCCGCAATAAAAACTGCAGTAATCATCGCAACAGAAACGCAAATACCAAGGGTTGTGACAACGGTTCTGCTTTTGTTTTCTTTCAAATGCCGAAGCGTTAATCTGTTTACGATTTTCATTTTAACCGCACCTCATCTCTGGTGATTTTTCCGTCTTCAATTGAGATGATTCTGTCGGCTGAAAGTGCAATTTTTTCATCGTGTGTAATTATTATAACAGTTTGATTTAATTCTTTGTTAAACTGCCTTAAAAGAGAAACAATTTCCTTGCTGTTTTCACTGTCAAGGTTGCCTGTAGGTTCGTCTGCAAGCATAAGAGCAGGGCTGTTGATAAGTGCTCTGCCGATTGAAACTCTCTGCTGCTGACCGCCCGAAAGCTGATTGGGCAAATGAGACAGTCTGTTTGAAAGACCGAGCCTGTTTACAAGCAATTCAATCTGTCTTTTGTCGGGCTTTCTTCCGTCAAGCAATAACGGAAGCGTCAGATTTTCTTCTACGGTTAATATGGGTATTAAATTGTAGAACTGATATACAAGTCCGATTTGTCTGCGCCTGAAAACGGCAAGGGCTGTTTCGTTAAGCTTTGAAATATCCTCACCGCCGATAACAACACTTCCGGAGGAAGGAGTGTCCACCCCGCCGAGAATATGCAAAAGTGTGGACTTTCCCGAACCTGAGGGACCGATAATTGCAACAAATTCACCTTGTTCCACTGAGAAAGACACATCATCAAGTGCCTTTACCATAGTGTCTGATTTGCCGTAAATTTTTGATAAATGATTGACTTCAAGAATTTTCATAAGTTTTAGCTCCTTTCTTGATTACATCTTATCAGTGTAAACTTACAACTCGGTGACTTTATTATTACAATATTGTCACTGTTAAACAATTGCTTTATAAAACCTGATTTCAAACTGTGTGCCTATATCTTCTTCACTTGTCACTTCTATTGAGGCATTCTCTTTTTCAAAAATCAGCTTAGAAAGTGCCAGACCTATACCCACGCTGTCACTTGAAGCGTTCTTTCCGTGATAAAAACGTTCAAAAATATGGGGCAAATCTTCTTTTGCAATTCCACAGCCGTTATCTCTTATAAAAACACTGTCATATATCGTTGCCGTTTTGGTATAAATCTCAAGTCTGCCGCCTTTTTTAGTGTGCTCAATGCAGTTTTTTATAATATTCCCGAGCGCTTCCGCCGTCCAGTTTTTATCTCCGCACACAGTAAAATCATCCGCTTTGTTTATAAGCTCAATTTCTTTTAAGTCCAAGGTAATAAGAAAGGGTTTTATGCTTTGGTCTAATGCCGAACAAACAGAAAAGCTTTCTTTTTTGAAGTCGGCTGTTCCTGCGTCAAGTTTTGAAAGCTTCAGTAAGTTTGTAATAAGCCACTTCATTTTATCAAGCTGATTTTCCATAATGTCGATAAACTCACGCCTCTTTTCAGGCGCAGTGTTCTCTTTAAGCAAATCCGACATCACCATCATAGATGTAAGCGGTGTTTTTAGCTGATGTGAAATATCTGCAAGAGCATTTGCAAGATAAACCTTATCTTTTTTCAGCATATCATTTTGTGAGCGAAGAAGAATAATAACCTTATACAGATTATTTTTTAAAATAGACAGTTCGCCCTCTGCATTATCCGCTATATCCAAATCATATTGACCTGCACAAACAAGGGACAAATAATTATTTAATTCAGCCAGTCTATCGTATCTTTTCTTTGTAACAAAAAGAAAAACGCCCGTTAGTGCCAAGCCTAAGCACAAGCAGACTATGGCACAAATCGGGCTGAAAATTGTGCATATTACAGCAAAAATAATAGTTAAAAATCCACCGAAAAGGGCAATGAGTTTTATATCTTTATTTATCATTTTCAATCATATATCCCAAACCTCTGACTGTTTTGATATATTCAGGGTTTGCAATATCCTCCTCAATTTTATCTCTGAGCCTTTTAATGTAAACGGTCAAGGTGTTGTCCTCTACAAAATCGCCTTCAACGTCCCATATATTCTCTAAAAGCTGATTTCTTGAAAGTACATTACCTCGGTTATTAAGAAGTATCAACAGCAGCCTGTATTCCATGGCTGTTAAAATAATTTCTTTCCCGCCTTTATAAACCTTTGCTTCATTTGCGTTTACTGTCAGATTTTTTATTTTATAAATACCGTCTGCCGAATCCTTGCGGTACCTTCGCAAGACGCTTTTAATTCTGACAAGCAGCTCTTTTACGCGAAAGGGCTTTGCGATATAGTCATCTGCTCCAAGCTCAAAGCCCATAACAACATTTACCTCATCGTCATAGGCGGTAAGAAAGATAACCGGTAAGTCACCCTTTTCTTTAATTTTTTTGCATACGTCATAACCGCTTCCGTCGGGCAAGGTTAAATCAAGTATGTACAGAGAAAAATCATTTTCCGAAATTGTTTTAAGTCCCTCGCTGACTGTTTTTGCAAGTGTAACTTCATAGCCCTCGTTTTTGAGAGAATATGTAAGACCGATGCCGATTGCTTCATCATCTTCTAAAAGAAATATATTCATAGCTTCACCCCCTCAATATCTTACCATAATGTAATGTATCTTTCCATTACAATATTGTAATGTTTTGAGGGGGTGACTTTATTTTATTGTTATTTTATCGGCAACAGCTCTATATATCCGCGTGTGCCGATAGGTTCAAGCTGAATTTTCGGGTTTGTGCTGTCCCACTGATAACCGATAACAGACGGGTCATATTTTTTCTCGGACTCCCAAATATCTGTGATTGCCTGTTCGTACTCTTCTTCCATAAAGGGCTCGCCTTGGAACATAAGATATTTTGCGGCAGGAAGCTCAATTATATCAAAGCCGTCGGGAATTTCTCCGTTATAATCATCTGCCACCTCAACACCCTGAACATACTCACTTGTTCCCGGCTTGATATACTCCTTAGGCAGCCATAAACATACCGGCTCGCCGCAAAGAGATTTCATACTTACAAGCAGACCCCAGATGTCACAGCCTACTTCCTCACAGTATGTCCAATATTCCGTGGCTGTTTTTCCCCGTTTGATGACAGCCTTTCTTTTTGGTTTGTCGATTACCTGAATAAATACATTTTTTGTACTCATGGTCCTTTTCTTCCTTTCTAAAAATCTGAATTTTGCACCGTAGGGGGTGAACAAATAAAGCGGAACAGGGTTGGCAGAATACTCGCTGGGGTTACAGCCGAATTCTTTACGAAAGGCTCTTTGGTATCCGTCAACACTTCCAAAGCCGTAATCCATAGCCACGTCAAGGATCTTTACATTTTCATCCCGAAGCTTCAGAGCAGATTGCTTTAACCTTAATTTTCGAATGTATTCAGCCGGCGTTACACCCGTATATTCTAAAAACAACCGCCTTGCGTGCCACGGGGAAAACAAGGATACCTTTGCAACATCTGCAAAGGAAATGTCCTCGCACAAATGTGCTTCAATATACTCCTGCATTCGTTGTACAGCTTCAATTTGTTCCTGCATTTTCTCACCGCCTAACGCAATCATTTTACAAAAATTCAGTTGGAATTATCTCGACCTTTTTTGCTATGTTGATTTTTACTTTAATATATTTATTCAACAGACCTTCTAATCCATTCATCAAGAAAACGCATTTGTTCATCTGTATGGAACCAGTGCTCACCGTTTTTCATAACTGTGAGAGCTGCACCTGTTTTATCTGCAAATTCGGATATAGTATCTTTTGAAGTCAGGTTGTCTTTTTCGCCGTATAAAATGCAGGTAGGTATATGCCACCGGACCCTATGCTTTCGCACATAACAGAGATATTCCCAAGATAAGGTTGCACCAAAGTCGGTGGGAATTTCTTTTTTTGTTTCCAACTCGTTCTCCGTAACATTTGACTGCATCATCATATCAGAAATCAATTTTTCCATATCAACAATAGGGGAGATAAACAAAGCTTTAGTTATGTTTTTATCACTGAGGGCACTCATCGCGAAAAAGGCTCCGATGCTGTTTGCAATCAAAATAACCTCATCGTAAGTTTTACTGCACGAATCAAAAAAATTCGAGAATTCTGTTTTCGCATCCCATGGATTTTGTGATGTATAGTCAAAACCTATTACATCACTTGAGGGAAACAGAGGGCGGTAGCGGTTTGCTTCCTCTGCACTTCCGCCTTTGCCGTGTATGTATATAATTAAGCGTTTCATTGAGTGATTTGCAAGTGCACCCATAATATTATCCTCATAAATTTATTTAGCGTTTCCGTTTGCAATTTGAGCATATACCTCTTCGGGTATCATAGGAGTGTTCAGCTTGCTCATTGTAGCATCTGTTATTTTGCCGTCATTTGCATATTCGCGCCCCGCCTGACGCATATCCTCAAGAAACGGTTTTGTTACAGGGGCTGCCTCAGGAGCATTAAACATAGGGCTTTCCGGTACGGTTAAAATTGTGCTATTATTCGGAAACATAAGTTCAAACTGTTTGATCATACCCTCAAAGTTATTTTTACTGTTTGGAAATCCGCATCCGCAAATCATCACATAACGCAAATGGGAAAAATCTGCCTGCGCAACATGTTCGTACCGTTCTCCCACCTTTTGCATTGCCATACTGCCCAGAGGAAGTGTGCGGTCCATAAGGGCTTTCAGCGGTGCCGGCATACTGTAGCAGTACAAAGGAAAACTGAAAATCAATATATCGCTTTGTAAAATCTCGCTTAAAATATCGTGCATATCATCCGTGTGAATACACTTACCGCCGTTTTTCATGCAATTGAAGCAGCCTGTGCAATACTCAATTTTTTTATCAATTACATCAATTATATGTATATCATTTTTTTGAGCGTCATTCATACCCTCTAAAAACGACCTGGTCATGTGCATAGTATCGCTTTTTTCACGCTTGGGACTGCCGTTTAGTACTAATATCTTCATGGTTTATTTGCTCTCCTTTTTACTTTTTGTAAAGTTATGCTTATTTGTCAGTTGCTTAATTATCAATGATATGTTATTTCTTTAAAACTGCATGCTCATAGTTGATATGCTCAAAGGCTGACAGACAATCGTTCCTGTTTGAAAAGAAACGGTTTTGAATTTCCCTGCGGCTTAAATGTTCCTTAGTAAAAAAGTGATGTGCTGACAGCATCAGCTCTAAACTTTTTTGATTAAAGCATGATTTCATTTCCTCGCCGCCGGCTTTAGCCATAGCAAGCATATTCTGCACACGCCTTTCCTCGGCGCGGAACAGACCGTCATCTGCATAATCGAATATCAGTTCGGAACCGTCTGCGGCCAAAGCGGAAAGCTTTTCAAGCATTTTTTCAATAGCACTCTGTTCAAGATACATGGAGACTCCAAGCCATGAGAAAAAAGTCTTTTTTTCATCGCTGAAGCCTGCCTCAACGAGCTTTTCACCAATGTCATCTTTAGTAAAATCTATCGCAACAAAATGCAATTTATCGGGCAAAGTCCACCCTGCACGTTTTATTCTTTCCTTTTTGTCCTGCTGTGTAAGCGGATGGTCTAATTCAAATACTTCATATTTTTTTAAGAACTCTTGTTCACGAAAAGCAAAAGTATCCAATCCGGCACCGAGTATCACGTATTGCTCAGTGCCTGTTTGTGCCGATGCTTTGAGCGCATTCTCACAAAATGCGGCGCGGGCGAGGGGAGTGGGTGCAATCTGTGTGTTGACTAAATATTTGAGTGATTCACTGCTGTTTTCAAAACTGTCCTTCTTATCAGGGGCAAAAAAGTCTATGCCGCTTATAATGTAATTGGCAATCATATTGTACTCTTCGTCTGTAATCAGCTCCCGCACCTTTGTATCGGCAAAAATAGGATTTTCTGCGTTTTGAGTATGGTATGCTCGTCCGAAAGCTGACATCAATGCTGTAATGCTTGTTTTGTTCATGTTATTCCTCCTGTACATATAATAAATATATATTTTATTTTAATGGAAAACAAATATCAATTTCCATATAGCCGTTTTCTCCGATATTTCGGTATATATCAAATATCGGTCTGTTATCAAGCTGATTCCCCGTTTTTGAAAGCCATCTGCAAAAAACCTCCTGATATATCATAAACAGAAATTGCGGAAATCCTTTAAAGTGATAAACTGCATACTTACCGCCGTCAAAGGTATGTGTCAGAATATCGCTGTTTTCTTTAAAAACAGGGTGATTTGGCGAAATTGTTTGGCACAGTTCATACATACAGCTGTTTTCATCTGTAATTGACGGGTCGTCAATTGTGGATTCAATATAGATTGTATCTTCAGTCGCCAGATGTTTATACTTTTTTATAAAGCTGCACCATTCTTTCGGCATATTATTGTAATTACCCTTTTTTCGCTCATAGACAACCTGAAAACTCTCAAGAATCTCGACGGTAATCAGATTTTCTGTTTCTTCCAGTTCGCCAATTGATACACCGTGTGAAAATGAGCTTTCTTCCACCATTTGTTCGCTTATCTTCCTAAAGTCAACAGGAGAAACATTAAGCTGCTTTTTAAAAGCCGTTGCAAAATTAGAGGACGAATAGCCTAAGTCCACACCTATTTCTGTAATGCTTTTATCCTTTTCAACCTTTAGCCTCCAAGCGCTTCTTTCAAGACGGATTCGCTTGATAAACTGATATAAGGCTTCTTCTGTATCCTCTTTGAACATTCGCATAAGATGATATTTGGAATATGCGCAGTGCTTTGCTACATCATCAACTGTAATGTCTTCATCTATATGTTCGAAAATATAGTTAATTGCTTTGTTGATAACAGCACTACGGATTGTGTTGCTGTTCTTTTCTTCCAATGCTTAACACCTGCTTTCTATCGTCCTTTTTTGCTTTATAATTAAAATCACCGATACGATAGCTGTTAAAGCTTCTGTTACAGGGGCGGCGAGCCATACCCCTGTAATTCCCCAAACAGCAGGGAAAATAAGTATACACGCAAGAAGTAATATAATACCTCGAAGTGACGAGATTACGGCAGAGCTTAAAGCATCACCGCAGCTTGTGAAATACATGGAATTTGTAACGTCATATCCCATAATCAAAAATGAAACCGATAAAAACCTGAAGCCCGATGATACCATATCCGCAACACTTGTACTGCAACCAAACAAGGTAGCATATCTTCTGCCAAAAACCAAAAATGTCACTGCAAACAAGGCACCTGTTACAAATAATATTCTGTTCGTAATGTCCCTGAGCTTAATTGCGGTTTTATATTCCTTTGCGCCAAAGCAAACACTGACAAGAGGGGTAAGTCCCTGACCGAAGCCTATGGTAATCATACTGTATCCGTATACCGCAAAGCCTAAAACCGTGAATGCGGCAACGCCCTCTACTCCCACATATTTCATTAAAACGAAATTGTATGCAAACATAGATATTGCACTTGCCATTTCGCCGATAAATTCGGAGGAACCGTTTAAGAGTGTTTCTTTAGTCACTGTACTGTCAAATTTAAAGCTCGTAAACTTTATATTTGATGATGCTTTGATGAAATAAACAATTTGAACAATTACCGCAAATGCCTGTACTATAAGGGAGGCTACGGCACTTCCTTTTACCCCGAGTGCCAGCTTTCCTACAAAAATATAGTCAAAAATAATATTTAAAACACAGCTTGCCACACTTACCGTCATACATATTTGAGGTTTGCCGTCAATACGGATAAACATAGAAAGTATGGTTGATATAACCATAAGAGGGTAAGTGGCAAGCATGATTTTGTAATACCCGATAAAATAAGCGGACAAGTCTCCGTCGGCCTTCAGAAGCTTTTGAATCGGTGCAAACAGTAATAATACCGCAAGGGACATTATTATACATATTGTCACTGCTGTAATAAACGTCTGCGAAAACACTTCGGAAGCCTTGCTTTCATCCTTTGCTCCGAGAAGCTTGCCGCTGATTACACTTCCGCCGACACCTATGCTCAGCCCTATTCCAAGGTAGAAATAAAGAATCGGCAAACCGAGGTTTATCGCCGCAAGTGCATTTTCGCCTACATAATTCCCTGTAAAATAGCCGTCGGTTATTGTGATAGCCGTTTGCAAAAGCATTGCTACGGTGCTTGGTACAGCAAACTGAAGAATTGTTTTGAGCTTGTTTTCCTTGATTGTTTTAATATCCATTATTACATCTCTCCTTTACTGAATACTATTATAGAGATGTAATGTGCTTTTTACTTCTTAATTCGTGCTATTGATAACAGTAAGCTTCAAAATCGGCAGGTGAGAAGCAGGGGCACTAATGCCCCTTATGCTTCTCCCTTTTCTTTTGCTGTTTAAGTTCAAACATTCTCTGTGCGTCGGCCTCTTTTTGCTTTTTGTTTTTGACCTTTCGCTCCTGTTTGTTCTTTTCCTACTGTAATTTCAAAGCTTGCTGTGATTTTGTACCAATGCCATTTTCCTGCATCAGCTTTTTTGCATCACGCTGCATTCTTTTAGGGTTTCTTTTAAACTCTTTTACAACAGCTTCAACAGCCGGACTGAATTGTAAGCGATAATAATTTTTAAGGATGTATTCCAATACTTCGTAATCTTTCGGTTCTGCGCCAAAAGTTACCTTTGCAACAGATAGCTTTCCTTCTTCAATTCTCTCGAAGACACCTATCCAAAACGGCTCCTCAAAATAAACCGTTAGTTTTACGCTTACTTTGTCCATAACAATCCCTCCTTGTTCTTGTTGAGCAAAGAACGGACAACCCGGAGGGGCAGGTTACTTACCACGGATTTCTCCGTGACGGCCGGGCTACCTACCGGCTCTGGCACATCTTATGATGCACGTTGCGTTTTTATCTTTGCATATATAATCAAGCCTTATGGCTCAATTAACTAATTGAAAACAAGTATTTTTTCATCGCACTAAAACAAATTCCTGAACAGGACTTCCGAATTCTTCGGTAAGCTTGCCCTCGGTAAAGCCTAAATGCTTATAGAAAGCCCTTGCAGCCATTCCCTCCGGCGCTCCGTCGCGGTATGTAGTGACAGTAATATTCTTTTTTCCGTCCAAAAATTCCAGCATATAGGATACCATCTTTTCAGCAATATGCTGTCTGCGAAATTCGGCGTCGACTGCTAAAAAGCAGAGCAAATTGTTATCTTTTGAAAACAGCAGTGCCCCGACTGTATCATCATCACATTTTGCACAAATTGCAGATTTCTTGTCTATAAATTCTAAAACAGTATTTCTGTGTTCGTTCAATGCTTCTTCTGTTTCAAGTCCGGGAAAGCTTTCTCTTACCTTATATACAAGCTTCATCCAACTGTCAATATCTTGATTTTCTGCAAGTAAAATTTTCATTAAATCACCGCCAAACAGAATTTTCACGCCTTTTTTATAGGATGTCTGATGACGGTTTTCCATTTTTCGGGCGGAACCTTTCTTGCATCGGACATATAAATTTCGTGGTGTAAGCGTTTTTCGGTAATATCATTTACATATCCCTTTTCTTTTATATATTCGTCCATTAAATCTACTGTTGCAGGCTCATCATCAAATGGGCCCGTGTGCATAATTTGAACGCATAAACCCTCATTCACAGTCAAAAATTCTGCCGATGAACAATCTATCTTTTTCTTTTTCGTTGCGGTCAAGACTGCCCATTTAAAGTCTTCTTCAGAAACAAAATCCGGCAAGCGAATGACTGATATCCAATTAAAGGTTGACTTGTCGGAATAGTCAAAACCGTCATTACCGTTTTGCCACCAGAATCCCTCAAGGGGCGGTACAACATACTCAAAAAATCCCTCTATTTTGTAATCTGTTTTGCAGCTCATTTTTAAGGTGTATGCCACAGCGTATAAAACACTGATTGCTTTTTGGTATGCTCCGCCTTCTTCATTCGGATTGCCGGCACCTCTCACTGCTATGTAATTTGCCGGCGGAACATCTACAATTTCAGGTTTGTTTTTGGGACTGTAAAATTCTTTATATTCTTTCTTAAAATCAAATGCCATAACTTCCTCCACGCTTGATATAATACCTGTTACATAAATATTTGCACTAAATTTTCGTATATCTAAAAATGATAATTCATCAATATTTTTTCGGTTTCCGCTATATCCTTTTCAATTAACGGACGCATACTGTCCTTATACTTTGATAAATCGGCACTTCGTAAGCTTAACAATATCTTTTTAATGTACTTCGGCTTAGCTGAGCCAACCTGAGCAAGAGCTTTAATGCACTGTCTGGCTGTGATAGGTTTATCATCTGTTATATGGGTAAGGTAATTATCTATAATTGAATCAAAACGGTTTTCTTCATCCCACTGAGCATTTGCCGCAAGAATATGTAACGCTCGATTTCTCACAAGTGATTTTGGATATTCAAGCAATGAGGCAAACTCATCAAAGTATTCGTACCATTTATCTGTTTGCTGACTTTCTTCAATAATTTTATCTGCATAAGCACAGGAAAGCTTATCGTTTTTTAATGTCAGGTTTTCAATAATATTTTCCGTCATTATTTTCACCTCTCATTTTATTTGTGTGTTTAGGTTTCGATGATACCAAATAATTTTCTTTTAAAGTTTATGTTTTGTAACATTGTTTACATAACATCTGTTATGTATTATAACAAACTTTATTGTTATTGTCAATATGTTAACAAGTATAAAAAACTTCAATTTCATTTTTACGGACATAGCTAAAAAAACAGACGGGGAGTATTATAAAGATGAGACGGTAACATTTATGAAGTAATTTAAAGTTGATTTAAAGACGTAATAAGCAATGTATTGACATTCTAATTCGGCTGTGCTACTATTAAGAAAATATTGAAATTATTAAATAAGGAGCTGTAAAAAATGAAGAAAATTATATCAACAGTACTGGTTTTTGTTATGTTGTTTTCGCTTATGGCGCCAATAACCGCAACCGCTAATGACGGTGCTTATGAAAAGCTGCCTATGATTTATATCAGAGGTAACGGTTGGCATCTTTACGATGAAAACGGCAAGGAGGTTAAAACCGGCTTTGATGTTTTCGGCGCTGACGATGAGGAAAGCACCTTAACTAAAGAGACAATCATCGAAACTGCAATAAACATTCTTCTTCCGTTTTTAGCAGGCGGTATGCTTGCAGATGAGTGGGAAGCATACGGCGACGCTCTTTATGAGGAGCTTGCTCCCTTGTGGGAACGTGTTACCCTTGACGGAGACGGTAACACAAAATACGGCATTGTTGCTGACCCGAGTGCATATAATTTTCAGGAAAATGTAAGGGCATATCAAAACACGGGTGCTGACGGATACTATGATATTGAAGACTACTCTTTCGTTTACGACTGGAGACTTTCACCCTATGACAGCGTTGACAGACTTCATACATATATTCAAAAAGTTATGAATACCACCAAGGCTTCTCAGGTTTGTATCAGCAGCAGATGTATGGGCGGCGGTTTGCTTAACGCATACCTTGAAAGATACGGACACTTAGGACACGTTAAAAAGGTTTTCTATTCCGATGTTCTTTCAAACGGCTGTGCTTATTTAAGCGATACCTTCAGCGGCAAAATAAAGCTTAACGATAAAGTGATGCAGACTTACTTAAAACAGCTTGAATACTGCGGTGAAACAGGCTTCGGCGCAGGTTATACCTTGTCTGAACTTGCCTCAGAATTTGTAGGCAGAACAATGGACCTTTTTACTCAAACAGGAGTTATTGACACTGTTTTAGGCGGTTTTGAGGATTTATATGCACGCCTTTATCAGGAGTTTATTCCTGCAATTACCTTAGCTACGGGCTTTGCAACTTATCCTAACAGTTGGATAAGTGTGTATGAAAAAGATATGGATACTGCCCTCAATCTTGTTTTTGGTCCTGAGGGCAGTGAAAAGAGGCAGGAAAATGCCGGACTTATTGAGAAAATTCTTTATTACAGAGAACACGTACAAAAAGACCTTCCCGGTTTCTATAAAAAAATCAGTAATGATTACGGCATCAAAGTCGGCGTTCTTGCAAGATACGGTTATGTAAGCGCTCCTTATATGGAAAGCTCGGACGAGCTCAGCGACGCTCTTGTAGGTTTACATGATGCATCTTTTGGAGCAACAACGGTAAACGCTTTTACACCGCTTTCAGATAAATATGTGCAAGAAAAAGTTGACGCAGGCTTAGGTGCATATATTTCTCCCGATAAGATGGTAGACACTTCAACCTGTGCTTTCCCAGAGACTACCTGGATTGTTAAAAATTGTCATCATGACCCGGGTATGCCTTTCGAAAAAATAGCAACATACTTCTTCAGATATGAGAATGTAACCGCCGCTTTAAATGACAGGAATCTGGCACGCTTCTCCGTATATTTTGACGGTTCTGTAAACTCTGTCGGATATCTGACTAATATGACAGAGGAAAACATGGCTGATTTTGACTGGATGCACACAGCAGAGCAGAAGCCTACTAAAGAGTCAAAGCTCAGAGCACTTTTCAAGTGGCTTGAAGTCTTGTTTGAATTTTTGACAAAGCTTTTTAAAGGCGAAATCAGCTTAGGTAAGTAATATAACGGGTACCGTAACATGAATTTAAGTGTTACGGTACTTTGCATTTTGCCACAAATATTTGGTATAAGTTGCAATTGAAACAAACTCGTTGACATTATTATTTTAGTATGATATTATGAAGAAAATGTTAACAACATTAAAAGGAGGAAATGACATTGAAAAAATTATTATCGGTTTTTCTTGCAATGCTTATGCTTTGCGCCACATTTGCACCTGCGCTTTCAGCCTCAGCCGCTGATGCCGATGACACACCTATCGTTTTAATCAGAGGTGACGGTAACACCCTTGTAAAAGTTGATGAAAACGGTAAAGAGATCAGCATTCCCAGCAACAATGATAATATAAAGGATAAAGTTGCGGAAACAGCTTTTAACATTCTTGTTCCGTTTCTTGTAGAGGGTCTTCTTCAGGATAAGTGGGATAACTACTGTCAGGTTGTCTATGAGGAGTTTGCACCGCTTTATGAGGAAATTCGCCTTGACGGTGACGGAAATCCCCGTTACAATTCAAGCATCAGTGCTTCTGATGTAAGAGCTAATGAAAGAGCTAAAAAGAGTGATCCGCTCAGATGGAAAAATCAGTATAATTTCGGTGATTATACATATTGGTATGATTGGCGTCTTGATCCTTATGATGTCGTAGACGATTTCTTTGATTATATCAAAAATATCTCCATCACCACAGGCAGAAAAGTTACCCTTGTAGGTTATTGCTTAGGCGGTTCGTATGTATATGCTTTCCTTGAAAAATATTGTCAAGGTGAAAACACCGAGGGTCTTAAGTATGTTGACAGAGTATTTTTTAATGCAACAATAGGTAACGGAAACGCTCTTTTAACTGATATTTTCTGCGGTGATATTGAAATTGACGGCAGAGCACTTCAAAGATATATTGATGAAACAACAGATGCCAATGTACCCGGTTTTGGTTCCGGCTTTATAAAGTTAGCTACAAGTCCTGAGGTTAACGATGTTATTCTTACCACTGTTGATTTGCTTATTCAGCTTGGTGCTTTGGATAAGTTAGGTGCTTCAATTGATGAGATTTATGCAAAGGTTTACGAAACGCTCGTACCTATGCTTGCCATTGCTTTTTACGCTAATATGCCTTCTTACTGGACGGCAATAACTCCTGACAGATTTGAAGAAGCTAAAGAATTTGTTTTCGGTACAGAGGAATATAAACAAGAGTATGCCGGTATGATAGAAAAAATTGATAACTATTATGAAAAGGTTAGCTCAAGACATGAGGAGATAATCAGAAATTGCCAGGCTAACGGACTTTATTTCGGCGCTTTAGCTAAATATGAAAAGCAGTTAGTGCCTTTTATAAAAAGTCAGAACAAATTTGCTGACGAGCAGACTTCTTTCTTTGAAGCTTCTTTCGGAGCAACATCGGCTAAAACCGTTAACAGTGTGCTTTCTGATAAATATATACAAACCTCCATTGAAAACGGAACAGGCAAGTATATCTCCCTTGACAAAAAGGTGGACGCTTCAACCTCAATTTTCAAAGACAGTCTTTGGATTGAAAAGAACATAAGTCATTTTAATCTTAAAAAAGACGCTAAGATTATTGAAGCTTTTTCAAGAACACCTAACTTTACCGTATGGGATGACCCAAATTTACCGCAATATTTTATCGGCATACCCGGTACTGAGAAGTATGATCCTGAAACAGGGGAGAGGGACCCTTACGATGTTGACATTGAAATTATGAATGAAGAAAACTGCAATTTCAGTTCTTGGAATGATACTCCCGATTATACCAAAGAGGAAAAGCCTAATCTTGTAACAAAGCTGTTGAGCTTTTTCAACTGGCTTATTGCTATGTTTAAAATGCTTTTCAGCTTTGCAAATGAAAAAACGGCTGAACCGGAGCAACCGTAATTAAATAAAATGGCTCTATAATAAATGTTGGTGTAACCGAATAGAGCTTTAGTCAAAAATATCATAAAAAGCAGAGCATATTTGGAAAAATCCGTAACGGAGATTCAAATATGCTCTATTTTCTTTTTACGGAAAAGCTTCCGGTATTGTAAGGTATAATTGTCACTTTATTTATATTTCACCAAAAAAGATTTACACTGTGAAGTGAGCAATATCCGTCATTATCTTCGGCAATAAAGTCAGCATTTTCGCAGTTCTTTCCGATTACATTGGCAATTGAACCTTCTTCGTTTTTCTCTATTACAATCACATACTCCGTACCCTTTGGTACAGTGAGTTCTTCCGGTACATTTTCAGGTTTGAATTTTTCTTCTTTTATCGCTTTATTATCATCATTCATAAATACAAATTCAATATTATAAGGTATATAAACGGGAATATAGTTGATTGTTACCTTTGACTGATATACTGTTTCCTCACCGTTATCATTGACAGTGATTTTATCGCTGAGAGTCTGACTTCCGCCTGAAGTTCCGTCAATCGAACCCTTGTCGCCTGAAACGGCATAGCCTGTGCCTTCAACACAGTAGATATCGCCGTCATTTTCCTGAAAAACGGGATTCATATAGAAAACCGTACCCCATTTTTCGTAGGAGTAATAAATATCGGCTGTCAGTTCAATTTCCTCAACTCCGTTATCCGTATGGTGAATCTTTGAATTCACATTAGAAATTCCGCCTTCAGTGCAAAGGCAAGTATAGCTTTCCTCAGTTTCGGTTGAGGGTATTTTTGCATCAAAAATCCAAAATCCGTCTATGTCATCAAAAACATATTCCTTGTGAGTTATTTTTTTACCGTCTTCGGTTATATCCTCTTTCGTTACCTGACGAGCATAGATTTTATTATTATAATTCTGCTTATCTTCAATATCTACAGTATGATTTTCTTCTTTGACAATACTGTCTATGTTTTCGTTAAGATATGCTTCCATATCAAAAGTGTTTAGACTTTCCGTTGTGATAAGAGTACCGATAAGTCTGTCACCGAGAGTGCTTTTGCTTTCACTCTCAGGCCTTTTCAGCTGAATACCGCTGAGAGCTGCCACAAATACGCACAAAACCATAAGCAATGTAACAATTTTAATCTTCATTTTCTTCACCTTCCAATTTTCCGTCAAATTTAAGTATATCGCCTACATCACATTCTAAGTAGTAACAGATTTTATTAATCGTTGAAAAACGGACACCCTTGGCTTTTCCGCTTCTGAGAATGGAAAGATTTGCCTCGGTAATACCGACAAGTGCACTCAATTCCTTTGAGATCATTCCTTTTTTCTTCAGTGCATCTTCAAGATAAACTTTTATAGCCATACTCTCACCTCATATAAAAGAATCGTTATCCTCTTTGAGTGCCTTACTGTCTTTGAGAAAACCTGACAGTATAAGCACAAGAAGTATGAACCCGAAGGAAAGAAGAGGTATATCCACACTGAAGTTGACTTTTGAAAGCTCATTTATAAATTTCAGCTGAAGCACAGAGAAAAGAGCAGTAACACTCACGGTAACTCTCAAGGCAAGTATGCAAACAGAGGAGAGCTTTTCGATTGCCCTTAATGTAGTTTCACTGTATCGGTCAAGTGCAATTTCCGAAAGAACATTTAAACAGTAAATTACAATAAGAACACCGAAAGCAGAGGGCATAACCGAATTTACAAAAGACAGTAAAGTAACAATGCCGATTTCAGTTTTTACAAGCTCTGCGCTGCAAAGAGCAAATACGAAAACTGCACCGGTGATTTTCAATACAAGAGAAAGAAGTTTTTCAGTTTTTTTGCCCTCAGCGTTTTTAACAGTGTCTGCAAATTTTAACACTAAATAACCCACAAGAAGCGACCAGAAAGAAAAAGATACCATTGAAGCTTCTTCTCCGTAACCATGAAGTCCCATTTCCGAGGGATTTATAAGCAGATATATTACTGCAAAAAGCACGGCAGAAACGAGTACAAGCAGACTGTCTGTTTTCACAAAGGTCTTGTTTTTAATTCTGAAAAGCATCGTAAAAACAGGTATCAGACAGAAAAGGAAATAAATAGCAATTGCTGCTGCGTTTCCAATACTTCCCGAAAGAGACATTGCGCCGAGAAAATCAGCTGTCTTAACAAGTGGATAAGAAAGCAAATCAAACACACTTTCCGTCTTTACACCTATACCCTTTGTAATGCCGATAACCCCTACAGCTTCAAGTAAAAGAAACAGCAGATATTTTTTAATTTTCATGTTCATTCCTCCTTAATGTTCGACTATCTTCGTGTAAAATTATCGTTTTACAATAATTATTACATCTTCATTATATGCATAAATTATCGTTTGTCAATAATTTTAAATAAAAAAATAAAAAATCTCTGTCGCAACTGTAGACAGAGATTTTAATTTGAAAGAAATATAGTTCCTAATCAATAATCCAATATTTATTTTATCATTTCGTCAAAAATTCTTTTTGCACTGTTTCCGTCACAAGCACTCATAAATTTATTTTTGAATCTTTCTATCTTGGCTTTATCAAAATTTGTTTCACTTTTTCGTACGGAGGCAATAATTTCATCGGTGTCAAATACTATATCACCGGGCACAAATGATTGGTAGTCATAATAAAATGAGCGCTCTGTGTCATATTCTTCAAGGTCGTAGGCGTAAAAAATCATAGGTCTTTCAAGTAAAGAATACTCAAAAATAAGCGACGAGTAGTCGGATATGACAATATCGGCGGCACAAAGCAATTTTTCAATTGGGTAGGTCGGGTGAGGTTTTATTGCAAAGCCTTTCATATACTCGGGTGCAAAGGTGTTTGCGTTAAAGCCCTTTACAAGATGAGGGTGAAGTTTAATTAAAAGTACATAATCGTCTTTCAAAGCATTATACATCTTTTCAAGGTCAAGGGTGATTTCATTATGTGATTTTTGAATACTGTCACCGCGGTATGTAGGCGCCCAAAGGATGATTTTCTTATTTTCGGGGATGCTGTATTTTTCTCTGACCTCGGCAGAAGCATTATTTATAAACTCTTTGTCAAAAAAAACATCGGTGCGGGCTACACCTAAAGCTTTGACTTTTGAAATGTCGCAGTTAAAGGCTTCGGCATAAATTGAATTAACCTCTTTTGAAGAAGTGATTATATCGGTGTATGTCTGATGAACATTGTATTTTTCAAAAAAGTCACTTTGCAGACCCCAAGAGCTTTCACGGGTTGAGTAGCCCCATTTTTTAAAGGCACCGCAACCGTGCCAAAGCTGTACAAGCTTAGAGCCTTTTCGCGGCTTATTGGCAAATGCCGGTAAATAGTAGTCATAAACGAAAGTGCATTTTGCTCGTGCATAATGCTTTGTAAATCTTAAATCGGCAACGATTTTGTTATATTCATTAACATAGAATGTTTTATTGCTCAGATCCGGCTGCAAAAGACAAATAGCACGGTAGCCTTTTTCCTTTGCGTAGTTATAGATGCTTCTGTATTCGGCAGGTATAGCTTTATCACGGTTAGCTACAAAAAGTATAAGATTTTCGTCGGGCTTTTTAAGGCTTGAGATAAAGTATGCAAGCTTCCAAAGGAAAAAGAACAGAAAGTTATTGAGCTTGTTTCTGTATTTTTCTTTGTGCAGATATTTATAATAATGGTCGTTTAACTTTTTTATTTTTTCTTCGGAAAAGTTTTTATCCGTCAATTTTTTCACCTGCCATAATGTTATATTTAATACATTATATATTGATATTGATTATTTTTCAAGTGTAGTATTATAAAGAATAGGTAAATAAAAAAAGACTTCCCCACAAGGGAAAGTCCGTTTTTTAAAGTCCTTAAATCAGATGGCACGAGTAACCTTGCCTGAACGTAAGCAACGAGTACAAGCATAAACTCTTTTGGGAGAGCCGTTAACGATAGCTTTTACACGCTTAACATTGGGCTTCCATGTTCTGTTGGATCTTCTGTGTGAGTGAGAAACCTTGATGCCGAATGCAACATCTTTACCGCAGTATTCACATTTTGCCATTAGTCGCACCTCCTAAAATATTATTGATTACATAAGCAGATAGTATAATAGCAGAAAAACAAACAAAAAGCAAGCCTTTTTTCAAAAAAAGTTACTTATATTCTTTAAAAATTCTTATAATTGATTAAAATTCCCGCTTTAGGTTGACATATATTATATTTTTGATATAATTATTATACAATCATTAGGAGGTTTTATCTTATGAAGAAAAACATTAAAAAAACAATTTCAGTTTTACTTGTAGTGATTATCGCTGCTATGTGCATGAGTATTGCTGCATTTGCTACGGACAGTGAGCTTGTTTTTGAGTATCTTGATTCCGGAATTGCTAAGGTTGTTGACTGCAATGAAACAGCAACGGGTATCGTTGTAATTCCTGCTGTTGTAAAAAACGGTGGCACATCATACAAGGTAAAGCAAATTGATGAAAAAGCTTTTGAGGGCTGCGAATATGTTACTGAAATCAGTATTCCCGAGGGTGTTACATCAATCGGCAGTCACGCTTTTAGAGATTGCACCGCTCTTACTGATGTTTACATTCCGAAAAGTCTTGTAATTTGTTCAACCGATGCTTTTGAGGGATGCAATACCGTTGTTGTTCACTGCTACAGCACAAATTATCAGTTCTTTACAGTTTACGGCTTATCGGAAAATTTAAAAATTGATATTTTAGACGCGGAAAATGGCGACCTTCCCGGCGGAGGAGATAACGGAAACACAAATATGACAAGCACAATCATTGATTTAATTAAAAACTTTATTTATAAAATTTTAGCTTTTTTAGGAGTAATTAAAACTCCGCAACCGACAGCCTGAGTTTTTAAAACAAAAAGTCACCCTTGGGGTGGCTTTTTAATTTGGTGCATTCATGCGTGGAAATAAACCCCCAGTTCTACTGGGGGAGAATTAA
>JBJEOK010000042.1:0-8302 GCA_051880695.1 Acutalibacteraceae bacterium | reverse complement strand
TTTTTGGATTTCTTGCAGTCGATTTTTTATTAGAGCTGTTTTTTTACAGCCCCTTCCTTTTGAGTGCACAGTCTGAATTTTTGTAAGTAAGTTGTTGAATTTTTTTGTAACATAGATTATATCAGCAGTTAATATTTAGAGAAACACTTGAATTTTCAAATATTATTTGTTATAATTTTATAAAACAGACTGTAACAATTCAAACATTCAGACAAAGGAGGTTTGCGGCAGAATCGGGAAAAATTCTGCCGACAGAAGATATGATATTAGATGATCTGACACAGCTGAAAAACTTAAAAGAAATGATTGACTACGGTGCTGAAAATTTTGGTACCCGTATTTTCATGGAATATAAGGAAAACGGGGGAATTTCGAAAAAGTCTTATTTGCAGCTCAAGGCTTCCTGTGATACGTTTACCGCAATGCTTAATAAAAAAGGCTTTCACAAGGCTCACACCGCTATTGTCGGTCCTACAAGCTTTGAGTGGGTTGTTGCCTTTTTCGGTACGGCAAACAGCGGAGGTGCCGCTGTGCCGCTGGCACCAAACGAAACCGATGAAATGAATTGCCGACTTATGGAATTTGCCGATGTAACGGTTCTGGCATTTGATCAGAAAAGCCGTTCTCTTTATGAAGCGGCAAAAGCCAATGTGCCGGGCATTAAGCTGTTCATTTCTCTTGACAACACCGGTGACGGGAAAGAGGTTATGAATTTTGCCGATCTCGAGAAAGAGTATGCACAGTTCAAAGACGAAGATTACGGCTCTCCCGACAGTGATGAGCTTTGTGCAATCGCTTTTACCTCCGGTACAACAGGCTTTCCCAAAGGTGTTATGTCGTCTCACAGAAACTTTGTATTCAGTGCCGGCAGTGTTCACATTGCCTGCCCGACGACGAGAATGTTCTGCTGCTTGCCTATTCATCACAGCTTTTGCTTTACGGGCAATATTACCAAAAGTATCGTAAGGGGTAAAACGGTCTGTGTTAATGACAGCCTTGCCAACCTGATTTCGGATTTGCAGCTTTATAAGCCTGACAGTATTCTGGCGGTTCCTCAGCTTGTTAAAAAAATTATGTTCGGCGCCATAAAATTTGCAAGTGCTCACCCCGAAATGCCACGGGAGCAGGCAGTCAAAAACTTCCTTGGCGGCAATATCATTGATATTATTTCCGGTGGTGCACCGCTTGAAGCATCGCTTAACGAAAAATTCAATCAGACGGGAATACTTGTGCTCAACGGCTACGGTATGACGGAGTGTTCTCCTGTTATCGCCAATAATGCCGTCGGCTTTTTCCGTCACGGTTCTGTCGGCAAGCCGATTCCCTGTATGGATGCCAAAATTGTAAACGGTGAAATCCTTGTTAAAGGTCCTAATGTTATGCTCGGCTATTACAAAAATCCCGAAGCTACTAAAGAGGTTTTCACCGATGACGGCTATCTGCGCACGGGTGACCTCGGTTATTTTGATGAGGACGGTTATCTTTACATTACCGGCAGATGTAAAAACTTAATTTTACTTGATAACGGTGAAAATGTTTCGGCTGAAATGCTTGAAGCACAGTTCGGAACCGAAGCTCTTGTTCAGGAAGTTATCTGTTATAACGAGGGCACTTCCATTTGTGCAGAGGTTTATTTAAACAAGAGCCTTGCTTCGGAAAAAGGAATTACCGACCTTGATAAAGCAATGCTTGAAATTCTTGAAAGAATCAACTCCAAGCTTGCTTCACATCAGCGTATCACCTCTTATGTTATAAGAGAATTGCCCTTTGAACGTACCGCTTCTTCAAAAATTAAAAGAAGCTCACGTCAGGGTATGAATCGGTCCCGCAACATTATTGCCCCGCAGACCGAATGTGAAAAGAAGGTCTGTGCTGCCGTTTGCGAACAGCTTATGCTCAAAGAAGTCAGCGTAACAGATAACTTTTTTGCTTTGGGCGGTGACAGTCTCGGTGCCATTGAGCTTGCGGTCAGCCTGAATATATCGGCACAGTTGATTTACGACAATCCCTTTTTGCGTGCCCTGTCTAAGGCCATTGAAGAAATCGGCAAGAAAACAACCGAAAGCAGTATTGATGTCAATGCCGCAATTGCCCAAACTGCTCACAAGGGTGAAAAGGGCGGGGAATATAAATGTGCGCTTCTGACAGGTGCCACCGGCTTTTTGGGAGTACATATTCTGCGTGAACTGACCGAAAAGGCTATAAAAGTTTATTGCCTTGTCCGTAATGAACAGCGTTTTAAAAATCAGATTGCTTATTATTTCGATGACTTCGATTTTTCCTCAGTAAAAACCGTAATCGGCGATATTGAAAAAGAAAATCTCGGTCTTAGTGAAGATACTTATGCTCTTGTTTGCCGAGAGGTTGAGACGGTATTCCATGTTGCCGCAAACGTTCATCATGCGGGCGACTATTCGGAGCTGGAGCGCACCAATGTTATCGGAACAAAGAATATAATTGAATTTGCCAAAAAGGCCAATGCGGTTTTACAGCACACTTCAACTGTAAGCGTTCACGGTGCCGGAACCGTAAAAGAAAGAAACGGCAAAAAAATTCTTGATGAAAATGTGCTGGATATCGGACAGCGGTATGAGGACAATGTTTATATTCACAGCAAATACTGTGCCGAACAGGAAGTCCTTGCGGCAAGACTTGAGGGCTTGAGAGCAAACATTTACCGCATCGGCAACCTGACATGGAGAAGCAGTGACGGTAAATTCCAGAAAAACAGTGCCGACAACGGCTTTTTGCACCGTGTTCACGCTATGCTGAAGCTCGGTCTTCTCAATGACAATATGGATAAATACCCCACGGATTTTACTGCTGTTGATGAATGTGCCAAAGGCTTTGTTAATCTTGCACTGACAGGTGATGTCAACGAAATTTATCACATGTATAACCCCAATTTTATGCCCACAAAGGAAATGTTTGAGCTGCTTGATGTCCCGTACCGTTCTGTTTCATCTCAGGAAACCGTTGCAACCGTAACGGCAAATGCAAATGACAGAGATGTCCATGTTTATCTGTTCTATCTTATTATTTCCGGCCGTTCACGCAACATTGAGATGCTCAACGGTTATACGGTTAAAAAACTTGCTGAGACAGGTTTTGCCTGGTCAAAGCCGGACAAGAGATATCTTACTCTTTCCGATAGTCCGGAAAGGCCTAAGGGTCACTGCCTTGACTTTGAACCCTATCAGGTTGTTCCTATGAGTAACAGCGGTTTAGTTTTAAATCCTATTCAAAAGCTTACCCTCGGAGTTATGAAAGACGCCGAGCTTTCGGAAAACAAGCTTTTCAGCGGTGAAGCTGCTCTTTATGGGCTTGGAGACTGCATTAAAAATCAAAATCTCAGTAAACCGCTTATCATTACTTTCGGTCATGCTATGAATAATGAGCGCATCGGTAACTTTGTTTCAAAATTTGAAAATGGAATTCTTTTCCGTGATATTCACGGTGAGCCTACAACCGAGGATACACAAAAAGCGCTTGAGCTTTATTTTGAGCACGGTTGTGACAGCGTGATTGCTGTCGGCGGCGGCTCGGTTCTTGATGCGGCGAAGATAATTGCTCTGCAAGCGGCAAATATCGGTGAAGACATTGATGACATTTGCCGTATTGACAGTGAATGCAGTAAGTGTGTTCCTCTTTTTGCTGTTCCCACAACTTCGGGAACAGGCTCCGAGGTTACTATGTTCTCGGTTATTACCGATACTGAGGAAAACAAGAAAAAGCCGTTCATAAGCGATAAATTCCTGCCGCAGGCGGTTGCACTTGATCCGGCTTTGACGGTCAGTGTTCCCAAACTCGGCACTGCCTATACGGGTATTGACGCACTTTCTCATGCTGTTGAATCCTATATCAGCAGTTTTGCTTACGCTTTTGAAGAAGATAAAAAAATCTCTGCTGAAGCGGTTAAAATGATATTTGAAAATCTCAGAACCGCTTGTGAAAATCCTGACGATCTTCAAGCGAGAGCCAAAATGCAAAAAGCGGCTTATCTTGCCGGTCTCGGCTTTAGAAAAATCGGAACAGGTTATGTTCACGCCGTTGCACACAGACTCGGTGAGTTTTATCATCACCCCCACGGTAAGGCAATATCCGCCTGTTTTGCACAGGTACTTCGCGGAAGCTTGCCGTTTGCGCAAAAATCTCTTGCCGAGCTTGCAGTGCTTTGCGGCTTTGCCAATACCGATAGCGAAAGCGAAAGGGCGGTGCGCTTCATTGATGCACTTGAAAAGCTGATTTCTGACACAGGCATTGATAACAGCGATGTAAAAGTTTTACAGCAGGATATGGACGAGGTTGTTTTGCGTGCGCAGGACGAAGCTAAGCTGATGGGTTGTCCGAAACTGTTCAGCGACAAAGAGCTTACACAGATGATTTCGGCTTTATAAGTAAATAAAACAGGCATTGATTTTCGATGCCTGTTTTTTCGGTATTATAAAAGACAACAGGTGCAGTTTCACTTTCGTAGACTGCACCTGTTATTTGAAGCATTACTCGGGATCTTTTTCCGTAAGGCTCATAAAGTCAACTTTTTCAAGTCTTGTTCTGGGAAGAGCGTCGATAAAGCGGATATCTCTGGGAACAGAGAACTTATCAAGACGGGCAGAGCAAAGGTCGGTGATTGCTTTTTTGTATTCATCGCCTTTTTCTTCTGCGTTGTCGGCAACAACATAAAGACGAACAAGCTTTTTGCCCGCTTCGTCAAAGCCTTGAACAGCACAGCATTCTTTGATAAAGGGAAGCTCTGTCAAAAGCTTTTCAATGTCGCCGGGATATACATTATAACCGGAAATGATGATAAGTCTCTTGCTTCTTCCCATGAATACAAGATAGCCTTCATCATCATAATAGGCAAGGTCACCGGTGAGAACCCATTTTTTGCCGTTTTCATCTTTGTAAAGACCGGCATCAACAGGACCGTCTTCGGTAAGATAACCCTGCATCATAGTCGGACCGCTGACAGCAATTTGTCCGACCTTGCCTTGAGGAAGCGGCTTGTTGTTTTCGTCCCAGATTTCAACATCAAGACCGGGAAGCGGCTTGCCGATGGTACCCGGTTTGTTGATCCAGGGCGGATTGGTTGTGCAGGCGGCACAGCATTCTGTCAGTCCCCAGCCGGCGCAGATTGAAGCGTTAGAGCCGTTCTTTTTCATCACGGCTTCAAAATCACGGACAAAAGACGGGCGAACATCGTCACCGCCGGCATACATAACCTTGATGCTCTTGAGGTGAGGACCGTCAAAATCGGGGTGAGCCAGAAGCTTTTTGAACATATTGGGAACGCCGTTAAATTCGGTTACTTTGTTGTGTTTCATGATGTCAACAAATTTGTCGGCATCGAATTTCGGCAGGAAAATAACCTTTGCACCCTTGTGCATTGCCGAAAGTCCGCCTGCGCAGAAGCCGTAGGCATGGAAGAAGGGCATGGAACAGATTTCGGTGTCAACGCCGATTTCTTCAACGGGTGTGTTCTGAGCACCAAGCATATAAATCAGCTCGCTCAAGGCGGAGTTTGTCAGCTTGATGGTTTTGCTTTTGCCGGTTGTACCGCCGCCGTTTGCATAAATTGCAATATCATCTTTGTTTTCTGTTATGCCTTCTACCTTTTGACCGGCATATTTTTTGATCATTTCGGGATATGTAATGTAATTTTTGATTTTGGCGGCAACACCTGCCATTGCATTTTCGTCAGCTTTGGCGGCATATTTGTCGGGTAGGGCATAGGCGCTGGGTACGCCGATAAGGCACGGTACACCTACCTGAGCAATTGTATCGATATATTTGAGCACAAACATATCAAGAACCATAATGCCCTTGGATTTTGTGAATTTCATAATTTCATAAAGATTTTCCGCCGGAAGCAAGGGATGAACAAAGTTTACGATAACACCCAGCTTATTGAGAGCCATAAAAAGAATCATACTTTCAACATTGGTGGGTGAAAAAATGGTGTAAACATCGCCCCTTTTGAGACCAAGTTCATTTTTGTAATAAGCTGCGGCAGCTTCGATGTCTGCAACAAGCTCAGATTTTTTGTGTTCTCTGCCGTAATGGCTGAATACGGTGTATTCACCGTACTGTTCGGTGTTTTTCAAAAAATAATCATAGCAGTTGTGGTTTCCCGGTTCATATTCACGAGAACGGGCAAGAACGGGTGTTTCAACGGTTTTCATGTTCATTAACTCCTTTATAATAAACTGTATGCTGATTGATAAAATGTTACAGTGTGTAACAAATACTATGATATATTACAGCGTGTAATAAGTCAAGGGTAATAAATTAAAGCCTCTGCTATTAAATAAAATTAGATTAACTTGCGATAAACAAAAATTATATTCCCTGATTTTAAATGAAAAAAGCACACAAAGCCGAAGCCTGTGTGCAAAATAATTATTTTAGAATGTTGATTCGATTACGGTTTATCTGTCATCCATTTGTCAATGTCGGCTTTAACTTTGCCGAAATGCTTGGGTGAAATCGGAATTTCCGTTAAATCATTAAGCGTTATTTTCTTCCCTGATAAAAACAGAACTCTTTTTAAGTTTACAATATAGCTTGAATGGCAACGGTAAAAGAAATCGGGTAATTTGTCCAAAACATCTTTCAAAAGAATATGAACAAGATACATATTTTCATCTGTGTGTATATAGCAGCAAACACCCTTTCCGCCCATGATATAGCGTATACTGTTTTGGCTGATATAAACGGTTGAATGGTTTTCGCCGGGGAGAATCAGACGTGGGCTGTCTTCTGCTTCTTTTGGAAAAGCGGGCGTTGTATGCTGAATGATTTTGCTGATGTCTGCGCCTTGACTGCCGGTGAGATTGGAAACCTGAATACATTTGCAGCGTGACAATATTTTTCCGTCCTGATCGCGAAAACGCTGTCCGTTGACTGTCAGACGCTGATAAATAATTTTTTCATGCAGGTCGGGGTAACGGCAGGTAAGCGTATAGCTGACGATAACCGTGTAAGCGTTGGAAGCGAAAGTAATCAGTTTTGTCTGTATGTCATCCACGCTGAAACGTACGCTTGGCTTGAGATTGTTTAAATATGCCGCCAGGTTTTCTTTGCCGACGATATACTGACTTTTATTGGGACCGTACCAGATGACGCTTTCGTCAAGATATTCAAAAAACATATCAAAGTCATAGTTATAATAGTTTATCAGTGCCCGTACAACATAGCTTTCGTATGCACTTTTCATTATTGTGACCATTCCTTTCCCAAGAGAAACAAACCGATTATTTTAACAAATTATATCAAAGTATTACAATTTTTTCAACACCCGATTGTGCAACAGACGGCGATGAGACATAAAAATTATGAAAAATAGATACAATTTAAGTAAAAAATCGAGTATTTACATTTGACGTAAATTAGCGGTGAAAAGAGTAAAAAATAAGTACCTTAACACGGAATTTCGTGTTGAGGTACTCGACGGTGTTTTTTATCAACCGTATATTCAAGCTCTGTTTTCAGCAAAAAAATTGAGTATTCACAGGTTAAATCCCTTATGAATACTCAAACTGGTACGAGTGTTGATAACGGATTCAATTTTTAATATCAATTAACCGACAGTCAAACACATATTCTTGCTTGTATCAGAGGATTTTGTGGTTTCTTCAATAAATTTAATACAGATTACGAGGAAACAAGATGTCAAATATTATTGAAGATTTTTACTATGGCAACATTGAGCCACAAGAAGTCAATTCAGAATTAACACCTAAACTCAAAAAGAAACTGAGTAACCTTGCCGAAAAAGAAGAACAGCTTACTGCAAGATTGAACGGTGAAGATAAAGAACTATTTCAAAACTATGTAAGTGCATACATTGAATTTTCAACAACGAGCAATGCAGACGTCTTTATATCAGGCTTTAGGCTTGGAGCAAGATTTACATACGACACATTTGTTAAGAATACGAAAGCATGAATACTACTATGAAAAACAATTCAAATATTCAATCTAGACAGGTTGGAGATTATAATATTCCGAATCTTATTTTACCACCCGAAGAAGCAAAAATCAGACTTGGCAAATGGGGTATGTTACATAAGGATTATCTTGAAAAACATAACCGTGTGTTTTTCAATTTATTGCTTACCCAAGGCAAACTTTATCAACACTGTGCCGAGATTGAAAAACAAGCAAGGAATATGTATGATACTCTCATTGAACAGATGAAGGAGGCTGAAAGTGTAACCGAGCAATTGAAAGAAGAAAATCAGATAGAGTGGACCAATGTCAATAAAGTGGACAAGAAAAAGTGAAAAATTATTAAAAATAA
>JBJEOK010000041.1:21644-38655 GCA_051880695.1 Acutalibacteraceae bacterium | reverse complement strand
ATACTGACACAGCTTGGAAAGACAAGCTGACAAGCTATGACGGACAGAGTATAACCTACGATGAAATCGGCAACCCGACCGATTACATGGGTGCTGATATGACTTGGCTTGGCCGTCAGATGATGACTTACAGCAAAAACGGTACAAACATCAGTTACACTTATGATTCCGACGGTTTAAGAACAAGCAAAACAGTCAACGGTGTAAAGCACAATTACTATTATGTTGACGGTCAGCTTCGTTATGAAAAAAACGGCGACAGCTACGAAATATATTATACTTATGATGCAGACGGAAGACCCGTGCTTGCAACAAAGCGTGACCTTGTTGCAAAGAAAAACTATCAGTATTACCTTATAACAAACACCCGTGGTGATGTTATTGAAACACGTAACGGTGACGGTAATGTTAACGCAAGGTTTGTTTATGACGCTTGGGGCAAGCTGATTGCAGTTACTGACGCTAACGGCAATGCACTTTCACAAAACAGCTTTGCTTATCAGATAAGTCTCAAATATCGTGGATATGTTTATGACAATGAAACTGGTTTATATTATCTTCAAAGCCGATATTATGACCCGGAAGTGGGCAGGTTTATCAATGCGGATGATGTGGATTTTAATATTGGTTTTGTTGGTTTTTCAAATGATAACACATCACATAATGTATATGTTTATTTTTGCAGTTTTACCGAATATGAATATGAATATAGCAACTCTGATTTTATTTCTAATTCGTTAAATACATTCCTAAAAAGTGTTCTGTCTTTTTTAGAAAAAGTATTTACAATTAAGTATGATGTTCCATTATATTCTCAAGGTAATTTAAGTTTGTGCTGGGCATATTGTCAAGTTATGATTGAAGACTATAAATCTGGTGTTATAAGGACTAAAGAAGAAGCTGATATGCGAGCTAAGGAATTGGCAATATTTCGAAACGGTGAAGAAGATTGGAATAGAGGTTCTTGGCCCACAAATTGCAAATCATATACACTGTGGGGAAGACCGATTCCAGCTTTAATTGATTTAACTTCGATTGTGGAGCTATATAATCTTTTAGAGTTAAATGGACCGGTGTATGCGCTTTATGAAAGTGAAGATTCAAGTCATTTAGTAGTTGTAACTGGAGTTAATTTGTTACGTAATGTTGTTTACACAAATAATCCTTGGGGAAGGTATGGAGAGCAAAGCTTTTATGATTATTTGAATGGTGTTGACGGAGCTAAAAAAACATATAAATTAATTAATTATTTTGTTACTAAGTGATATGGGGTGAAATCGATGAAAAAAATTATTTTGTTTTTCATGTGTTCTTTATGTTTCTTTTCTACAACGACTATCGTATATGGCTCAAATTTCAGTGATGATAACAATGTTTACAGTTTAACATTTATAAGCGAAACGCAGAGCGACTTAAATATTGTATATGAATCTGAAAAAGAGCTCATTTTCGATGTTCCTACAGAATACACTTTAGCTAAAAATACTCCCGTTGCAGTTAATTACAATTGGGTATGTTGGCGTAATGATGCTACAAAACAAGATTTTTATCCCGGAGACAAGATAGAGATTGATAAGAATGTTGTTCTCTATGCTGTATGGGAAAAGAAAGCCGGTTCTTCTAATTTGTTGAACGAGATTGTGGCTAGATTGACTGCTTTTATTAAAAATATGCTTGAATTATTTGGATATTATGATGTTGATATGCATTCAGTTCCTATTAAGGGCAGTTTGGAGGATAATAAAGAAACAAACAATTGTAGGCTTGTTGTTAACGGAAATGATATTACTGATGAAGTATATGTTAATATTGACACAGAAAAGGGTATCAGTGAAGTACCGCTTTTAGCAATTGTAAAAGAGTTAGGTGCGAATGTTTATTGGGAAAATAAAAATATTGTTGTCATAAAACATAATGATTTAAGCGTTAGTATAGATATTTCAGAGAAAGATTTCGGTGTTACCGTTCCGCCCGGTGGAATAAAGTCAAGAAAAATTGTTAATGAGGATTTAATTTTTGATGATGCTTCTATTACAGGCTTGTTAAGAAATATGTTTAATGCATACATTGCTACAGATTATGATGAATTTGTAATTAATGTTTATCAACCTTAATCGGTGTACTATTAGCTTGAAAACCCTACCGTTAACCCCTGAAAAATGAAGACACTGAAAAAGGCTGTTCCAGAAATGTAGCAGCCTTTTAGCGTAAAAGCATAGAGTTCACATTTGTTGTTAACGCAGTGAACGGTACTGCGTGATTGAAGAATGATTGACGGGTGGTGGTCGCCTCCTTTTGCTCACTCAGTTAGCTCTGCTGACATGGTGCTTTAAGTCTTCTTCAAACACGGGTACGATCCTATGCCTTAACTTAAAATAAATAACCACGGTGACTTGGGCGGTGCGTCGGCAAAAATTACGCACCACCCAGCCCGCGTCCGTCGATATAAGCGTAACTAAGCTTGAGTATAACTCATTTGCGTATTGTGAAAATAATCCGATATGTAATCGAGATGTTAATGGTATAATAAAAGTCAAAGTATGGTATGGAATTACTAAATATAAAAGACAATTTCATAAGCGGATTTCTTATCGAAACAGCCACCTCATAAGGCTGCTTCGGTGAGGAGCTTGACGAAAGGTGTGAAGAGCCAATAGGCTCTTTTTTTACTTTGAAACAGTTTCATCTGCTCAATTGTTCCTGTAAGCTGAAGAATACATCCCGTATGTGTCCTTATTCTTGTAATTGCAACGTTATTGTTACAGTAGTTCCTTTATTTTTCTCGCTTTGAACATTGATTTCGCCATGGTGCAGGTCAATAATACGCTTAACAAGCGCTAAGCCTAAGCCGTTTCCTTTTGTGGAGCGGGAATTATCCGCTTGGTAAAACTTTTCATATACTCGCGAAGTTTCTTCTTCCGTCATTCCTATGCCGTCATCGGATATGCTTACACAGACATATTTTCCTTGTCTGTAAAGTTGGATGCCGATATTTCCGTTTTTATCTGTAAACTTAATTGAATTGTCGAGAAGATTTTGCCAAACACTTGCCATAAGCTCCTCATTGGCGCTAATTTTCACTTCATCAAGCTCAATATCAAGATTTATGTTCTTACTGCTCCATTTGTTTTCAAGCATAATAACGGTTTTGCGTATCTGTTCGTTGAGAAAATACGGCTTTTTTATAATCTCTGTTTCTTGGTTGTCCAATCTTGAAAGCAGAAGTATGTTTCCCGTAAGCTTTGATAAACGCTTTGAATTGAGTAAAATCTTTTCGGCATATTCCTTGCGTTCACTATCGGTTAAGCCGTCTTTTTGAAGAAGCATTGTATAGCCCTCGATTGCGGAAAGAGGAGTCTTAAATTCGTGAGATACATTTTCAACAAAGTCTTTTCGCATTATTTCTGTACGTGAAAGCTCATTTGCCATGATATTAAAGTTGTGTATCAATGTACGGAACTCTTTTGTGGGAACTTTTTCGTCGATTTGTATATTAAAGTTTCCTTTGGTAATCTCTTTCGTGGCTTCGCTGAAATGTTCAAACATGTGTATGGGACGGCTGCCGAAAAGCTTTGTGAAAATGCTTCCGAGAATAATACTTGTAATGGCATATAAGATGTATGGAATGGATTTATGCGTTCCGACCAGCAGTCCTGAACGGTAAAGAAGTGCAACTATCCAGAAAGAGGTGAACATTGTTATCAAAAGAATTATAAATATCATCAAAGAAAAAGCGATTGTCAATTTCCAAGCGCGTTTATTCATAGCTTTTCCACCGCCTTATATCCAAGTCCTCTGACTGTTACAATTTCAAAGTCGGGGTTATTTTTAAAGCGTTCACGCAAACGGCTGATGTGAACGTCAAGTGTGTGGGGGTCAGTTTCACTGTCAACACCCCAAATATCGTCCATAAGCTGACGGCGAGTATATATGCGGCCGGGAGAGGCTATCAGTCTGTATATCAAAAGGAACTCCTTTTGCGGCAGCTCAATACATTCCTCTTTAGTGGCTACCGTAAGAGAATTGCCGTCAAATTCCGTGTTACCGATTTTAACTTTTCTTTGATTTGTTATTTGACTGCGCCTGAGTAAGGCTTCTACTCGCCAGATCATTTCGTTTACGTCAATGGGTTTGACCATATAGTCGTCAATTCCCAAACTAAAACCCTCTTGCTTGTCAGCAGAACTACCCTTTGCTGTTATCATCAAAATCGGCATAGTATAGCCCGTCTCACGTAAGGTCTTTACCATTTCAAAGCCGTTCATATTTGGCATCATAATATCAGAAATAATAAGGTCAACGGCTGTATTGTCAAGGATGTCAAAAGCCGCCAAACCGTCTGCTGAGGGTATGGCTTTATATCCGTTTTCTTTTAAGACGGTGCAAAAAAGATTGCGAAGCTCCATATCATCTTCCACAACCAAAATTTTTACCATAAAATTCACCTCCGATAAATTTGACTGTACTTAACATAAATTATATTGTTTTATGTTGCAAATATCAATAAAATTTTGTTAACAGAAAAAAAGTTGTAAAATTCAACAAATCTTTATGTTAAAAATCAATAGCAGGGGAGTTTTTCTTTACAAATTCCCTTACTTAGCCGGTAAAAACGGGTCTTGATTCAATCGGGTATAATCTGTATTTTTTTATGTTTCAGAACAGTTAAAATTTCTTATAAAATTCATAAAAATTTCTAAAAACAGGTTTTAGTTGAGTTTGAGTTGAGGTAATTATGATTTAATTATTATGATCGATTATAGTATACATTTTTTAGTCGATTTGAGCATTTTTAATAAAGACAGGAGGAAAAACTATGAAACTATGCAAAAAAACTTTAAGTGTGTTTTTGTCATTGCTTATGACCCTAAGCTGTGTCAGTGTGTGCTTTACGCCTATCAGTGCGGCGGCTGTAACTAACAGTGAGCTTCAAGGGGCTTTTAATGCAATTACAAACACAAGTGACCTTACCGGCGGTGACGGCACACTGCTCAATGCCGCAGAAAAGCTTTACGAGTGGGTAAGTGCTACGGCAAGCACAGCAACGGGCAGTACCACAGGTAGCTACACGAGCAGCAGCAAGACTTATAAGGTTGTACCTGCTGACAATAACTCAACAGTTAACCTTAATGCCGGTGCAGACGCAATCGTCGGCTCAAGCTATGCCGCACTTATTGACAAGCTTATTCCTACCTCGGGAGTCACGGACGATTCAAATGCTTCAGTTAAAGATACTACAAGCAGTGCATCTTACGGTGTAACATCAGGAGTAAATGCTTCCGTTACCGTAAGTGCCGATCTTGATAAGGTGCTTTTGACTTATGCGAGCCTTGCAGATGTGCCCTCAACCATTCTCTTGAGCGCAACTTATAATTACAGTCATACAGTTAAACAAGAAAATAAGAGTTATACCACTGGTTCTCTTTTTTGGAAAACAACATATTACAGATGTCTCTCATGGCATCATCTTTCCGCTAAGCCCACAAGAACCAATGTGAAAACAGACACCGATGCCCGCGCAAACCTCCAGGCAGTTGCCGACTGTTTCACAACTGAGCTTCTTAATAAAACAGTTGCTGACTTAGTCCTCAATGACAAGATGACCGCCACAGAAATCAACGCCCTTGTTTCAAAATGTAACACAGCGCTTAACAGAATCAGTTCTTACAGTGACGCTGTTAAAAATCACTTCTTTGACATGGCAGCTATCAACGCTTTCATGGAAAACTGTGAATTTGCAAAGACAGTTATCAATGTTATGCCCACCATTGACTCTCTCAAGAGTGCTATTGAGGCAGGCTATGATAAAGAAAACCTTTCAGAAATGACAGCAATTTACGGTACACAGAAAGCTAACTATGATTACTTTGCTGCTGCCGATGCAGATGTTATCGCTTATGTTCAGGAAAATTTTGCAGGCTATGACACCCTTACCGTTGCCGCCGCAAAGACTTTCGTTGACACCCTTGCACGTGATATTGACATGTATAACATCAAAGCTCTCAAGGCTGAAATTGACGGTGATGTTGCTTCATACAGTACATACGACACAAACGGCATTGACGAGGGCACAGTTACAAGCGCTATGATTACTGCCGCTATTGCAGATATCAGTGCTGATATTACAAGACTTAATTCTTTTAACAGCGCACTCGTTACAGAGATTTGCGGTGCCGATTACAGTAAGAGCCTTGTTGATTTTAAAAATAACCTTACATATCTCGGCAGTGTTGCCGGTTATAATGACAAATTTGCCGCAGAATACAAAAAGTATGCCGAAGATGTTAAGCTTAATTTCAACACCGAAGCTGAATCAAAGGACCTTATGGTTATCGAACAAAGCTACGAAGCCTGGTATAAGGGTGTGAAAGCTCTTATTGATGAGATGAAAACCGAGCTTGGCGACGAGCTTGCAAACGCCCTTTTTGACGGACTTAACGAGCCTATGATAGCATATATGGAACAGGCTTATTCCGTTCTCAATGCAAGAGTAACTGCTCAAATCGACACTGCTTATAATGCTTATCAGAAAATAAAGACTGAATACGGCGATGAAATCACTATGCTTAATATGTCACTTTACGGTGAATTGAAGTATAGTATCGGTGCAATTGATACAGAGGTTTATTCTTACCTCAAGTCAAGTGCATATAATAAGCTTTCAGCTGAAACTGTTGCAAAATATGATGAGCTTCAAAATATTATTGCCGCATACAATTCCTTTAAGGAAACTATCGGCTTTGACAGTTACGAGCAATATGAAATCGAAGAAATCGTCAGACCCGAAAGTGAAGATGAAATTGCCCGTGAAAACAACTATAATGTAACCGATGAAAATGTTGAAAATTTAATCAGTGCCCTTGAGGCTGTTCTTAAGAATGATGAAGTTAAAGCTCTCTTGGGTGAGCTTCTTGCCAAAGAGGGTGAAGAAGCTGCTCCTTTTGATATCGGTGCACTTGTAAATGACTTACTTGCAGGTATTTATTCTGATGACATAATCAACGCTGTTGTTCAGTATGTATATCCTGTTGTTGCAAAGGAATTTGCAAAGGTTTGGGCTGATCTTCCCGATACGATAACAGTTGAAGATATTGATACAGGTTTCTTAGGTATAAAGGCAGACGTCACTGCTGACCTTACTATTGACACGGTTGAAAAAGCAACTGCATCGGTTGGTGTCTGGACTTTCCCTGTTCAGCTCGGTGAACTGATTGCAAAGAATTATCCGCAATATGCCAATGTTGCAAACGCTTTAAAGAGTGTTACAACGGCATCGAATTATGATCCCGCAACCGGAATATTCACAAACCCCTGGGAAGACTCTCATATCATTACCGAAACAGAGGATGGCTCAAAGAAGCTTAACCTTGTTTGGGGCGTAACAGACAGAGAATCCTTTATTGATGCCGCAGTAGCTGCTCTTTCAGGTCTTGAAAATCTGCTTCTTGCTCTTGTTTCAAACATTGCTTACGATAATAATGTAAAGATGCCCGAAAGCGGTGATTACAGAGGTTCAAAAATAGGTACCGGTGCAGGTTCGGCAAAAGTAGGTATCAATTTAAATCTTGTAATTGACCCCATTTCTCTTGTGTTCAGATGCAGTGCGAATGACGGTTACGACAATGTAATTGCTCCCTTATTTGAGCTTCTCGGTGTTCCCGTAAGTGAAATTCCTCACGGAGAAAGCCTTACTTCAACAAGAATGATTCTTGAGGACGGTCTTTTTGGTATGCTTGACAAGGTTATTGCAATGCTTGCCGAAAATCCTCTTGATACAATTCTTAATCTTCTTCCCAATCTTGCCTATATCCTTGAAGCCGGTATGATTCAGGATGTTCTCGGTCTTCTTCAAACGGATATAACCTATGAAGCCGATGCAAAATATTCTGTTATAGGAATTGTTAACGGTAATATGGAAGCTGCAATGAAGTCCGACAGCCCCATAAATATCAACATCGGTGATATGGTTGACCTCCAAGATCTCGGCCTTGATGTAACTTCACTCAATGCTCTTTGGGGCATGCTCATGGATATGCTCGTTGACGGCGGCACACTTCCAAAAGCTTTACCCTGTCCCAACGGCGGTATGATAGCAACCATGGGTAAGCTCACTTGGAAAGATACCAACAGAAGCGGTTGGATTTACACTCCCGCTCAAACAGGTAAAGCAGCTTACATTGAAGCTAACAAGGCTGATTTGCTTATCTATCTTGTAAGATATGTATTTGAAAATGACATTATCGGTATGTTCCTTGATAAAGAGCAAGCAGCTGCTATTGTAAAAGAAATTCTTACAAATATAGCAGTTGACCCCGATATGACAATTGCCGCAGTTGTTGAGCTTCTCAACCAAATTAAGTATGACACCCTTGAAGAATATACTTGGTTTGAACAAGAAATCGGCGGCACAGTTGAGGGTCATAATCCTGCCGATCTTGTATACCTCAGCTATACAAACAACTGGAACAAAGAAGCAGCTGATTATGCTATAGCAAACATCAACCAAATTCTTGACACGGTTCTTACTGTTGCAGGTGTAGAGCTTGACCTTAGCAAGACTTTTGCTGACCTTATCGGCGGTCTGTTTACTAACGCAAACATCACAGCTATTGCAAAGCTTCTTTCCGGTATCGGCTCCCTTGAAAGTCCTCTGCCCGAGCTTATTAAGAGCCTTGCAAATATCGACCTTAGCAGTTTTGCTCAATATGCAGACGTCGCTGACGATGCAACCTGGGGCTTTGAAGACGGCGACAGAGACGCTTTCGTTGAAAAGCTTCTCCAAATGCTTGAACCCTTTGGCCCTGTGCTTGACTTTATTCTCGCAGGCGAAAACCTTGAGCTTATTGACGGCGAAGTTGAGCTTATTGGTTATAACGGCTATGACAACGCTATCGTTCCCATTCTTGAAGCTCTCGGTGCAACACCCGGTGAAGCAACCCTTGAATCAATAATTGCTTCACTTGTTGAAGTTGTTGACAAGGTTATTGCCGATCCCGTAAATGAAATTATCAACATTCTTCCCGGTGTTCTCTACTTTATTCAAAGTGACGGACTTACTGTTGCTGTAAGAAATCTTCTTCAGCCGATTTATGTAATTCTTGATACAATCCGTCCTATTTATGTTCTTGACCTCAACGATCTTCTTGCTGAAACAGGTGTTAACCTCAATAAGCTTGACGTCACATTTATTGTAGAGCTTCTTGAAGACCTTACAGGCCTTAACCTTGCAAGACTTGAAAAGACAGTCAAGGATGTTTGCACAGTTATCGGTGTTGATTACACCTCTGCAAGTGCTTTTGTAGGCGAGGGCAAAAAAGGTGCATACACAGAAGACTTTGACAAAGCCGATATGCTTACGGTTGTTATAAGCCTTGCCCTTGAAATGCTCGGTGACGAATGCAACGCAGAAGCCTTTGATAAGCTTATCGGTGCAGAAAACTTCACAGGTGCACTTCTCAACTTCTTCAACGGCGTTGAGCCTGCAACCAAGGCAATCAACTGGATGTACTACTTCGGTACAGATACCGACCTTAGCGATTATGACTTCGACACAGGTATTAACATTGAGCCTACAACCAATGCTCTTGAGTATCCTAACAACTGGACAAGGGATACAGCTAAGTATGTTGACGATAACCTAGGCGAAATTGAAAAGACAGTTGTAAAGCTTATCGACGAAAATTATAACAGCCTCGCTGACCTCATCAGTGACAAGCTTGTAATTTACTCAACAGAAAATGTTCAGGCAATCGTTGACCTTATTGCAGGGCTTCTCGGTGACCTTGACGCTAAGCTTATTGAAATTGCAGGTGTTGCACTCAACGCTGACTTGGAGGCTATCATAAATTACAAGGCTCCCGAGGGCATTGACACCGCAGACGAGTTTGCCGCCGCACTTGCAGACATTCTTGCAACAATACCCGACGTTGCTGCTTGGCTCCTCTTTGGTAAAGATATCGCATTCTTCACAGGCTCAAAGACGGACGCTGACGGAAACTTTATCTATAACGACATCATTAAAATCAACGGTGCAGAGGGTTACAAGAAAGGTCTTGCCCCCGTACTTGAAGCACTCGGTGTTGAAAATCTTCCCACGGAAATTACTGAAACCACAATAGAGGATGTTCTCAAAGCAACATTTGCCCGCCTTGATGAAATCCTTGCAAATCCCGTAGATGAAGTACTTGAGCTTCTTCCCAACGTGATTTACTTCATCAATGCTGACGGTGTAAGTGCAAGTGTTAACAATCTTCTCAGTGCTGTATATGCGCTTCTTGACCAGCTTAAGCTTCTCGGTGTTGAAGTTGACCTTACAGAGCTTCTCGGCTTTGACCTTACAAAGCTCGGTGCAGATGATATTTTCGCCCTTGCAGAAGACGGTCTTGGACTTGAGCTTGCCCCCGTTACAAATATTGTAAGAGGTCTTTGTGTAGGTACAATTAAGAGTTACAACTCAATAAGCGGTGAGCCTGCATTTAAGATGACCTACAACGGTGACAAGTTTGCACGTTACGATATGATTACAATTATCGCTACCGTACTTCTTCGCACAATTGAAGTTGAAGAAAACGAAGCACCTCTTAAAGAGCTTATGGGCGAAGACATTTACACCGTAATTCTTAACTTCTACGATATGTTTGAAGTTCCCATGCAGGATATCTCCTACATCTATACAGATAAGGCTGACACAGACTTTACATTCTCTGCTCTTGAAACTTCAGAGATTTACGGCAACAACAAGTACGGCCCGATGTATACCCAAGAAATGGCTCAGTATATTGCTGACAATATCGGCGATTTCATTGACAACATCATTTATCTTCTCGGTATCAAAATCAACGGTGAAAATGTTGACGGACTTGAAGACCTACTTAACGGTCTTGTAGGCGGAGGCCTTTACAACAGTGGTGTTGCACAGTCAATCGTTGACGCACTTGTAGGTGTGGTTGACGGTATTGAGGGTCTTGCAGACGGTGCAGGCAAGCACATTATCGCTGTTCTTAAAACTTCTTTAGGTGTGGACCTTGCTGCTTACGAAAGCATGAAGATTGAAGAATTTGAAGATGACAGGGCAGCATTTGAAAAAGCTGTTATTCAAATTGCAGAGCCTGTTTATCCGCTGCTCAAGTGGTTACTGGCTGACGAGGATCTTTCATTCTTCGTTGACGAGGATGGCAGCGACCTTATCACTCTCAAGGGTGCAGAGGGTTACGCTTTTGGTATTATTCCCTTGCTTGAAGTACTCGACTGCAAAGATATATTGACAACAGAAGAATACTACGAAGCAGTCAAAGCAGATGACAGTGTGCTCATCATGTCAATTCTTTCCGTAATTTTTGACAGACTTGATGTTATCCTTACAAATCCTGCCGAGGAAATCCTCTCAATGCTTCCCAATATCATTTATTTCATTAACTCAAACGGTGTAGATACTGTTGTTAAGAACACCCTTAATGCTGTTTACACAGTGCTCAATGCAATTGAACCCATTGCTAAAATTGATCTTTATGAAATTATCGGTCTTGACCTTTCAACCCTTACTTTTGAAAAGATTTTTGATATGGCTCTTGTAGCTATTGCAGAAAACACCGGATATGAATTTACTTCACTTGATGCAAATGCAATTGCTGAGCTTACAGTCGGTAAGCTTGTATCTTACACCTCTGCAAACGGCAAAAAAGCATACAAGATGGTATATCAATCCGAAAAAGCACCTGCTGAAATGGTTACAGTAGTAATGAGATTGGCTGTTACATTCATAATGCACGAAAACAACAGAGAAATGCTTATCGGTGTTCTCAAAGACAACTTAGGTATGAGTGAGGACGCAGAAAAGTATCTTCGCGGTGTGCTTGATACTATGGCATCAATCTCAACTGAAACCTATCTCGGTATGGATCAGGCACTTGCAACAATTTATTACTTGTTCTACGGTGTAGACATTGGTGCTGACAAGGTTGCAAACGGTCTTAAGGATGTAAATGCCGAATGGAAGAAAGTTCTTGAAAAGCTCGGCAAGTCAGACGATCCTGAGGAAGCTACTATCGGCAATCTCTTAGCTGAGTTTATGGATAAATATCTTGATGATATAATCACATCTGAGGGTATTGCACCTAACGGACTTATCGCATTCTTCCAGAAAATCATAGCATTTTTCCAGAAGATGCTTGAGTTTTTCAGAAGTATGTTCTAAAAGATTTTCTTTGAATAAAAAAATCATCCTGATGCTTACGATAAAGCATCAGGATGATTTTTAATGTTACTGATTTATGGGTAAATTCTTATTAAACCTTTACTGCTTAATCAAATCACTTCAATTGAGTAGCTGTACTTGTACTCGGTACCGCTGTGCATGATGTAAGGCTCTCTAAGGCAAGCGTTACCCGGTGTGTCGCCGCCGATACCGCGTTGCATAAGGTCGATGCAAACGGTTGTAAAGTCCTTATGACCTAAGGTGTGAATATGGGTTGCTTTTTCAAGGTCGTTAACTGTGTAGTGATGACAGTTGATTGCAAAGGGCTTTTCGCCTTGCTTTGTAAAACGCAAGCCGTTTCCGTCACTGTCGGTAATTTCCATTACCCTTACATCGGTTCTGTGACCGTTTTCCTGAGGACGCATATAATGGTGCTCCATATCGGTGACTGTCATTTTATATGTGCCGATTCTTGCACCTACACGGCGGTCAATGTAGTTTTCGTGGGGACCTCTGCCGTACCACTTGACGTTTTCGTATTGCCTTTCCATTGTGAGAGTTGTACCGAAACGAATCATATCCATGCTCGGTGAGCCCTCGTGAGTTACAACTATCTTGCCGTCGGGATAAATTGTGTAGCTCATCTTAGCATTTTTCATCATAAGGGCGGAAACAGTTGTTTCAATGTAAGCTGTGTGGCTGTAACGGTGAACAAGGGTAGCCTTGGTTTTAAGTGAGTCTGTTGACTTTTTCCAAAGGTAAAGGGGGTGAGCCGGAATAAGGGGCGGTACAAAGTTAATGTAGTCAATATCGTTGTCGGTCAAAGCGCGGAAGTAGTTAGGTCTTATTTCGCCTGCAAGGTATTGCCTGCCGTCTTTTACAAGGCTTACCAAAAGTCCGTTTTTGAATTTGTACTCGAAGCTTTCACCGCTGACGGTAAAGTCTTTTTCAGTGCCTTTAATTTCAACACTGCCCTCTGTTATTAAGTCTTCCTTTTCGTCGGCCGGCTTTATGATGAACTGGTCAAAGCCCTGTTCATAGCCTGCCTTTGCAAAACGGCAGTCATCACGGCGAATAAAGGAGAATGTGATAATAACCTCACCCTCGGGCATTTCATTTAAGCCGTAATCAAAGGTAAATTCCATTTCACTGAGGGGAGCAAGCTTTTCAAAACTGCTTCTTTGTAAAATGCCCTCTTTAAGCTTTTCACCGTCCACTGTGATGAGGTATTGAATATCAAACTTTGAAAGGTCGGAGAACATCTGCTTATTTTTAAGTAAAAATGTGCCGGACTTAACGTCAATAGCCTTGATTTGAATTTCACAGTATACCTTTCTTACCTCGTGAATTGAGGGGTGAACCTTTCTGTCGGCGGCGATTATGCCGTTAGCGTTGAAGTAGGTGTTACTTCCAACAATGGCACAGGTGTTGTAGGGAGGCTCAATCCAGGTTGACTTTTCGTTGTAGTCTGTGCCGTAAAGCCAAATATCCTCGCCGTCTTTACCTACCTTGTGAATGGCCTGGTCAACAAAGTCCCAGATATAACCGCCGCAAAGGTTGTCATATTTTTCAAAGGCGTCCATATATTCCTGGAAGTTACCTAAGCTGTTTTCCATTGCGTGGGCATATTCACAAAATACAACGGGCTTTGTGTAAAGCTCCTTTGGAATAGGCTTGCTGTCGGCGGCAAGAGCATTTGCAATATTGTCAAACCAACCGATTGTAAGAGGCTCTCTCTTACCTAACTTTTCAACCTGGTCTTCGGTGGGATACATTCTTGAAATAACATCACTTTTTGTAAAGTCAAAGTCGCCCTCATAGTGGAACTGACGTGTGTTGTCAAGCTTTAAGGCGGCTTGCTTCATACGCAGGAAGTTACTGCCGTCGCCTGCCTCGTTGCCCAAGCTCCACATAAATACGCAGGCGTGGTTTCTGTCACGAAGCACCATTCTTTCCATTCTGTCAACAACGGCATCTGTCCACATAGGATTGTCACCGGGGACATTCTTTCTTCTTACGCCGTGGGTTTCAAGGTCACATTCGTCCATTACATAAAAGCCGTATTCGTCGCACAGGTCGTAGAAACGGGGGTCGTTGGGGTAGTGGCTTGTACGAATGGAGTTGATGTTGTTGCGCTTCATAATGTCAAGGTCTTGGATATACCTTTCGTCGGGTACGGCCCAGCCTGTGTCGGGGTCGAAATCGTGACGGTTAACACCTCTTATAAGTAAGGGCTTACCGTTGACAAGAATTTTTTCTCCGACAATTTCAATTTGCTTAAAGCCTATCCTGATTGATTTATATGTAACTGCACCGCCGCACTCACATTTTAAAAGAAGTGTGTAAAGCACAGGGTTTTCACTTGACCACAAAAGGGGTTTTTTAATGCGCTGACGGAAAACAAGCTTAGCACTGCCGTCTTTTGTAAGCACGTCTGCCGAGCCTACTACAACGGGTTTGCCCGCCGTCAAAAGAGAAGCTTCAACATGGGCCTTGTTGCTTGTTCCTGTGTAGTCCTTGAGGAAAATTTCAAGGTCAAGGTCAGCGTCGGTGTAGTCGTTGACAAGTAAAGTTTTTGCAAAAAAATCACGCAGGCAGACCTTAGGCTCACTGTAAATGTAAACCTCACGGTAAATACCGCAAAGCTGCCACATATCCTGGTCTTCAAGGTAAACGCCGTCTGTATAGCGGTAAACCTCTGCGGCAAGTACGTTTACACCGGGTTTAACATATTTTGTAATATCAAATTCATGGGGAGTAAATGAGCCTTGAGAGTAGCCCACATATTCGCCGTTTATGTATACACTTATTCCCGATTTGACTGCACCGAAGTGGAGGAAAATCTCCCTGCCGTCCCAGGAGTCGGGTACGGTAAAGGTGGTTCTGTGCATTGCAATTTCCTGACCCTTGACGTCAATTGAGGGGATTTTATCTTTCTTTACGTTAATGCAGTTTGGGAAAGAGTTTGCGTAGTAATAAGGCTTTGTGTAGTCCTTTTGGAACTGCCACACACCGGGCACGGTGATGTCCTCCCAGGAGCTGTCGTCAAAGTCAGCTCTTTTGAATTTTGAGGGAAGCTCTGCAACGCCCTTGTACCAGAAAAACTTCCACTGACCGTTAAGGGAAATTTTGTAAGGCGAGGCCTCACGCCTGGCGGCAGAGTCGGCTTTGTCATAGCAGAGTGCAAGAACGTGGCCGTCCTCTTTGTTCTCTTTGATGATTTTCGGATTTTCCCAGATATACTTCATATTTTTCTGTCCTTTCCGTATATATTTACATACACTGTAATTGTACTAAAATTAGGCGGAAATGTCAACTGTTTAGGCTGTGTATAAATCAAATGTCGGCTTCACACTCCAACGGGTATGAAACCGACATTTTAAGTCCGCGATTTTTTTTATTTGACTGTCACACTTACAGTCTTGTAGCCGCTGCGGAAGTTTGTCATTTCAACTGTTCTGTAAGCCCTTACGGCAAAGGTGTATTTTGTACCGCTTTTGAGGTTTGAGAACGTGTAGGTTGTAGGCTTAGAAGTTGTTTTGTAAAGCTTCCACGAGCCGTTACCTGATTTGTAATAGACCTGATAGCCTGTTGCGCCGCTTACTGCGTTCCAGGTAAGGGTCACCTTGCCTTTTGAGGGGGAGGTTACCTTTGCTGTGGGAGTAGCGGGAGTTGTTGAGGCTGTGATTGTTGTGTAGTCAGACCAGACAACACCGCTGTCGGTAGTAATATAAGGACGTACGGCAAACTGGAAAGCCTGGTTAGGTTTGAGATTTGACCATGTATAGTTTGTGTCTGTGGTTGAACTGAGGGCGGTTTGCCATGATGAATTTGTGTTTGCACGGTAGTAAATGCGGTAACCTGTTGCACCTTTTGATTTTATCCAGAAGAGTGTAATGGAATTTGTATCCTGGTATGAAGTGAGTTTTGTCGGCACTAAAGTTTTTGTTGCTGTGTTGATTGTTGTGTAGACATCAGACCAGATCGTTTTGCCGTTAACAACAGCGCCGGCTTTAACGGCAAAGGTGTACTTTGTGCCGGCAGTAAGACCGCTTACTGTTTTGCTTGTACCTGTTACGTTGCCGAGGGATTTCCAGCCACTGTCAGTTTTTTGGTAGATTTTGTAACCGGTTGCGTTGGGAACAGCGTTCCATTTAAGTGTTACTACTGAGGTTGTTTGGGTGGCGGTGATTTTTGAGGTTTTGCCTAAAACAAGTGAAGATGTAGATGAATTATAATGAATTGTTGCACCGGTTAAGCATTCGTTACAAATTTCAATCTCAATCTTTTCCCATTGAGATGAGGTACCGGTGTAATATACATCTTTGAGATTGTCACAGCTATCAAAGGCAGCAAATCCTATATTTTCTACGCTATTTCCAATTGTTGCACTTGTTAAGCTTTTACAATCAGAAAATGCCCAATTACCTATGGTTTTTACACTATTTCCAATTGTTGCACTTGTTAAGCTTTTACAATCAGAAAACGCCCATTCACCTATAGTTTTTACATTATTTCCAATTGTTACACTTTTTAAGCTGTCACAATCTTCGAACGCACTATCACCTATGGTTTTTACACTGTCAGGTATTGTTATACTTGTTAGGCTGTTACACCAAGAAAACGCACTATCACCTACGGTTTCCACACTGTTTCCAATTGTTACACTTGTTAAGCTGTCACACCAAGAAAACGCACCATTACCTATGATTTCCACACTATTTCCGATTGTTACATTTGTTAAGCTGTCACACTCATGAAATGCACTATCACCTATGGTTTTTACACTGTCAGGTATTGTTATACTTGTTAGGCTGT
>JBJEOK010000041.1:0-21544 GCA_051880695.1 Acutalibacteraceae bacterium | reverse complement strand
TACACCAAGAAAACGCACTATCACCTATGGTTTCCACACTGTTTCCAATTGTTACATTTGTTAAGCCGTCACAATCTTCGAACGCACTATTACCTATGCTTGTTACGCTGTTGGGTATTGTTATATTTGTTAAGCAGCAACAATCTTCGAACGCACTATTACCTATGCTTGTTACACTGTTAGGGATTAATACAGTTTCTAAGTCGTCACAATTATAAAACGCTTTATTACCTATACTCATTACACTGTCAGGTATTTTATATGATGTTCTACTATTACCTATTGGATATTGAATGAGTTTGCTTTTATCTTTACTGAATAATACACCATATTCATCACTTGAAAAATTCATATTATTTGTATCAACTGTTATACTTGTTAAGCTGCCACAACTTTCAAATGCACCATTATCTATGCTTGTTACACTGTCAGGGATTGACACAGTTTCTAAGTTATTACATTGATAAAACGCATAATTATATATAAATTTTACACTATCAGGTATTTTATATGATGTTCTACTATTACCTATTGGATATTGAATGAGTTTACTTTTATCTTTATTGAATAATACACCATATTCATCACTTGAAAAATTCATATTATTTGCGTCAACTGTTATACTTGTTAAGTTGTCACAACATCTAAATGCACCATTACCTATGCTGTTCACACCGTTTCCTATTGTTACACTCATTAATCTATAACAATCAGCAAACGCCTCGTCTCCTATGCTTATTACATTGTCAGGAATTGTTATACTTACTAAGCTATTACAATTATAAAACGCACTACCAGCTATACTTTTTACACTGTTTCCTATTGTTACATTCGTTAAGCTGTCACACTCATAAAATGTTCTATCGCCTATGCTTTCCACACTGTTTCCGATTGTTACACTTGTTAAGCTGCCACAACTATAAAACGCTTCATCACCTATGGTTTTTACACTGTCAGGTATTGTTACACTTATTAAGCTGTCACAACTATAAAATGCTTCATAACCTATGATTTCCACATTGTTTCCAATTATTACATTTGTTAAGCTGTCACAACTATAAAATGCTTCATCACCTATGGTTTTCACACTATTTCCAATTGTTACATTTGTTAAGCTGTCACACCGATAAAATGCTTTATTACCTATAAATTCCACACTGTCAGGTATTGTTACACTTATTAAGCTGTCACACCAATAAAATGCACTGTCACTTATGCTTTTTACACTGTCAGGTATTGTAATACCTATTAAGTTATAAAAATCTGCAAAAGCATAACCTGCTATTAATTTTGTCCCGTCTTTTATAGTAATAACGGTATTTTCCGGCATTTCACCTTTATATTCATAATAAATCTTACCGATATATACATCACCATCAGGTTGAGCGTTATGCCATGCCGTGTCATCAAAAGCATGTGTCCCTATGTTTATTACACTGTCAGGTATTGTTATATTTGTTAATCTGCCACAACAAGAAAACGCATAACTACCTATGTTTATTACACTGTCAGGTATTGTTATATTTGTTAAGCTGGAACAATAATAAAACGCTTCATCGCCTATATCTTCCACACTGTTTCCAATTGTTATACTTGTTAAGCGGTAACAATTATAAAAGGCATAATCATATATAGTTTTTACGCTATCAGGAATTTTATATGATGTTCTATTATTTCCTGCCGGATATTGAATGAGTTTGCTTTTATCTTTATTGAATAATACACCGTATTCATCATTTGAATAATTTTTATTATTTATGTCAACTTTTATATTTGTTAAGCTGTCACAATAATAAAACACATGATTACCTATGGTTTCCACACTGTCAGGTATTGTTACACTTGTTAGACCATCACAATATGCAAAAGCGTAATCTACTATTGCTTTTGTTCCGTCTTTAATAGTAATAACGGTATTATCCGGTATTTCACCTTTATATTCATAATAAACCTTACCGATATATACATCACCGTCAGGTAGATCATCATACCATACTGTGTCTTCAAAAGCATTTGTCCCTATGTTTTCCACACTATTTCCAATTGTTATATTTTTTAATTTGTAACAATCGTAAAACGCGTAACTACCTATACTTTTTACACTGTCAGGTATTGTTACATTTGTTAAGCTGTGACACTCATAAAACGTATTATCCCCTATGCTTGTTACACCGTTTTCAATAACAACGCTTTTAATATCGCTATAACAAAATGGTGAATGATTGTAACCTTCAACGTCATCTTCATCGTCATAATCATACATCGCCCCCGTACCGCTGATTACAAGTTCACTTGTTTCTTCATTATAGGTATACGTCACATTTTCACCGCATTTTCCGCTTGTTTCCAAAGCACTTGCCTTTGTGCTGAACAAACCCGGCAGCTCCAACCCCACAAGTCCCTGCAAGGGTGCACTTGTAAGGCACATAAGCACTACCATTAAAACACATACCGCTTTTTTTACTGTTTTCATTTTATACATCTCCTTAAAAATAAAAAGTGTGTGCAAACCGAAGAATGCACACACGAAAAACACAAACTTCGTTTTGCTACCACACAAAAAAATTCAACATAATCCATAAATCAGAGATGCGAAATTAGAAGCCCGTGTTTTTACCAAAGTAAAAACCGACCCCCGATAAATGAATTGTATATTAAATTTTTTTATGTGGTGCTTTCAGTTTATCATCTTTTTTTCAAAAAGTCAATTATTTGTTCAATTTAATTCCTTTCAAAACTGAAAAAAGGTCGGCTTCACACTCCAACGGGTATGAAACCGACCGTAATATCAGTCAACAAATTTGTCAAGCTCTCTTTCAACCTCAGGCATCTTTTTAAGGCCGGAGTTATCTATAACCTTACCTCTTGCCATAACAAGGCTCAGGTCACGCAGTGCGCTCAAATGCTCAAGGGGATTTTTCCTGCAGGCAATAAGGTCGGCACATTTGCCCTCTGTTACAGAGCCGATTTCCTTGTCAAGGCCTAAAAGCTTTGCATTGCCCAAGGTTGCACTGTAAAGTGCAAAGGTTGCCGAAACACCGCAGTATTTGCTGAAATAGTAAAGCTCACGCCACATATCGTAGTGTGTGATGTAGGGACAGCCGGTGTCGGTGCCTAAGCCTACAGGAATGCCGTTTTCAAGGCAAGCCTTTGCACAGGCGATAATGCCCTCAAAAACTATGTTGCCGTTAAACTGCTGCTCCTCGGTAGAGTGGCTTATTTCTCTGTCAAACAGTGCAAAGGGCAGGGCAGGAGAAATTGTCGAAATGTGGCAAGCGCCTGTCTCCTTGAAAAGGCGGATGATTTCTTCGTCGGGCTTTGCACCGTGCTCAATGGTGTCAACTCCGTTTTTGAGGGCAACACGTACACCCTCGGGGCTTTCAACGTGGGCAGAAACCTTTAAACCTAATTTGTGCGCCTGGTCGCAAGCGGCTTTTACATATTCGGGCGGCATTTTCATTTCACCGGGCTCGCCCTTCTTCTTTGCGTCAAGAACACCGCCTGTTATCATAAGCTTAATGAGGTCTGCACCGCTTTGAGCTATTTTGTTTACATACATTTTTGCTTCTTCAACGCTTGTGGCTTCGTAGGCAAGGGAGCCTGCCATGTGACCGCCGGGCACTGAAATTGCCATGTTTGACGCTACAAGTCTCGGACCTGTCTCTTTGCCGGCGAGAATATCGTCACGCAAAAGTGCGTCAAAGTTAAGCAGACCGCCTACTGTACGTGCGGTTGTAACACCGCTTAAAAGCTCGGGCAAAACGTATGTTTTACAAAGCTTGTAGCCGATTTTCTTTGTAAGTGAGTTCATTGTGACAATTTTAACAAGCTTTTTCGGGTCGCTCTGTTTCTTTTTAGGCTTGCCCGACGCGGGAATGTGTATGTGCATATTGATAAGACCGGGCATAAGGTATTGACCCTTGAGGTCGATTACCTCATAGCCGCTTGTATCGGTGCTGTCGGTGATTTTTTCAATTTTTCCGTCGGAGACAAAAACATTTTTGCCCTTAATAGGCTCCATATTTTCACTGCCGTCAAGAATTGTTGCGTTAATCAGTGCGTACTTATTCATATATTTCTCTCTCCTCATTTATTGTTAAAGCTTAATTCCCATAACTTCTTCAAATTTTGCCTTGATACCCTCGTCGCCGTCTCTGTGGCGGTAGTTTTGCACCATATCATAGGAGGGGAAGTTGTTGCCCTCAACGAGAATAGGTCCGTCGGGAGTGATTGCAACGTCCCAGCCGACGTACTTCATACCGTCAACTACCAATGCCGCTTTTTTAACAAGCTCCACAGCCTCTTTGAAATAGGGAATTTCAAAGCCGATAAGCTTTGTGCCCGAGGTGGGGTGAACATCGTGGCAAATACCCTCTTTGTCACAGAATGCGCCGTGGGTTATAATGCCCTTTTCATTTATGGGGGCATACATACCGCCGCTTGAAATGTTGTCCACCTTTGCACCCTTTTGACCCATACGCACAAGGGCGTACATAAAGTTTGCCTTGCCGTCTTTTACAAGGGTAACCATACGCAGGGTGTTGATGCTTAAAGGATAAAGCTCGTTCATTTTTTCGTGCTGAATGATGGTGTCTTCAATAAGATACTGCCTGTTATTCATAAGCCTTTTGAAAAGCTCGTCATAGTCTGTTTCGGGTGAAAGGTCTTCACGGGTAATACCCTGACCGCCGAATGTTTCCGTCTGCTTTGCGAAAACACTTTTTTTGCCGTCACAGAAGCGTTTTAAATCCTCTGCTGTCTTTCCCTCAAGGTTGAGAAAGCCTCTGCCGGTAAAGTCCTTGAAATAGTCAAAGAAAAGCACCTTGTTGTCAAAAATTTTGTAGCAGTCGGGGTCATTTACCTGGCGGACAAGGGAGAGGTTCTGATTCATTGTCATAAAGGTCTTTCTCTTTTTGCCTTTTACCTTTGCAAAACCGAAAACGTGATAATCAAGGTAGCCTACGTTAAATCTGAGGGCGCAGCAGACCATATCAATAAAGGTGATGAGCTTGCTTTTACCGAATTCATCGTGAATTTGGTCGATGATGGAAAACATTGTTTTAAAGCTCATGGTTTTAAGTCTGCCGAAGAATATTTTTATTTTACGAAGCATAAAATCTTCCTTTCGTCTTTCGTTTTATTGAGTATACACCTGTTTCAGGTAAATGAAAAGCTTATTTTAAAAATTTCTCTTTAAACAGGGCTGTTGCGTCAGCCTTTGTAAATCCGCCCGGTGAAAACTTAAAGTTATTGGGTACCGTTTCAAAGCGGGAGCAGTAGTTTTCTGTTTCAGCTTCTGTCATTTTGATATTTTCAAAGCCTGTGAGAGTTTTAATAATCTTAACAAAAGTATCTTTGTCGGTGTTCATAATTGCAAGGAGTTTTTTCAGCTTTTCGCTTTCAAATTTTTCACTTCGTTCAATGAAGCTGTCCATAAATAAGGTGCAGGCTTTGCCGTGGGGCACACCGTAATTTTCGGTGAGGATATAGCCTAAGGGGTGGGGGAAAGCGGTTCCGCAATAGGCGAGGGTTACACCTGCATAAAGTGAGCCGTAGTAAAGCTTTTGACGAAGCGAGCTGTCGGGCAGGGTTTTGCTTTCCATATTATTATAAAGAAACTCAAGTCCCTCAAAAATAAGGGTAACTGCCTTTTCACCGAAAAGAGTGGGAATATCACTGCACTTTGGCGACATATAGCCCTCAACAGCGTGAGCCATAGCGTCAAGGGCAGTTGAAACAGTTGTGTCAAAGGGCACGCTTTCGGTATATTTCGGGTCAGCAAAGGTGAGTGTGGGGAAGCAGTCAAGGGGAGCTATGCTCTTTTTTCTGCCTGAAACGGGGTCAGATAAAACGCTCACCTTACCCACTTCACTGCCTGTTCCTGCCGTAGTGCCCACAAGTACAATGGGGAGAGCCTTGTTTCTGTCGGTTTTGGTGTAAATTTCATTTTGGCTCATATCACTGTTTGAAGCATAAACAGCAACGGCTTTTGCCGCATCAAGGGGTGAGCCGCCGCCTATACCTATAATGAAGTCAGCCTTAATTTCCCTTGATAAAGCGCCTGCCTCAAAGCAGTGGTCAAGTCTCGGATTAGGGCCGATTTTACTGTAAACCTCATAGCTTATGCTTACACTTTCCAAAGCGGATTTCATATCATCAAGGGCACCTGATAAAACTGCACTTTTACCGCCTGTTACAATAAGACAGCTTTTGCCTAAGTCCTTTAAAAGTCCGGCATTATTTTTAACGGCATCTTTACCGCTTTTAACATTTACGGGAAGAAAAAAATCAAAGTCCATTTACTTGCTCCTTTTTTATATTTTTATCCTGAGTATTATATCAAATATGTGGTGTATTTTCAATAAAAAATTTACATATATCGGAATTTAATAAAAATCTCTTGAAAAAAACTTGACGTTAATATATAATAAACGATGGCTTAATTTAAAGTGTAAAGGAGCTGAGGAAAAGTGAAAAAGAAAAAAATTATCTCTGTTTGTTTTTCCTTTGCGGTAATTACAGCGGTGGTGCTTGCTTGCCTTTATTACAGTGACAGCAAGGCAGATTTTCCTTTATGCGAAAAAAACACATTTAATATGGGCACTATTGTAAGCCAGAAGGTCTACTCGGAAAACGGCGAAAATCTTTGTGACGGTGCGAGAGATTTGATAATCGACCTTGAAAATAAAATATCACGCAAAAAAGACGATACTGCCTTGAGCCTTTTAAATGAAAAGGGCGAGGTTAAAGACAGCGAGGTTTACAATCTGCTGCTTTCTTGTGAAAAGCTCAGGGAAAAAAGTGACGGAGCCTTTAATATAAAGGTCGGTAAGCTCATTGACCTTTGGGCAATTGACGAGGGTAACGAAGCCTTGCCGGAAAAAGAGGAGCTGACATCACTTCTTAATGAAGCTAAGGAAAGTGAGCTTACCTTTTTATCTGACGGAGTTACTGTAAAGCTTGACGGAAATGCCGAGATTGATCTTGGTGCAGTGGGCAAAGGTCTTGCCTGTGACAGAGCAATTGCCTTTTACAAAACCTCAAAAAATTGTAAGGGAGCAATTATTTCCGTAGGCGGAAGCATAGGCTGCTTCGGCTCACGCAATAAGGCGGGGGACAAATGGAAAATTGCCGTAAGGCATCCGAGAAAGGAAAATGAATTTTTAGGTGTAGTTTCTTTAAAAGAGGGTTTTGTTTCCACCTCGGGCGATTATGAAAAGTTTTTCACCCTTGACGGTGAGCGTTATCATCACATTCTTGACGGAAACACAGGTTATCCGTCAAAGTCGGGGGTAATCAGTGTAACGGTTGTTTGTGACAACGGATTTTTATCCGACGCACTTTCTACGGCTTGCCTTATTTTAGGCAGGGAAAAAAGTGAGCCTCTTTTAAAAGAGTTTAATGCGTCGGCAGTTTTTGTAAGCGAGGAAATGGAAATTACCACAGTGGGAGAGGTTGAATTTGAAAAGCAAAATTAAGCTTCTTTACGGTGATGTTGCTGTTATAGCGGTCCTTTCAATTTTGTGCCTTGTTCTTTTTACAATACCCTTTTTCAGTAAGGGCAGTTTAAAGGCAGAAATTTATTTTGACGGTGAGCTTAAAGAGAGCATAGTCCTTTCCTCGTTAAAAGAAAGTCAAAGCATAAAGCTTAATGAGTGTGAGCTTTTGATAGAAAATGACGGCGTCACCTTCCTTAATTCCTCTTGTCCCGACAGGCTTTGCGTCGCCTGCGGTAAATTAAAAAGAAGCGGGGACACAATGGCTTGTATTCCAAGAAAAGTGACAGTTACCCTAAAAAGCGAAAAGGGCTTTACACCCGATTCGGTGACTTATTAAGACAGAATATGAAAAATCAAAAAATTGCATTTTACGGCATTACAGGGGCACTGAGCCTGACCCTCAGCTTTTTTGAAAGCGTAATGCTTCCGCAGATACCCTTTTTACCGCCGGGGGCAAAGCTCGGTCTTTCAAATGCGGCGGTTATGTATATGGCAAAAAGCGAGGGCTTTTCAGGCGGACTTTACATTGTGCTTTTAAAGGCGGCTTTTACTTTTATTACAAGGGGCGTTACAGCCGGAGCTATGAGCCTTTGCGGAGGACTTTTAAGCTTAGCTGCGGCTTGCCTTATGTTAAAAAAAGAGGGCAAAGCTTTTTCTTTTATCGGAATAGGTATTGCTTCGGCGGCATCACATAATATGGGTCAGCTTATTTGTTCTATAGTTATAACGGGCACACCTGCCCTTTTAAATTACGGCAAATATCTTTTGCTGTTTTCCCTTGTAACGGGATTTATAACAGGTACGGTGCTTTATGTACTGATACCGCGGCTTGAAAAAATCAAAGTAAATATTTAAAGATACATTCTTTAATTTTTATACACATAAATTAAAATAAAGGAGTTGTTTAAATGAGCAAAAAGCCCTTGGAGGTTATTAAAGCTGTTAAACGCGGCAGAGGCGGTGTTTCTGTTTCGCATAACAAAAACACGGCAGAGCTTCCCGTTGAAAGAATGCCCATACCTAAAACAGTTGTTCTTCCCATGCAGCAGCATATCGGCGCTCCCTGTGAAACAAAGGTTAAGGTAGGCGACGAGGTCAAGGTAGGTCAGGTTATCGGCGACACAGAAGCCTTTGTAAGCACGCCTATTCACGCAACGGTTTCGGGTAAGGTTACGGCAGTGGGTAATGTACGCCTTGCAAACGGTCTTATTACAAAAGGCGTTACAATTGAAAGTGACGGACTTATGACGCTCAGTGAGGATATTAAGCCTCCCGTTGTTACAAATAAAAAGGAGCTTTGTGACGCGGTAAGAGCTTCGGGTCTTGTAGGTCTTGGCGGTGCAGGCTTTCCCACACACGTTAAGTTAAACGTGCCTGACGATAAAAAAATCGACACCCTTATCATCAACGCTGCCGAGTGTGAGCCATATATCACAGTTGACTACTGTGAATGTGTTGAAAATTCAGAAAACATTCTAAAGGGTGCAAAGATAGTAAGTGACATTTTGGGCATTGAAAATGTTGTTATTGCCATTGAGGATAACAAGCCGAAAGCTTTTGAGGAACTTGAAAAGTATGCTGACAAGAGCGGTCTTGAAAAAATCAAGCTTATGAAACTTCGTTCAAGATACCCTCAGGGTGCGGAAAAAATGATGGTGCTTTCCGCAACAGGCAGAAAGGTGCCCGCAGGCAAGCTTCCTGCCGATGTAGGCTGTATTGTTATTAACGTAGCTTCAATTGCATTTATTGCACGCTACCTTGAAACGGGTAAGCCCCTTGTTTCACGTTCAATTACCGTTGACGGCGGCTCAATTGTTACACCGAGAAATATCCGCGTGCCTATCGGTACAAATATCGGAGACATCATCGACTACTGCGGCGGCTTTAAAACCGAGCCGAGAAAGCTTATTTTCGGCGGACCTATGATGGGCATTGCAATTTGCGGTACAGACGCTCCCATTTGTAAGCAAAACAATGCAATTCTTGCTTTCCCCGACAGAAAAGACCTTATTAAAAAGGAAAGAGACTGTATTCGCTGCGGTAAGTGTGTTGACGTTTGTCCCATGAGCCTTATGCCGACACTTATTGAGCGCTATGCAAAAATCAAGGACGCTGAAAAATTAAACGAGCTGAGCATAGGCGTATGTATGGAGTGCGGCTCTTGTGCTTTTGCCTGTCCCTCGGGCAGACCCCTTGTTCAATATATGCGTCTTGCAAAACAGGTTGTAAGAGAGGAGAGTAAAAAATAATGGCTAAAAAACTGACAGTAAGTGCATCACCTCATGCACGCTCGAGCGAAACTTCAACAGGTATTATGCTCGACGTCATTATTGCATTGATGCCGGCTCTTGTTATGAGCGTGTATTATTTCGGACTTCGTGCCTTAACTCTCACTGCCACAACAGTGCTTTCATGTGTTTTGTTTGAATATTTAAGCAGAAAGGCTATGAAAAGGTCAAACACAATCGGCGACCTTTCGGCAATTGTTACAGGTATAATCCTCGCCTTTAATCTTCCTGCCACACTTCCCTTATGGATGGCAGTAATCGGCAGTGCCGTTGCAATTATTGTTGTAAAGCAGATGTTCGGCGGTATCGGTCAAAACTTTGTTAACCCTGCCATGACGGCAAGAATTGTTCTTATGACATCATTCCCCACAGCTATGGCAAAATGGGTAGTACCTTTTACAGATACATGGTCACCCGATGCAGTTACCTCTGCAACGCCTATGGCTACCTTAGGCTTGGTTGAGGGCGGAAACCTTGACGCAGTAAGAGATGCACTTCCCACCTTAGGCAGAATGTTTTTAGGCAATCACGGCGGTTCAATGGGTGAGGTTTGTTCGGCTGCTTTAATCTGCGGCGGTATTTATCTTCTTTTAAGAAAAGTAATTTCCCCCATTATTCCCTTCTCCTTTATCGGTACGGTTGCCGTTTGTATGCTTATTGCAGGCAAGGGTAACTTTGAGTTTGCAGCTTATGAGCTTTTAGGCGGCGGACTTATGCTTGGCGCATTCTTTATGGCAACAGACTATGCTACCTCACCCCTTAACAAAAAAGGCAAGCTTGTTTTCGGTATCGGCTGCGGACTTATCACTTCCGTTATAAGACTTTTCGGCTCACTTCCCGAGGGTGTATCATTCTCGATTATTCTTATGAACATCCTTGTGCCTCACATTGAAAACTTTACAAGACCCCTTGCTTTCGGTGTTAAAAAAGAAAAGAAACAGAAAAAGGCAAAGGAGGAAAAAGCAGCATGAAAAAGATGAAAATAAAAGATGTGCTCATTCCCACAATTGCACTTTTCCTTATCTGCCTTGTGGCAACAAGCTTGCTGGCTTATACAAACTCCGTAACAAAAGATAAAATTGCGCAGATAAGCGTGGAAAAAGAAATGTCAAGCCGTACCCTTGTTCTTCCCGAGGGCAAAACTTTCGGTGACACTAAGGAAAATGAAAACGGTGTTACCTACTGTGAAGCTAAAGACGAAAACGGCAAAAGCGTAGGTTACGTTTTCACAAGCGGAGCAAAAGGCTATGGCGGCACAGTCGGCGTTATGGTAGGCATTTCCGCTGACGGCGAAATAACAGGTGTGGAAATTATTTCCCACAGTGAAACTCCCGGTCTCGGTGCAAACAGCACAAAGCCGGAATTTAAAGAAAGATTTATCGGTAAAAGCGGTACACTTGTTGTTGACAAAAACTCCAACGACGGTCAGAACATTCAGGCAATTACTGCCGCTACCATTACTTCAAAGGCAGTTGTAGCCGCAGTAAACAGCGCTCTTGACTGCTTTAACGAAATTACAGGAGGTGGAAACAATGGCTGAGAAAAAATCCCTCGGTAAAGAATTTTCAAAGGGTATTATTGCAGAAAACCCTGTTTTAAGGCTTGTACTTGGTACTTGTCCTACCCTCGCAACAACAACCTCCGTTGAAAGTGCGGTAGGTATGGGACTTGCGGCTTCAGTTGTTCTTATCTGCTCAAATATTGTTATCTCTGCTTTGCGTAAGGTAATTCCCGCAAAGGTGCGTATTCCGGCTTATGTTGTTATTATTGCCTCCTTTGTTACAATTGTTCAAATGGTGGTAAAAGCCTTTTTGCCCTCCCTTGACGAACAGCTTGGCGTTTATCTTCCCCTTATCGTTGTTAACTGTATTATCTTAGGCCGTGCGGAAGCTTTCGCAGGTAAAAATTCCGTTTTGGCTTCGGCGGTAGACGGTCTCGGTATGGGCGTTGGCTTCACTGTTGCACTTTTCCTTATGAGTGCAGTGCGTGAAATTTTAGGTGCAGGTACTTTCTACGGTTTTAGCGTACCTTTCCTCAATGAAAATCCCATGCTTATATTCATTCTTCCTCCCGGTGGCTTCTTCGTCTTTGGTATTCTTATGGCAACGGTAAACCGCATTGCTGAAAAGAAAGGCAAACCCAGGGCAGAGCTTCGCGGCTGTGAAGCTTGTCCCATGGCACAAAACTGTGCTCTTAACAAAAAAACTGAGGAGGTAGAAAACAATGGCTAAAGAGTTTGCGGCAATAGTTTTAACAGCTATTCTTACACAAAACTTCGTTCTTGCAAAATTCCTCGGTATTTGTCCTTTCCTCGGTGTTTCAAAAAAGCTTAACACGGCAGTAGGCATGAGTGCGGCGGTTATTTTCGTTATGGCTCTTGCAACAGCCGTTTGTTACCCCGTAAATAAGTTTTTACTTGTGAAAAACAACCTTGAATATCTCCAGACGATTGTATTCATTCTCGTTATTGCGGCTCTTGTTCAGCTTGTTGAAATCATTTTAAAGAAGTATATTCCTGCCCTTTATAACGCACTTGGAATTTATCTTCCCCTTATTACAACAAACTGTGCAGTTTTAGGTGTTGTTATTCTTAACATTGATGAGGGCTATAACTTTGCTCAGTCAATGTTCAGCTCACTTGGTGCCGGCTTAGGCTTTATGCTTGCTATGGTAATGTTTGCCGGTGTAAGAGAAAGACTTGAAAGCTGTGATATTCCAAAATTCATGCAGGGACTTCCCATCACTCTTGTTGCGGCTTCAATTGTAGCTGTTTCTTTCCTGGGCTTTACGGGAATTGTTGAAAGAATTTTCGGTTAAGGAGGTAAAAAAATGAGTGAGATTTTAATTTCAGTTATTATTGTTGCGGCTATCGGTCTGCTCTTGGGTTTAGGCCTTGCAATCGCATCAATTGTTTTTGCCGTGCCTGTTGATGAAACTGCCGAAAAAGTACGTGAATGTTTACCCGGTGCAAACTGCGGTGCCTGTGGCTTTACCGGTTGCGACGGCTATGCCGCCGCCCTTTCAAAAGGTGAAACTACCGAATGTAATCTTTGTACCCCCGGCGGAAATGATGCCGCCCAGGCTATTGCAGGAATATTAGGCCTTGAAGCCGGCAGTGTAATGCCTATGGTTGCCGCCGTTATGTGTCAGGGTAATGCTATGAATGTTGAAGAAAAGCTTGAATACAGCGGTGTGCGTTCCTGCAAAATTGCAACACAGCTTTTCGGCGGCCCGAAAAACTGCGTTCACGGTTGTATAGGCTTTGGCGACTGTGTTGAGGTTTGTCCTTACGAAGCAATTTTTATTTGTGACGGTGTTGCAAGAATAAATCCTGACAAGTGCAGAGCTTGTAAGATGTGCATTAAAACCTGTCCGAGAAAGCTTATTGACCTTTTCCCCCTTGACAGTAAAAAAGCCGCGGTGCTTTGTAAAAATCACGACAAGGGTGCCGAGACGCGTAAGCAGTGTAAGGCAGGCTGTATCGGTTGTATGAAGTGTGTGAAGGCTTGTCCTGTTGAAGCGGTTAAGGTTGAGAACTTCTGTGCGTCCGTTGATTACGAAAAGTGTATCGGCTGCGGTAAGTGTCACGAGGCTTGCCCCGTAGGTTGTATTGACCTTTACACTGTTAAAAAACACTTTTAATCGGGTCGATTACCTCGAGCCGATTACATCGGCAGGATTATCACGGGGTCGATTACATCGGCTCGAATATTACGGGATAGAGTTGTGTAAAAATAAACTTTACACCGCTGTCGATTACATCGACTCGAATGTCACGGGATAGAGCTATTTTGAGGATAACTTTACACCGCTGAAAATAGCTGATTATATAATTTTTGATTAGCCTGATGCTTAATAGAAAGTGTCAGGCTGATTTTTTGTTGTTTTAAGGTTGGGACTATGGGGAAGTGAGCGGCAATAGTTTTGCAGTTTTATTGTCTGTGGGCAGTGGAGGCGGAGCCGAGCCGGTGAAAGCGGCGCAGGCGTAGCCGAGGGCGGCGGCAAGACAGCCAAGCTTTAGCTTGGCGCGAAGCCTTTGCCGCCGCCGTCGCAGCACCTTTGGTGCTGCGACCCAACCTGATCTATACCTCCCTCTAACGTAGAACGCAATACGCAAAAAGCAAAAATCGCTACCCGGTAGCGATTTTTCGCTTTTTCCTCATAAACCTATCCTTTATTACCTCTTTGCTTTTCACACAAAACGTCGTCTTAGCCGCCAAAGAGCGCTTTTTTGCTTACTTTTTTGTCGCTCAGGACAAAAAACGTAAGTGCCTTAGCGGCATGAGCGTCCGGAGAAATAAGTTATAAAAGACAGTAAAGCTTTAGTCGGCAGAGCTGAGCTGAAGTAAGGGTATAAACCCGAAGCGTAGAGAAAGCCTCTCTCTAACCAGCCGGAGACGAGGAGTTACAATATCGCTGTCATTAGTTGGAACAAAATGGTCAAGTGCGGGAAAATGGCGATTATATATTGCCGACGTAGAAGTATAGCCTTTCCGTCAGAGGAGCTATCAAAAAGCGCCGCGTAGCCATATTCAGCGTACGCACCAAAGGGGAAACCGTGGCAGTCACTCCCTTAGAAGAAAAACCTTGCCTATATAGAACCAACCCCAAGCGAAAAAGCACCGCATTGCGGTGCTTTTTCGCCTATTGCCGTCGACCTATCCTTTAGGTCTGACCTTAATTTTCAGCAAAACCTATAATAACTCACCTCTTAACAGACTTATACAACCTGTAAAGATAAGTGTTTTTAACAAGTGTACCCATTCTTCTCTGTCTTTTAAAAGAACAAGCGCCTATAATCACTGCCATAATGGTAATACATATACATACTTTTGCCCTGTCAAGATAAAAATTACTTGAAACGCCTAACCAGAATTCAGGGTCAACATCATTTATTTGGAAAATCATATAAATTGAAGTGTTGAAAAGGGAGTTTAAACAAATGATTAAAATTATAAGCACAGTAAAGAGTAAGTCGTTTGGTACTTTGTCAAGCTCACCGGGGTAAATTTTCCCTTTAGGCTCATTTTTACCGGCTATAATTATCAGAATAATTCCCAAAAAAACCGTAATGAAAAAATAAAGCAGAGTACTTATGTTTTTTTCTTCGAATTTTTCTAAAGCCGCATTGTGCCTTTCAAGGCTTTCTTTAACTTTTAAATCAAAGTCATCTTCGTTACCTAAAAATATGTAAAGGTCGAAATCGTCGGTGTATTTCAGTGCTTCATCACGGATTTTTTCATTATAGCCCTGTAAGGTACCCCTTTCGTTATAGGGCGATTTACAGTTACGTGCAATAAGCAAATTTGTTTCGTCGCCGCTGAAAAAGCTTCTTATATCAAAGTCACTGCTTTTAAGGTTTATCTGCTCAATTGAGGAGTATATTTTTTTCGTGTCGTGATTTACTACGGCGAATTCAAGTCCGTGGGTGTTTTCGATATAGGCGAAAATATCTTTTAAGGCTGTACTGCTCTCGTTTATGAAGCGCTCAAATTCTGCACTGCCTTTTTTAAAAGAGAACAGCTCATCGTACTTCATACAGAGAGTGGTTACATTTTTAATGGAGGTTTCAATTTCGTTTTCGTAAAATTCTGAAGAAAGATAATCGAAATTTTTGTTTTGTTTTACCACGTTTACAAATGCGGTTTTGTCAAGGTTGTAAAGGGTAAAGTAGTTTATTATATTAGCAGAAAAGACAAAAGAGAAAATGAAAATCAAAATGAAAAGGATTATTTTTGATGGCAGAGTGTAAAAAATACTGATAAAGTTTTTCATTTTTATACCTCACAAAAAAGGTTTTCATAAAGTGCTTTTAGTTCTTCCATTGTAAGCTTTTCTGCTCTTACGCTTTCGGAAAGTCCGGCATTTTTAAGTGCCTGTGCTATCTTTTCCTTAGGTAAACCAAGTCCTGAGCTTAAGGAATTTACGGCGGTTTTTCTTCTTTGTGAAAATGCCGCTTTTACCATTGAAAAGAATTTTTTTTCATCGTCAACACTGACGGCAGGCTCTTTTCTTATACTGAGCTTTAATACGGTACTGTCAACATTAGGTGCAGGCATAAATGAGCCCCTTGAAACCGAAAAAAGCTTTTGCGGTACAGAGTAGTAGTTTGTACACACCGTAATGGCACCCGACTCCCTTGAGCCCACGGGGGAGCAAAGGCGGTCGGCGGCTTCCTTTTGTATCATTACCGTGACTGCCTCAACAGGCAGCTTTTCTTCAAGAAGCCTTGTAATTACAGGTGAGGTGATGTAATAAGGGAGATTTGCACATACAAATACTTTCATATTCGGGAATTTTTCTTTTATGAGCTTGTGCAGGTCGGTTTTTAAAACGTCTTCATTTACTATTTCAATGTTATTAAAGTCCGAAAGGGTTTCACTAAGTACAGGTAAAAGCCTTGTATCAAGTTCAATGCAAACAACTTTTTTTGCTCTTTTTGCAAGCTCCGCTGTTAGCACACCCACACCGGCACCGATTTCTATTACACCGCTTTCTTCGTCGCAGCCGCACATCTGCGCCATTTTAGGGCAAACGAAGGGGTTGATAAGAAAATTTTGACCTAAGGCCTTTGAAAAAGAAAAGCCGTGACGCTCCATAACATCTTTTATAACTGAAATATCCGATAAATTTTTCATAAGTTTGAGCCTTTCAGTAAAATAAAGTTGCAATTTGCTTTATAAAGATGTATAATCTTTTAGAAAGTAAATTTAATTACTTAATATTATAAACGAGGTGAAGAAGAATGTCAATTCTTGTAACGGGAGGAGCCGGATATATCGGTTCACATACCTGCATAGAGCTTTTAAATGCAGGCTATGATATTGTTGTTGTTGACAATTTCTATAACAGTAAAAGGGAGTCTCTCAACCGTATAGCAGAGCTCAGCGGTAAGGAATTTGCATTTTATGAATGTGACATCCGTGATAAAGAGGGTCTTGACAAAATTTTCAAAAGCGAAAAAATTGACGCAGTTATTCATTTTGCAGGTCTTAAAGCAGTAGGTGAATCTTGCGTAAAGCCCCTTGAATATTATGATAATAATATAGCAGGTACTGTTTGCCTTTGTGAGGTTATGAAAGAAAATAATTGTAAGAAAATCGTTTTCAGCTCTTCAGCAACAGTTTACGGTATGAATAATATTTCTCCGCTTAAAGAAACTATGCAAACAGGCGGTACAACCAACCCCTACGGCACCACAAAATATATGATTGAAATTATCCTTTCCGACCTTTTCAAGTCCGACAATGAGTGGTCTGTATGTCTTCTCAGATATTTCAATCCCATAGGTGCACACATCAGCGGCAGAATAGGTGAAGACCCCAACGGTATTCCCAATAATCTTATGCCCTTTATTACACAGGTTGCTATCGGTAAAAGGGAGTGCCTGAGCGTTTTCGGTGATGATTATAACACTCACGACGGCACAGGTGTGAGGGATTACATACACGTTGTTGACCTTGCACTCGGTCACGTTAAGGCTCTCCAGAGGGCACTCGGTCAAAGCGGTCTTGATGTTTATAACTTAGGTACAGGTGTAGGCTACAGTGTACTTGACGTTGTAAAAGCCTTTGAAAAAGCAAGCGGTGTTAAAATCAATTATCAGATTGCTCCCCGCCGTCCCGGTGACATTGACACCTGTTACAGCGATCCGACAAAGGCTTATGTTGAGCTTGGCTGGAAAGCTGAAAGAGACCTTGAGCAAATGTGTGCCGACTCCTGGCGCTGGCAGTCAAATAATCCTAACGGCTATTGATAAGGTGGGTTAGTATAATGCAGGAAAATAAAGCAGTAAACCCTGCCGTTTCACGTTTTCAACAGCTTATTAAGGTTAAAACGGTATCTTGTAAAGACGGCAATTACGATAGAGAAGAATTTAAAAAGTTCCTGCCCCTTTTAAAGGAGCTTTATCCCGACGCTTTCAAGGTGCTTGAGGATAAAGTAATCGGTGAAGTCGGTATACTTCTCAAATGGAAAGGTAAAACCTCCGTAAGACCCGTCGTGCTTATGGCACATCACGATGTTGTTTCCGATGAGGGTCAGGCTTGGGAGTACCCTGCTTTCGAAGCTGAAATTCACGGCGACTGTATTTGGGGCAGAGGTACAATTGACACTAAGTGTATTATTGCCGCAACGGTTGAAAGCATAAACAATCTTGCAAAAGAGGGCTTTGTCCCCGAAAGAGACATTTACTTTGCTTCAAGCGGTGACGAGGAAATCGGCGGCGAAACAATGCCTAAAATAGTGGAATACTTCAAGGAAAATGACATAAAACCCGGTTTTGTACTTGATGAGGGCGGAGCGATTATGTCAAATCTTCCCATGGGAATAAAAAAGCCCTTTGCAATGATTGCTCTTTCGGAAAAGGGTTGGGCAACCCTTACCCTTACGGCAAGGTCAAAGTCGGCTTCTCACGGTGCTAAGGCTTCGTCAAGTGACAAGGTTTCTGCCCCCGTAAAGCTTATTAAAGCTCTCAACAGACTTGAAAAATCACCCTCAAAGGCAACAATTACTCCTGCTCTTGAGGGTATGCTCAAAAGCTTTGCGCCCTATGTAAATGCTCCCCTTAACAAGGTTTTTGAAAATGTAAGCTACCTCAAGCCTATTTTGAAAAAGGCTATGGAAACCAATGCCGATACTGCCGCTATGATTAGGTCTGTCTTTATCATAAACGGCTTTAAGGCAGAGCCTGTCGGTGGTGCAACACCTGACGAGGCAACGGCAACAGTTAAGGTCAGAATTGCTCCGCAGGACAGCTTTTATGAGATTTTAGCGCACATTAAAAAGGTGCTCGGCAGTGATATTGAAGTCACCGTTGACACAAAATCACTTCCGCCTAAAATTTCAAGCTATCAGACGGAAAGCTTCGGTCTTATAAAAAGCGTTGTACAAAAGGTATTCCCCGATGTTGGAGTTTCACCCTTTATTTTAAATGCCGGTACAGACTCACGCCATTTTGCGCCCATTTGTGACAATGTTTACCGTTTTGGTGCATTCAGGCTTGACGATGAGTTGTTTTCAACGGTACACGGTGCAAATGAACGTATGCCTGTCAAGGACTTCCTTAAAATGATTGATTTTTACACCGAGCTTATTAAGTCGGCAGTATAGCCGACCGAGTGCCTCGGACGATTGTCACGATATAAAGTTATTTAAAGGGTAACTTTACACCGCATAAGATAAGTTATGGGTAACGGCAGACAGCCGAGTACCTCGGCACGATTGTCACGGGGCCGATTACATCGGCAGGAATGTCACGATATAAAGTTATATAAAGGCAAACTTTACATCGCTTAAATCAGGTGTTCGGTAATTAAGTTAATATACTGATATGACAATAATCAGCTTTATACTTCTTCGGGAGCGTGAAGCTGATTTTTTATTTTTTCAAGGAATTAAATTGAATAAATAATTGACTTTTCGAAAAAAAGATGATAAACTGAAAGCACCACACAGAAATTTGAATATATAACCCTTTGTCAAAGGTCGGTTTTTACTTTGGTAAAAACACGAGCTTCTATTTTCGCATCTTTGACTTTTGGGTTATGCTGAATTTTTGTGTGGTAGCAAAACGAAGTTTGTGTTTTTAGTGTGTGCATTCTTCGGTTTGCACACACTTTTTATTTTTAAGGAGATGTATAAAAATGACAGCAAAAATCAAGAAAATTCTATCAGTAGCGCTTGTTTTATTTATGGTGTTTACAAGTGCACCCTTGCAGGGACTTGTTGGGTTGGAGCTGCCGAGCCTGTTTAGCACAAAGGCAAGCGCGGCGGACTTAGCCGCAACAGGTAAATGCGGTGATAATGTGACGTATACCTATAACAGTAAAACAGGTGAAGTTGTAATCAGCGGTACAGGTGAGATGTATGGTTATAACAATGAAGATTCACCATTTTATGATAGCGATATTAAAAGTGTTGTTATTGAAAACGGTGTAACAAGTATAGGCGATTATGTATTTTATGAATGTGAAAGCTTAACAAGTATATCAATACCTAACAGTGTAACGAGTATAGGTGAAAGGGTGTTTTTTTGGTGTAGAAATTTAAAAAACATAACAATACCAGACAGTGTGATAAGTATAGGCGATAACGCTTTTTTTCGCACAGCATGGTATGATGTTCAGCCTGATGGCGATGTATATATAGGTAAGGTTTATTATAAATATAAAGGTGAAATGCCGAAAAACACCGTTATTACTATAAAAGACGGAACAAGAGCAATAGCAGATTATGCATTTGAAAGTTGTAGCGGTTTAATAAGTGTAACAATATCTAATAGTTTGATAAATATAGGTGATAGTGCGTTTTATGGGTGTTACAGTTTAACAAGTGTAACAATTCCCGATAGTGTGGAAAGCATAGGTTGTTATGTGTTTGAAAATTGTTCCAGCTTAACTAGTATAACAATACCTGACAGTGTAACGAACATCGGCGGTTATACGTTTGATAGTTGTAATAATTTAACAGATATAACAGTTGACATAAATAATAAAAACTATTCAAGTGATGAATATGGTGTATTGTTTAATAAAGATAAGAGTGTACTTATTCGATATCCTATAGGTAATAGCAGAATATCATATAAAATACCTGGCAGTGTGAAAGCCATAGGTGATGGTGCGTTTTGCGAGTGTTATAGCTTAACAAGTATAACAATCCCTGACAGCGTAACAAGTATAGGCGAGAAAGTGTTTTATAGTTGTTTAAGTTTAACAAATATTAAAATACCTGAAAGTGTGACAAGCATAGGTGATCGCACGTTTACTTTCTGCAAAAGCTTAACAAGTATAATAATACCTAACAGTGTAATAAGCATAGGCACTAGTGCGTTTGACTATTGTATAAATTTAAAAAGTATAACAATCCCTAACAGCGTAACAAGTATAGGTTCAAGAGCTTTTGTATGCTGTTACAGTTTAACAAGCGCAACAATACCTGACAGTGTAATAAGTATAGGCGGGGAAGCGTTTGCTTCTTGTGTAAGTTTAACAAATATTACAATACCCGAAAGTGTAATAAGCATAGGCAATTATGCGTTTTCTGCTTGTAAGGGCTTAACAAATGTAACAATACCTGATAGTGTAACAAGCATAGGTGATAGTGCATTTTCTTATTGTGATAGCTTGAAAAGTGTAACGATACCAGACAGTGTAATAAGCATAGGTTGTGATGCTTTTGACGGCACTGCATGGTATAATGATCAATCTGACGGTGATGTATATATTGGTAAGTTCTATTATGCATATAAAGGTGAAATGCCAAAAAATACAAGTATTGTTATTAAAAATGGAACAAAATCAATAGCCGATGGTGCGTTTTTTGGGTGCGATACCTTAATAAGTGTAACAATACCTAACAGTGTAACAAGCATAGGTGATGAGGTATTTAGGCATTGCAGAAGCTTAATAAATGTAATAATGCCTGACAGTGTAAAAAGTGTAGGTAGAAATGCATTTTATGATTGTACCGGATTAATAAGTGTAATAATACCTGATAGTTTGGAAACTATAGGTGAAGGAGCATTTTATCGGTGTAGTAGCTTAACAAGTATAACAATACCAAATAGTGTAAAAACTATAAGTAATCATGCGTTTGGGAATTGCAACAGCTTAACAAGTGTAACAATACCTGACAGTGTAAAAATCATAGGTGAGTATGCGTTTTATAATTGCGACACCATCAAAGACATATATTACACCGGCACTTCATCTCAATGGGAAAATATTGAAATTGAAAAGTATAATGAATGCTTAA
>JBJEOK010000040.1:0-8522 GCA_051880695.1 Acutalibacteraceae bacterium | reverse complement strand
CCCTGTGGCTCCGCCCTGTGGCTCCGCCCTGTGGCTCCGCCCTGTGGCTCCGCCCACGGCTTCGCCCCCCCATTGCCACAAGCAATATAACTTGTTGATAGGCGAAATCAACAAATGGTACTTTATTTTTTCGTCATAACGTATAATTTTTAATAAATGATTAAACTTTTTAAACTTCCTTATTGACTTTGTTGATTTTAAAATGATATACTGTTACTAACTAAAAGTGACCCTTTATGCCCTTTTGCGGTCAATTTGCGGTGAAGTGTACCCTTTTTACACTTCAAACAGTCAGGTCAGAGGCTGTGTAAAAGGCCCCGAAAACAGGGTATGAAAGCCACTAAATGGTTTCGTAAAACAGTTAATTTTAAAAGGCTGCAAAGGCAGTCTTAAAGCTGTTTATTCATGCGAAAATTTTTATTAAGGAGGAAATCTTAATGAAAAATCAATTAAAGAAAACCTTATCTCTTATTATGGCAGTATTTATGTTACTGTCTTGCTGGGTGTGGGTTGCACCTGAAAAGGCAGAGGCAGCAAATACAGTGTATTATGTTAGGATTCTTGGTTACGTTTATGATGACTGGAGCAACGGCGGCAGTAACTCAACAGTAACAGTATACTTTAAGGATAATAACGGTACGGCTGCTACAGAAGAGAGTACTTCAATTACTCACGCTGAAGGTTTCTGGAATAACGGTACAGGTTATGATGCTACTGTTTTTGAAGGTTATGTAGGCGGTTTTCCCACCAGAATTACTCATTGGGCTAAGACTTCAACCCTTAGAACTATGGGATACAATAATATCAGAATTTATGTAGGTGCTGATGAAGGTTCTCTTAAATTATTATATCAAAATGCTGATAGAGGCTTCTATATCGGCGGTAGTTCGAATAACACGGAGACCATTTGGAATTTCAGTGTTGATAATTCAACCTCCGATATGCCCAAGCCTTCTGCATTTGACAGTGCAAAAGGTTCTGTTGACGTAACTGCACCTTCTTATGACGGTGCCCCTGCTACATCGGGTAGTGTTGGTTTGTCTTATAAAGACCAATACGGTGTTGCATGGTATAATCAAACCTTTGATACAAGCGTTACAAGCGGTCATCAAATCAAATTTAATACAAAAGCAGACGGCACAGGTACTAATGTAACTTCTTATTTTTCAAGTACTTTTGCAGCAAATACAAATAATACGCTTACAGTAACGCCGATGTTAGGTGCACAAACAATTTCTCCGGGTAATGACACTGCTACTGTTTATGCTATTGTTACGTTTAGTAGCACAAATTCAAATAAAATTGCGGTTACGGTTAATATAGATAAACCGACATATACAATTGATTATGATATAAACGCAGAAAACGCAGCCTTTGCTGACGGTTCACCCGAAAAATCCGATGAGCTTACTTACGGTGAAGTTATTTCGCCTTATCCTACTCAGGCTGTACGTAAGGGTTATGATTTCCTCGGCCTTACAAAAACTCCACAGCCGGACGGATACAAGCTTGATGTAAATCAGGATAAACTCGGTAAAAATTATCTTAACGGCACTCAGACCATAGACACCGACGGCAGTACAACCTGGTATGCTCACTGGGGAGCAACTGAAGTTACCGCAACCTTCCGTAATGCTGACGGTCAGTTTATCGGTACTCTCCCCGCAAGATATAACAGACAGTTGACACACAGTGACATTTACGGCAGTGTGGACAGTGTAAATGAAGCACTTTACTCAGCTTATACAGGCACAGCAGTTAAATGGGACGCTAACCATGACCCTGTTTATGAAGCAGAGGGCAGAAAATATGTGTTCAGCCATTGGAGAATTGCAAAGCTCTATGACCTTGACGGAAATGACATTACCGATACTTATACCGACCCGACAGCAGCAGATACTGCACTTTTAGGTAACGCAGAGTTTGAGGCAGTTTATACTCTCGGTGCGGCTAATAACTATACAGTTACTTTCTACCGTGAGAACGGTACTGTTTTGGACAAAAAGGCCGACTATAAATACAGAGATCTGCTTATATTCCCCGAAAGCCCCACAAAGGCCTATAACAAGGAATACAGCTATGAATTTGCAGGCTGGGCTGAAAAAGCAGGTACAAGCGGTGCAAACTCCTACATAATTTATGAAGACGGTCTTACAGCAGACGGTTTTGCAGTAAACTATCTTGACGTTAATGACGATAGCCTTGTTGTTACCGTAAGAGGCGATAAGAATTATGTGCCCGTATTCAAAGCAACTAAAAATAAGTACTTTGTTAAATTTACTTACAAAGTAAACGGCGGTGCCGAAACAACTGTTGAAATTCAAGACTTAACATTTGACGATGTAATCGTTAAGCCTGATACTATTCCCAATGACTACACAGCCAACGGTATGCGTTATACTTTCGGCGATTGGAAAGCCGGTACTATTGTTTATGCAGACGGCCTTACTTTAAGAGATTGCGAAGCCAGACTGACCTTTAACGGTACAGACAACAGCACAGGTCTTGAATTTAAACCTGCTATTGCAAGTACAGAAAAAGCTACTTATACAATTAAGTTCTATGATATCGACGGAAACGTAATTAACGAAGATGCTACTTCTTATCCTCACGGTAATAAAATAACAGTTCCTACAGTAGACGCAACTGTTGACCGCTTTGAAACCGTTGAAATTAACGGTGAAGATGTAGATATCTACACAAAGCGTTATACATTCAATTCCTGGAACCCCGCACTTCCCGAAAATGGAAGAGCTACTGTTGATGCAGATTACTACGCAACTTATGACGAGCACACCTTTGCACAGGTTACCTATCACGACGCTGACGGTAACGTTATCGGCAATTTTGACGGTAGAAATCTTGAAAATTCACTCTTTGTAAATGAGAGCGCTATTCCTGCACTTGTTGAAACAGTTACAGCAGAAGACGGTTCTGTTACAACAGTTCCCACCCAGCCTGCTAAGGCAGATGACGTAACAGCTACCTACACCTTCAAGGGCTGGGCAGCTTCAACCGATGCAACGGATGTTATCGATCTTGCAACTGCAACAATCAGCAGTGCTGATATGCACCTCTACCCCGTTTACGAAAAAACACTTAAAGAGTACACCGTTAAATTCCTTAACGGTGAAACAGAATATGCAACAGCAACTTACCACTACGGTGATACAGTAGTGCTTCCGGAAACCAACCCCACAATGGCTTCCGACGACACATATAACTATACATTCCGCGGCTGGTCACCTGAGGTTTCACTCACCTGTACCGGCAATGCAGCATACACCGCCGTTTACAGACGTGACTACAGATACTATAAGGTAACCTGGTTCAAGGATGACGGTTCGGTATTCTCCGTTGCTAACTATACTTTCAATGAAAGAATTAACGTGCCCGGTACTCCTGCTCCCACAGCAGCAACAGGCGATGCCGGTGAGGGTTATACCTGGGCTCTTGAAAAGTGGGTTGCTTGTGATGCAGACGGTAATAAACTCGATCCTGAGGTTGTATTTACCCGTGGTGACAGAATGCCTGCTAATGCACTTTACTTCAAGCCTGTTTATGAGAAGAAGGCTGACCAAAAGACAGTAAAGTTCTATGATGAAGACGGCACTACCCTTGTTTCAACACAAGTCTTTGACTATAACACACCTATGGCAGATGTTTTAGCTGCTGCTCCTCAAATTTCAAAGCCGACATCACCGGATAAGCACTTTGCTCTTGATAAGTGGATTTATTCAGACGGTACTGAAATTGCAGAGGATGCTGTTATTACAAGTGATATCGAAATCAAGGCTACCTTTAAAGAGGAAAGCCATACATTCGTTTACTTTGAAACTGTTGTTGAGCCTACCTGTACTTCAACAGGTCTTGTAGACATGATGTGTACAAACACAGCTTGTAAGAGAAAGCTCACTGATGTTCTTGTTGCTCCTATCGAAGACTTCCTTGCACCTCAGGGTCAGGTTTATATCGGTAGTTATAAGTGGACTTCAATTGAATATGAAGAAGCAATGGCAGACGATACTGCTAAAGCAGAATATTACAGTGAAATCGCTTATGTTAACCCCAAAGACATTTCAATTGCAAGTGCAACAGACATTAACAATTGGTCAAGGCCTTGGAACCTTGACGGTACAAAGGTAAGCGGTGTAAATAATGTTTACTACTATCTTGCCGAAGATGTAGTTGCTGATCCTGATGCAATTGCTGATGATGATTGGACATTGCTCTTTGACTATGATGAAGCCGAAGAGGAAGTGCTTATAAGTGTACTTTACGAAAACGGTCTTACAAAAGAACAGTATGACGCTTTTGCTGATGACAATATAAAGAAAATTGAAATTGACAAACAAGTAGCCGCTGTTATGGCTTCCTATAAGGTTAACGCAACTAACGCCCTTGCTAACCTGGGCCTTGAAGACGGCAAAACCTACATCATTTACGTCAAGCTTGTTGACCGTGCATGTGTGGCAACAACTGATGAAAATGACGCAACAATTATCACAGGTACTACACCTGCAAATAACACGCGTATCTTCTCAACAGGTAAGTTCCATTACGGTAAAGTTGCTCCCACTGTTACAATCACCGGTGACGGTTCAGGTGCAAACTTCTGTACAGAGGCAACTATCGCTGTTAATGATGATTTTACAGCAACAGAAAAACTTGTTGTTACTCTTGACGGCACAGCTGCAACACTTACAGACGGCAAGCTTGCAGTTACTCAAAGAGGTATTCATACCGTTACAGTAATTGACGCACACGGTAATATTACCACAAAGACCTTTGAAATTAAGGGTGCACACTCAAACAAACAGATTGTTGTTGCTCCCACTTGTACCGAAGACGGCAGCAGAGTTGATAGCTGTACAGTTTGCGGTTATGTTTCAAATGTAACAGTACTTGACAAGCTCGGTCACAATTACAACACATATATCGACGTTAAGGGCACATGTCTTGCTGACGGTCACAGAACCTACAGCTGTTCAAACGGCTGCGGTTCAACTGCAGTTGCAAAACCGGGAGATTTTGCTGACGGTGCTGCTGCTCCCACATTTAAAGAATTTACCGATGCAGAAATAGCAGCTATTAAGGCTCTGGCTAAGACAGGTCATACATGGCGCGAAGATGATGACGGTAATGTTATTGAAGTAATTGAAAAGAGTCCCACTTGTATTGCTGCCGGTTCAAAATATAAGCAGTGTTCAGTATGTTATTATAAGGAAATTACTGAAATTCCCGCTGATGCAGAAAACGGACATAAGTATTACCGTCCGCAGACAGAAGTAGCTCCCACTTGTACAACAGAGGGTTCAAAGAGTAAGACTTGCAGATATTGCGGTACAAAGGTAGAAAACGTTGAAACAATTCCTGCACTCGGCCATGACGCTGACGCAAGATGGACAATTATTACTAATGCTGATTGTACACAAGCCGGTGTACGCGTTAAATACTGTACAAGAAACTGTCTTGATGAAAACGGCGACAAATTTATTGTTGAACGTGAAGAAATCCCTGCACTCGGCCATAAGTGGAGAGCAGACGGTGAGCCCTATTCTGAGGAGCTCGAAGACGGCACAGTACAATGGTATCAATCATACAAGTGTGCAGTTTGCGGCGAAACAAAGAAAGAACCGGTAGACGGTCCGACCCGTATCCCTGCAACTGTTACATTCAAAAACGGCGAAGAAATATTTGCAGTAATCGGTACTGAAGATGATCCTATCTATGTTGGTGATATCATTACTTCAATTGATGTTGCAGAACCCGAAACATACAGTGACGATACCTACAGATATGTATTTGATTGCTGGGTAGATTCAGAGGGTAACAAGGTTACATTCCCCATTACTGTCGGTGCAGATATAGCAGATGGCGCAACAAATTATGAAGTAACATATACAGCAAAGTTTAAGGCAAAACAAATTAACTTCACTGTAACTTACTTAAATGCTGACGGAGACTTCTACCGTGCAGTGGGTTACCTTAAAAACCACGAGACTTATGATACAGTTGAGCCTCCCAAAAAGTCCTCAACATCCGTTTATGACTATGAGTTTGACTGTTGGACAAATGAAACCGGTACTGAAACTTATACAGATAAAATAACCATTGACGGTGCAAATGTAACCCTTAAAGCTACGTATAAGCAAATACCGAAAACTTATAAGGTTACATTCCTTGCAAATGACGATTACTTTGTATTTGATGCAACTGCCGGTCAGGCATTTGATACAACTGACCTTAATGATAACGGTTATGCAATCAATCCTGCTAAGGCTCCGACAGATAACGGTCACTTTGTATTCAAGGGTTGGAACAAGGCTAACCAGCTCAGCTACGTAACAGGTGACATTTATACAACTCCCGTATTTGAAGAGGTTGTACACACATTTACTTATACAACAATTTCAGATGCTACTTGTACAGAAGCAGGAAAGGTAGAAAAATCCTGTACTTGCGGATACAAGACTATAGTCGAGGGCACACCTGCACTCGGTCATGATTGGGGCAATCCTACCGGTGTTGATGCAGAAGGCAACGTAATTATTCCCTGTAACAGATGTGACGCAATTAAGAGTGAAAAGGCTACTTACACAATCACATTCAAAAACGGTGAAGATGTTGTTAAGACAGCAAACTATATTGAATACGGTACAGCCCTTAGCACCTTAGTTCCTGCTGACCCCACAAGACATGAAACAAACAGATACACTTATAAATTCTTAGGCTGGGCAACAACAGAGGACGCAGCAACACCTGATGTTGACATTGCTACTGCAAAGGTTGCAGGAAATGTTACTTATTATGCGGTATTTAAAGAGAGTCTCCGTAAGTACACAGTAGTATTTGCTTTTGACGCAAAGAATCCCATTAAGACATTTACTGATGTTAACGCAGGCACTAAGATTTACTACAGTGCTGAAAATGCAGGCGAAAATGACCTTGTTTATGCTGACATTCCCGTAAAGGCATACAACAACAATCAGCATTTCACATTTGATAAGTGGTCACGTACAGAGGGCACTGAAGTTTTAGGCGACCTTTACATCACAGCAATGTTTACAGCACAGGCTCATACTTATGAGGAGGGCGATATTATTGCTGCAACTTGCGAAACCGGTGAAGGCACTGAAATGGTATGTGCTTGCGGCAGAAGCTATGTAATTGAAACAAGCGATCCTCTCGGCCACAGCCTTAAAGAGGTTGAACGCAAAGAGGCAACCATCAGCGAAAACGGTTATGTTAAGTATGTTTGTGACAGATGTGGCTACGAAAAGACAGAAACTCTCGTTTACAACGATACAAGAATAACCATCAGAGTTAAGGTTACCAAGAACGGTGCAGCATATCCCAACGTAGAAATTGAAGTTCAAGACGAAATCGGTTTAGTTGAAACAACCTATAAGTCAACTGATGCAAACGGTTATGCAACATTTGTTCTTGACGGCGAGCCTTCATCTTACCGTGTATATGCTAAGATAAACGGTGAAAGACGTGAAATCACACTTACATCAAGCGGTGAAAGAGAATTCTACGGCGAATATAATTACGTAGTTGCAGTTTGTACCTGCGCTTGTCACCGTGACAACCTTTGGGGACAGATTTTCAGATTCTTCCATTCAATTCTGAAGATGATTACAGGCGAATACAAGTGCTGTAATGACCCCAGCCCGCTGTATAAAAGCTGATGTCGATTACATCGGTCGAGTACCTCGACACGATTGTCACGGGTGAAAGTTATTTATAGGATAACTCTACACCGCTGAAGATAAGTGGGTGTGAAGCGATTGTTTCAAAAGCGGCTGCTTTACACAAAGGTAAAATTTAATAAAATGAAAATCAGCCTTGCACTTTACCGGGTGTGAGGCTGATGTTTTTATGTTGGAGAGGTAATATGCATGGGTTTGATGTTGAGGCGGAGCCGGAGGCGGTGGAACCGGCGAAGGCGGAGCCGAGGGCGGCGGCAAGACAGCCAAGCTTTAGCTTGGCGCGAAGCCTTTGCCGCCGCCGTCGCAGACCGCAGGTCTGCGACCCAACCTGACCGATATATCCCACTGACGTAGAAGCAGTACCTAAACTCCTGCGGAAATTTACGGCACCCCCTTGCGGGGTGTCTGAAATTTTCGCTTCAACCTTAATGTGGCTGTACTTTTTTAAGAAGTACAACCTTGCCTACACAAACAGCAACCTTTTACATAAACGATTTTTGCTAAAGAGTGATAAAGGTTAGGTGGATTAAAAGAGTACCTTTATAAAAGCTCGGTAATTTGTTAGCTTTGCGGAATAGGGCGAAAATTTCCGTTACCCCCATAAAGGGGGTCTCATAAATTTTCGTATAGGTTCAGGCTCTGCTTTACCGTCAAAGCTCAATTTAGTTCAACTCCGACTATCGCGAACATTCTGCGAATGTTCGCTCGCGGCGGCGGCAAAGGCTCCGCGCCAAACTAAAGTTTGGCTGTCTTGCCGCCGCCCTGTGGCTCCGCCCTGTGGCTCCGCCCTGTGGCTCCGCCCTGTGG
>JBJEOK010000039.1:401-8808 GCA_051880695.1 Acutalibacteraceae bacterium | reverse complement strand
GGCGGCGGCAAGACAGCCAAGCTTTAGCTTGGCGCGAAGCCTTTGCCGCCGCCGTTGCAGACCGCAGGTCTGCAACACAACCTGACCTATATATCCCACTGACGTAGAAGCACAGCCCCCTGACCAAAGAAAATTTCCGGCAAGCGGAAATTTTCGCACCCGCCTTAATTCAGTCTGTATTTTATTAAAAAGCACAATCCAAACCCAACCTCAAAGCGTTTTTTCTGTAATTAAATTATACTATGAAAACAACAACCGGATAACTTTTTTAAGCTACCTGGTTGTTCTTTATTTATATGGCTTTGTATTGTTTGTTAAACCTAAAATATAATCTGTAGATGTGTGATATAGCTTTGCCAGACGGATTAAAACATCGGTAGGAATATCTCGCAAACCTCTTTCATAACGGCTATATTGCGGTTGCTTCATCATGAGATAGTCAGCCACAAACTGTTGAGAATAATCATTGTCTTCTCTAAGATCCTTTAACCTTGAGTAATAATTGTCCATAATGAAACCTTTCTACAAAAATATAACCAAACGGTATTGACATTTTAACATGAGGGGTGTATGATAGTGTTGACTTATAACCATATGGTTATTAAAATTACTTGGAGGAAATCATAATGTACACTGACGATTTACAAACCAATCAATCTACTAATCAGCAAACCTATAACTCAATTACTCAGCCGATAACTAAGCAACCACTGCAACAGCCGCCTGCTGTCAATAAAGCAAATCAAAGCAACAAAACCCTTATGCTTGTTTTTGCAGGACTCGGGACAGGATTAGGGTATATATTGTCTTTCATAATTTCAGATGCTGTATTTACGCTTCTCCAAAACAATATGGATGCAGCTTCGGTGACAGCATTTGGGTTGATTAGTCATTTGACTCCTGTTCTTTCATTTTTTATCAATGCTGTCATTATTATGATAGGTGGTGCAATTTCATGTAAAAAAGCAAATGATCTACTGAAGTTTTTTGCTTGTTGTATAAGCGGACAAACCGTAGCTACTTTTATTGGAAATGCGATAATTTCTGTTTTAACAGCTGTTTGCTATTTTAAAGGTACCGATATCCCGGCTTATATATATTCTCAAATATCAGTTGGAGCAAAAGTTTTTTGTGCCGTTATAGCTGCTGTACTTTCTGTTTTAATTTTGAGCATTGTATCAAAAGAAACATCAGTAACTTCTGCTTACACTGATACACAAAACGGCGTACCGTTAAATTCCGACGGCGAGACATTACCTCTTAAAAGTCCCAAAAGCCGCGGTGTTGCAATTGTTTTATGCATCTTCTTAGGAGCTCTTGGAATCCACCGATTTTATACCGAAAAGGTCGGAACAGGTATACTGTGGCTTTTAACCGGAGGGTTGTTCGGAATCGGTACAATTGTGGATTTTTTCATGTTGTTGTTCGGTGCATTCACGGACAATTCCGGACGTCGGCTTTAAAAGAGAATATTATTACATTAGATACAGTGAGTTTTATCGAAAATTAGAATTAGAGGTCGGGTTGAGGCTTAGTTTTAAGCACCAACCCGACCTAAATTATAAAATATTTTTGCTTTTTTCAAAAAAATTCGACAAAATTCTTGCTTTCCTCTTGTTTTCCCTACATCAAACTGATATACTACATATAGTGTCTAATATATATACGATACACAATTTTTATGAAGCAATTTTCATGTTAGGCGGTATATTATGAAGCGTCCTTTTTGTGTAATCGGTTTTACTATGGTTACAGTTTTGTGGTGTCTGAGCTTGTTTGAAAGAACAGACCTCGCTTTCTGTGGCTTTTTTCTTTTTGCTTCAGCTTTTATTTTCGCCTCGTTAAACAAAAATTTCCGTAAAAACCTCACTGTGCCCGTCGGCTTATTTTGCGGTGCGCTTTCCTGTCTGCTGTTCTTTTCTTTTTATACGGACAAAGCTAAGGTGCAGGCTTTTGATAAAGAAGTGGTTTCACTTAAAGCCACAGTTTGTCAAGCACCTTATTTTAAAAAATCGTCCGGCAAAAATTACGCAGTTGCTGACATAGTCTCTATAAATGAAACCAAGCTTAACGGAAAGGTACGTATATATTACTCATTTAAAAATGAAACACTTGAGCCTGCAAACTTTGAAATAGGCAACACCTTGTCTTTTAATGCAAAGGTTTACACAACAAGCAATGAAAATTCTTCAATTTCACGATACTTCACCGGAAAAAGAATTTTTATTGTTGCCGGAATTTATGATTCACTAAATGTTGAAACTCCCTCTCACAGACCTGTTACATACTACTTTGCTAAGCTTAAAAAATACATAAATGACCGCTTGTTGTTTTCCTTTGACAGAGAAACTGCAGGGCTTCTTTCGGCAATACTCACCGGCGACAAAGGGCTTCTTTCACAAGAAACAGTGACCGCTTTTCAGCGTACAAGCGCCTCACACCTGCTTTCTGTTTCGGGTCTGCACCTTTCACTGTGGGTGATGATTTTAAGTATGGCAATAAAAGACACCGACCGATTGCGTAAACCTAAAAATATGCTTTTAATAGCTGCGGTTGTTTTTATTATGCTTCTTGCCGGAATGAGCGAGTCGGTAACAAGGGCAGGTTTTATGGCACTGGTGCATTTAATAAGCAAATGTCAAAAGCGGACCGCAGATTCACTAAACTCTTTGGGTATTGCCGTTTTTCTTATGGTAATTTTTAATCCTGCCTGTGTTATGAGTGTTTCTTTTCAGCTTTCCTTTTTGTCAACACTTTCTATTTTAACTTTAGCAAAACATCTGATTGAGGGGTCACGTAAAGTTATAAGAATAAACAGCAGCTTTCCCTTTGTTAAAAAGACGGTTACGGTTTTAACCGAGAGCTTTTGTATAAGCCTGAGTGTGCTTATTTTTACTGCACCTGTGTTAATCTACTGCTTTGGCGGAATTTCCTCTGTAAGCGCACTGACAAATGCAATACTTATTCCTATTAGTGCACCTTTGCTTTTTTGCACAGGTCTTTATTTAATTTTAAGCTTTGCAAAGCCTATTGCACTGCCTATAAATTTTATTACAACTGTTCTTGCAAAATATGTTATTTTCACTATCAAATTTTTGTCAAAGCTTAAAAATGCCTTTATCCCATTTGAGTGGGAATATGCTTTACTGTACCTTGCCGGTGTAATACTTATCACTGCTATATGTGTTATATTATTGAAAAAGAATAAGGGAAAACGGCCTTTAATTGCGGCTTTAAGTCTTGTTGTTTCAATTGTATGTATTTTGATTTTTGAAATGACTTACTTTTTTGAAAAAAAGTAAGCAAAAAACTTTTATTTGTCTGCCGTTACCCGTAACTTGTTTTAAGCGGTGTAAAGTTATCCGTTATATAACTTTATCACGTGACAATCGTGTCGGGGTACTCGGCCCGCTAAGGCACTTACTTTTTGTCCGGAGCGACAAAAAGTAAGCAAAAAGTGCTCTTTAACGGTGTCCACCCGCAGGAGCGAACATTTGCCGACCTTACTATAAGCAAGGAAACAACTATAAGTTCATTTCCGTAACTATGTTTAAGTTATAAGGCACTGCTTATTCGGCAAAGTCCGACTGCTACAAACTGCTTCTATCTCAGGCGGAGGATAGATATGTGCTTTTAGTCAGGTGTAGTTGTGGGTATCGAATTGGGGCCGGCTCGTGAAGGATAATTAAAGACTGCTAAAGGTAACAGCTCTGCACCTTCACTCGTTCCAATTCTCTGTCTACGTTTAAAATAAGGTTCTACGGTTAGCCTCTGCAGTGTGAAGGATAGGTTGTGCTTCTACGTCAGTGGGTGGCTAAACATAAGTCCGCATTATCGCGAACATTCTGCGAATGTTCGCTCAAAGCGGCGGCAAAGGCTTCGCGCCAAGCTGAAGCTTGGCTGTCTTGCCGCCGCCCTCGGTTCCACCCTCGGTTCCGCCTACGCCGCCACAACCAAATATAACTGTGCTTAGCACAATAAAACTGCTCAGCGCATAAACGCTGAGCAATATAACTCGCCGTAAGGCGAATAAAACTGTGCGAAGCACAATATAACTGCCGATAGGCAATAAAACTGCGTAGCAACGAAGTTGCGAAGCACGAATATGCTTCCCTTGTGTAATACTTATCTGTATAAGGACTTTCTGAGAAACACAACTACATTTATTGACAATTTATCAAAATAAGCGTATTGTTAAGACATACTAACGTGATTATAAACATAACCCGGAGGTAAGCGTAATGGACACCAGCGGTTTTTGCTCTAATCAACCTGACAATCAACAATTTTACCGGCCACCGTATCAACCGATAAATCAACAGCCTTCGCAATATCCGTTACCTGTCAACAAAACAAAAAACACAAATACTATACTGTTCGTGGTTGCAGGGCTTGCAACAGGCTTAGGCAATTTATTAGCTTTAATAGTTTCAAATGTTATATCTAGTCTTTTCTTTAAGAACCTATATTCCAATTCGAATACATTGAATTATTTAATCAGTTATTTATCAGAAACTATTTTATTTATTATAACTGCTGTCATCATTATAATAGCCGGTGTAATTGTATGTAAAAAATCGGTTGATCGATTAAAGTTCCTTGCCTGTTGTTTAAGCGGTAAGGCCATAGGCACTTTTTTTCAAACAACAATATTGACAATTATATTGGCTATTTTCAACATCATGGATATTGGCATACCGCTTTCTAAATATTCTTTTATAATAGCGATAATAAGTATTTTAAGTATTATCGTTTCTGCTGTGGCAGCTGCTTTGCTTTTATATTTTATGCTCTCTAAAGAAAAAACTGTGGCTCCTATCAACAATAATATGAGCACACAAAAATACAATACCGTTAATTTTTAACGGCAAAGCATCACCGCGAAAAAGCCATGACAGGTTTATTACAGTATTAACCGGAAGCTTTTTCAAAAACCATTTATCTATTATGGGTGACGTATTGTGTATTTAAAAATAATTGAAATTCAGGTCGGATTGAAATTAAATGCAATCCGACCTGAATTATATAAAACGCAGTAAAATGTCATTTCTCTGTTTGTTTTACCTAAAAATCAAACTAATCAAAACCCCCGCTGCAATGCCGCCGAGAGCACAAAGCAGCAGCTTCAGCTTTTCGCCGATTTTGTTAGGCTTAGCCTTGGTAATAGGCGCAGCGGCAGACTTTTGTGCAATCATGCTTGCCCTTTCTCGGATTTTTCCGTCGCTCATTCCTGCGTATTCCGGCTTTACAAAAAAGATGATTTTTTCAAAGCAGTCGCTTCCTGTATCTTTTACTTCAACAACCTGTCGGTTAATTCCCTTTAGCATAGTTTTTACCTCCGAAAATGTTTTACCTTTTTATTTTTGTTAAAACAGAGGTCTTATATACTTTGGAAAATGTATTTAAAAAATTTCCCTTATATTGCAATTTTACAGAAGTTTATTTGAAAATTTTGTGATGTTTGTATAGCCTACTTTTCCACAAATTCCACATACTTATCAACATAAGACTGTGGATAAACTTGTGGAAAACGTGGAAAACTCCCTAAAATAGGCACTTTTTTAATGTGTTATAAAGTTGAAAACCACTTTTTTTCGCTGTTGAAAACTTTTTTTGTTGAAAAGTAAAAACCCTTTACATTTTTTAATTTTAAGGGATATTTTCATATAAAACTGTATATTATTAAAAATAAATTGCAATTTTTTGCCTTAAATTAGGTTGTTACAGTTGATTTTTTCGATATTTTAGTATAAAATAACCATACAAACACTAAAAATCGACCTTTTATATTTATAAATTTGGAGGATTGTATGAATTATTCACTTACAAAGAACCAAGCAAAAGAGCTTATCACAGGAAAGCTTTCCCATTACTTCGGCGTTTCTCCCGAAGAAGCAACCGACGAGCAATATTATAAATCTGTTGCTATGATTGTGCGTGAGCTTATGCACGATGGTGTCCGTGACTTCAGAAAAGCTGCCGATAAAGCCGATTCAAAGAAGATATACTATTTAAGTATGGAATTTCTTATGGGTCGTTCACTTAAAAACAACCTTTTCAACCTCAACCTTACGGAGACTTTTTCCGCAGCCCTTAAGGATATGGGTATAAAGCTCGATAAGCTTTATGACTGTGAGCCGGACGCCGGTTTAGGTAACGGCGGTCTTGGCAGACTTGCTGCCTGCTACCTCGACGGACTTGCAACACAGGGCTTCTACGGTATGGGATACTCAATTCTTTATGAGGCTGGCATTTTCAAGCAGAAGCTTATTGACGGCTGGCAGACAGAGCTTCCCGACTTCTGGCTCCCAGGCGGCGAGGTTTGGCTTAAAGCAAGGGAAAAAGATACCGTACAGGTTAATTTCGGCGGTGAGGTAATCGACCACTGGGATAATCACTATCACGGTGTTGAATATAAAAACACACAGACAATTATGGCTGTACCTTACGATATGTATGTCAGCGGTAAGGACGGCAGAGGTATTTCAATTTTACGTTTGTGGAAAAGTGTTGCTCCTGCCCTTGATATGCGGCTATTCGACCAAGGTCAGTATATGAAGGCTATGGAACAGCAGGCAATGGCAGAGGTTATCAGTAAAATCCTCTACCCCTCGGACAATCACTACGAGGGCAAGAGCCTCAGATTAAAACAGCAGTATTTCCTTGTTTCCGCTTCCGTACAGGATATTGTTGCAAGACATCTTCGACACAGCGATTCAATGGAAGACTTCGCTAAGAAAAATGCTATCCATATCAACGATACCCACCCCACCCTTGCAATCCCCGAGCTTATGCGTATTTTACTTGACGAATGCGGTTACGGCTGGGACGATGCGTGGGCAATTGTCACTAAGGCAACGGCCTATACAAACCACACTGTTATGAAAGAGGCTCTTGAGTGCTGGCCCGAAGACCTTTTCAGAACACTTCTTCCGCGTATTCATCAAATTGTTAAGGAAATAGACAACCGTTACCGTGCACACATCTGGGAGCTTACCCACGATGCAAGCAAGGTTGAAAATATGGCGGTTATATCTAACGGAGTTGTAAGAATGGCAAACCTCTGCGTTGCCACCTGCCACAGTGTAAACGGTGTTTCCGCACTTCACTCACAAATTTTAAAGGACACTGTATTTAACGACTATTACAAGCTTACTCCCGATAAGTTCAAAAACGTAACAAACGGTATTGCTCACAGACGCTGGCTCTGTCAGGCTAACCCTCAGCTTACCGCATACATCACTAAGCTTATCGGTAACAAGTTCATTTATGACGGCGACGAGCTTCTCAAGCTCAAAAAGTTCGCAGATGACAAAAAGGTTCTTGCTGAAATTGAAAAGATCAAGCAAAGCAACAAAAAAGCCTTTGCAGAGCTTGTAAAGAAAAACACCGGCATTGAGCTTGACCCCACTTCGATTTTCGACGTGCAGGTTAAACGTCTTCACGAGTACAAGCGTCAACACCTTAACGCTTTACAGATTATTGCAAGATACCTTGAAATCAAGGATAACCCCGACGGAGACTATGTACCTCACACCTATATTTTCGGTGCAAAGGCTGCTTCAGGCTACTTTATTGCAAAGAAAATTATTCAAATGATTTGTGCTCTCAGCGAGCTTGTAAATAATGACCCCGATATGAAGGGCAGACTTAAAGTTGTCTACCTTGAGGACTACAATGTAACCATGGCTGAAAGGCTCATGCCTGCCGCAGACATCAGCGAGCAGATTTCTCTTGCAGGCACCGAAGCCAGCGGTACAGGTAACATGAAGCTTATGATTAACGGCGCTCTTACCTTAGGTACTCTTGACGGTGCTAATGTTGAAATTAACGAGGCTGTCGGCGATGAAAATATGTTCCTTTTCGGTATGACTACTCCCGAGGTAGACGACCTCAAGAAAAGAGGTTATCAGCCTATAAACTATTTCAACAACAACGCTGAGCTCAGACGTGTAATTGAGTTTATACAAGCAGGCTTTATGGGTAAGCAGTTCCCTGAAATCGGTAACACAATTATTCACCACGACCCATACATGGTTTTAGCTGACTTTGCCGATTACAGAAAGGCTCAAAAGAAGATTGACGAAGTATGGCGTGACAGAGAAAAGTGGAACAGGATGTCCCTTATGAATATTGCCGGCGCAGGCCGTTTTGCAACTGACAGAGCAATTCTTGACTATGCAAGGGATATTTGGGACACAAAACCTGTAAGATAAGGCCGAGCCGGTCGAGTACCTCGACACGATTGTCACGGGGCCGATTACATCGGCAGGATTATCACGGGATAGAATTATATAAAAATAAACTTTACACCGCTGTCGATTACATCGACACGAATATCACGGGATAGAGTTATATAAAAATAAACTTTACACCGCTGTCGATTACATCGACACGAATATCACGG
>JBJEOK010000039.1:0-301 GCA_051880695.1 Acutalibacteraceae bacterium | reverse complement strand
GATAGAGCTATATAAAAATAAACTTTACACCGCTTAAAGTAGGTGTATATAATATAATTTTTAGGTCAGCCTGATGCTTGGTTTTAAGTGTCAGGCTGATTTTTTGGTTTATTGTAAGGTAGAGACTAAAGGCAAGTGGGTGGTTTTATGATGATTTGTTGCCGATAGGCGAAAATGCACCGCATCGAGCGTTGCATTTTCGCTTTGGGCTGTCTCTATATAGGCAAGGTTTTTCTTCTACGTGAATGACTGCCACCGTTTCCCTTTTGGTGCGTACGCTGAATATGGCTACGCGACGCTT
>JBJEOK010000038.1:0-39877 GCA_051880695.1 Acutalibacteraceae bacterium | reverse complement strand
TAGCATACAGTCCTTGGAGAGGGACTTTAATAACTACTACTTTATTATACGAGGATTTGAAAAAATGTCGTTTGCAACAGTCAGTATGGAATTGCTTTTGGGCTTTCTTGAAAACATAAAGCTTTTCGGTGTAACCCTATTGTTGGCAGTGCCTTTAGGACTTGTAATTTGTTTTGGTTCAATGTCAAAATTTTCACCGCTTCGTCTTCTTATTAGGGGTTTCGTGTGGGTCATAAGAGGTACACCGCTTATGCTGCAGCTTTTTGTTGTGCTTTATGTGCCGGGACTTCTTTTTGATATGCAAATTCCCGGTAAAAATCCCCGTTTTACGGCGGCGGTGATTGCCTTTGTTATAAACTATGCCTGTTATTTTTCGGAAATTTACCGCGGCGGTATAGAGAGCATACCTAAAGGTCAGTACGAAGCCGGACAGGTTCTGGGTATGTCAAAGTCACAGACCTTTATGAAAGTTGTACTTTTGCAGGTGATAAAGCGTATTGTTCCGCCTATGGGCAATGAAATTATGACCCTTATTAAGGATACTTCTCTTGCGAGAGTTATTGCAATAGTTGAAGTTATTATGGCGGCAGAAGCTTTCTCTGCAAGGGGTGTTATCTGGCCATTGTTCTACACAGGTGCATTCTTCCTTGTTTTCTGCGGACTTCTTACGGTTATTTTCGGCAGAATTGAAAAGAAGCTTGATTATTTTAAATCATAAGGAGGAAAAGAAATGGCTATACTTGAAGTTAAAAATATAAAAAAGTCTTTTGGTAAAACAGAAGTTTTAAAAGGCGTTTCCTTTTCTCTCAATGAGGGCGAGGTCCTTTCGGTTATAGGCTCGTCAGGCAGCGGTAAAACTACTCTTTTGAGGTGCATAAACTACCTTGAAACAGCCGACAGCGGAAGCATTACCCTTGACGGCGATATGATTTTTGACAGTGACAGCGAAAAGAAGCTTTCCCCTAAAGAAAAGAGAGAGCGTCAACGCAAAATAGGTCTTGTTTTTCAGCAGTTCAACCTTTTTCCCCAGTACAATGTTCTTGATAACGTAACTCTTGCCGTGAAGCTTCAGGCAAAGGAAAGGCCGGACTTTAAAAAGAACAAGAAAGAGATTTTTGCTGAAATTGAAAAGAAAGCCCTTAAAATTCTTGATGATATGGGACTTTCCGATAAGATTAACAACTACCCTTGTGAGCTTTCGGGCGGTCAGCAGCAGCGTGTGTCCATTGCAAGAGCTATGGCGCTTGAGCCTAAGGTGCTCTTTTTTGATGAGCCTACAAGTGCCCTTGACCCGGAGCTTACCGGCGAAATTTTAAAGGTTATACGTGAGCTTGCAAAAACCAATATGACAATGGTAATTGTTACCCACGAAATGAACTTTGCAAAGGAAGTTTCCGATTATATTGTTTTTATGGACGAGGGCGTCATTGCCGAGGAGGGCAAGGCACAAGAGGTGCTCACAAGTCCCAAGACTGCAAGACTGCAGGCTTTCCTGAGTAAAATAAGTGATTGATAAAAAAAGAGGCTGCCGACGGGCAACCTCTTTTTTTGGTGTAATTCAGGCGCTAATTTTTACTGCTTGCCCCTAATTTTCTCACTTCGCTTTCGATTACTGCGTTTACCTCGTCAATGTCAAGGACAAAGCCCTTTGATAAAAGAAAGGACACAACGTATTCCTTTTTCTGCTTGCCTGTTTTGCTGCCGTAAAGCTGTTCTGCCGCCTCAACGGCAATTTTTGTCCAGTAGCTCAGCTGCTCAAGCTTTTCTGCCGAAAGGCGCTTTTTAAGATAGGGGATGATGAAAGCGGTTATTATTGCAGACAGTAAAGTTAATATTACATTTAAGATGGGTGTTAAATCAAAATTTTCAGTCATAGTCGATCTCCTTTAATTCAAATTCAGTTTTTCAATTCGGTCAAGTCTGTTTGAAAGCGTTTGCAGACTTTGGTTTTGAGTTTCTTCCTTTGCTTCAAGTAAAATTGTGCGTTCAAGGGCACCGCTTAATTTTTCAACCTTTTTTTCAAGCTCACTGAGGCGGAAATTTGTCAGCTTGCCGGAAGTGATTATACCGGCAAATGAGCCGCCTAAGGTGCCTAAAAGGCTGATGAGTGCAACTATTACAACCTCACTCATTTTGTGTCCTCTATTTTGGTGCAGTAGTCAAGGCACACCCAGCCCGAGGGCGTTCTGCCCCAGTTGTTTTTCGTTTCAAACACGGTGAATTCCACACCTAAAACGTAGCCGTCGGCCTTTTTCCTCACAAGCTCATATATCTGCTTTTTTGCACCCTTTGTAAGCTGTGCGTAGGTTTTCTTTTCGTACTTTGTTGAGGGTCCTTTTCTGACGTGAAGCAAAGAAGCGTCTGTTACCCTCCAATCACCTGCCGGATAAAGCTTTTCACTTTCAAAGGTTACGGGCGGATAAATAAAGCCCTGAAAAATGTAGCTTTTATCATTTAAGCTGTAAAGGGGCGGGAGGAGGGTTTGTGTGTAAAACCTGCTGCCGCCGAACATACTGTTCGAGGTGACAATTGAGCCGTCGCTGTTGATTTTTTCAACAACGGCAACGTGACCGGCTCCGTCTGTATAATTGTGGGCTTCGCCTTTTTTAAAGCAGATAACCGCACCGAGCTTTGGTATTATTCCTCTTTTATAGCCGTCCCCTGTGTAGCTGTACCAGTTTTCTGCGTTACCCCTTGAAAGCATAGGTCTTTCACCTAAAAGCTCATACCATCTGCCCCAGCAGTAGCCTACACAGTTTGGAAGACAAGACCCGTTTTTTATTTCTATACAGCGATTTAATCCGCCCTTTGAATAATGGATGTAATTTTTGTTGTTTTCACCGGGCGATGTAAGTCTTTTTGAAAAAGTCATAGTTCTCCTTTTCCGGGCAAAATAAAAAAGCCGCCGTGTGTTTCACACTTGCAGCTTGCGGCAGCTTTGCCCTTGTTAAATTTACGCAGTTTGCGGTCTGCAATTACTATTTTAAAGAGCTTTTCGTTCTTTGTCAATTGCTTTTGAGCGTATTTTATCCTATTAAAAGGACTGTAAGCTTATTTGCGTTAATTTTTTTATATTTAATGTACAAAAAACGTTTACATTTTTTGAGCCTTCTTTTAGTTGACAACCGTAGTACAAATATTGTATAATTGTATGGAAAATAAAGTGAGCGAGTACTCACTGCGAAAAATATTTCAGGAGATGAATAAAATGGACACAAGATTTGCAATTTCAGAGTACGTAGATGCAAAAGCTGTCAACCAAAAGCTCAACGAGCTTATTAAGCTTCCTATGCACTCAATCAAACCCGAAGTTCTCAAGCAGTATGAAGAAGAATACTTTGAAAAGAAATGCCAGAAATCAAAGGCAATGATTAGCGAAGCTAAGCAGATTATCCCCGGCGGTGTTCAGCACAACCTTGCTTTTAACTATCCGTTCCCCCTTGTTTTCACAAAGGCTGACGGTGCAAAGCTTTATGATATTGACGGCAACGAATACTATGACTTTCTTCAGGCAGGCGGCCCCACAGTTTTAGGCTCAAATCCCAAGGTTGTCCGTGACCAGGTTATCGACCTTCTTAATACTTGCGGTCCCTCAACAGGTCTTTTCCACGAGTTTGAATACAAGCTTGCAAAAAAGATTTCCGACTCAGTGCCCACAGTAGATATGTTCCGTATGATGGGTTCAGGCACCGAGGCTTGTATGGTAGCTTGCCGTGTTGCAAGACTTGCCACAAAGAAAAAGCACATCCTTAAAATGGGCGGCGCATACCATGGCTGGTCAGATCAGCTCGGTTACGGTATCCGTGTTAACGGTTCAAAGTTCACTCAGGCAAGCGGTGTCCCCATCCGTCTTATGAGAGATACTCAGGAATTTACTCCCAACGATCTCGATGAGCTTGAAAGAAAGCTCAGAAGAAATCAGCTCAACGGCGGTACAGCTGCTGTGTTTATGGAGCCTATCGGTCCCGAAAGCGGTACACGTCCCCTTGACAAGGACTTCAACAAGGGCGTTGAAAGACTTTGCCGTAAGTACGGTGCACTCTTCATCTTTGACGAGGTTGTTACAGGCTTCCGTATCGGTATGAGCGGTGCTCAGGGCTACTACGGTGTTGAGCCTGACCTTACAATCTTCGGTAAGGTAATTGCCGGCGGTTATCCCGGTGCAGGCGGTATCGGCGGTAAGAGAGAGTACATGAAATATATGGGTGCAGGTCTTGACGCAAGCGGTATGAAAGTTAAAAAGGCTTTCTGCGGCGGTACAATGGCTGCTACTCCCATTTCCTGCGTTGCAGGTTATTACACACTTGAAGAAATCGACAAGCAAAATGCTTGCCAGAAGGCAGGTATCATGGGTGACAGAATCACCGCAGGACTTAATCAGATTATCGACAAGTACAATCTTCCTTTCGTAGCATTTAACCAAGGTTCGGTTTGCCACATGGAAACTGTCGGTACAATGGCATTTGAAATTGACTGGTCAAAGCCCTGGACTATTCCCAACGTAATTAAGGAAACAAGCAAGCGTAAGGCTGAAATGACCCACATGGGTGCCGCTTATATGGCAGAGGGCCTTGTAACACTTGCAGGTTCAAGACTTTATACATCGGCAGCTTATACAGAAGAAATGATTGACGACGCACTTTCACGTTTCGACAGAGTATTCTCAAATATCGCTATTGTTGAATAATTGAAACATATCATAAGGCAGGCTTCTTCGGTTGCCTGCCTTACTTACAATTTTTACCGGAAAGGTAGGTAAAAGAAATGGAACTTTTAAGAGCAAAAGAAATTGTTGTTGAAGCAGGTAAACAGCTTGTTTCAAGCGGACTTATTGCCCGTACATGGGGTAACGTAAGCTGCAGAGTAAGCGATACACAGTTTGTTATCACTCCCTCCGGCAGAGATTATCTTACCCTTACACCCGATGAAATTGTTGTTGTTAACCTTGAAGACCTCAGCTATGAGGGTGATATTAAGCCTTCAAGCGAAAAGGGTATTCATGCACAGTGTTATAAGCTTCGTCCCGAAACTAACTTTGTTATTCACACCCATCAGCCAAACGCATCAATTGTTTCGGCAATAGGCTGTGATATAAATAACATTGAGGGTTACAGCAAGGAGCTTGTGGGTGACAATATTCCCGTTGCCGCTTACGGTCTTCCCGGCACAGGTAAGCTTCGCAAGGGTGTTGTGGGCGCACTTAAACGCTCACAGTCAAAGGCGGTTATTATGAAGCATCACGGTGCTGTTTGTCTCGGCACAGATTATGATGACGCCTTTAAGGTAGCACACGAGGTTGAAAAAATTTGTGCCGACTTTATTTATAAAAAGTACACCGAAGGCACAGGCAGAGTTGCACAGTCCTTCAAGGACATCTATGATTATGTTGTAGAGCTTAAAGACAGAGCAGAGGCTCCCGCACCGAAGCTTACAGCTTTTGACAGTATCAGAATTGACGATGCAGTTATTCTTTCCGATAAAGAGGGCAAGGTTGCCGCAACAGTAGGTCTTTTCGGCAAAAAGGACGAGCTTATTACAGGCGACAAGTACCCCTCCGAAGCTGACCTTCACAGAGCAATTTACTTAAAGCGTGAAGAAGTGGGTGCAATTGTTCATTCACAGGAGGACGCAATTGTTACAGCTTCAAAGGTTGGCAAAGCTCTCAAGCCCTTACTTGACGACTTTGCACAAATTGTAGGTGTGACAGTAAGATGTGCTGAATTTGACCCCAACGATACCCTTAAAAGCTCAAAGAAAGTTGCAAAGAAGCTTGGCGGCAAGTCAAGAAATGCGGTTCTTCTCAAGGACAACGGTGCAGTTTGCTGCGGTTCCAACAAGGACGAAGCCCTCGCTTGCGAAATGGTTATGAACAAAAACTGCAAGAGTGTTCTTTCCTGTGAGCTCTTTGGCGAAACAAAAGCAATCGGTAAGCTTGACAGTATTCTTATGAATACTATTTACAGATTTAAGTATTCAAAACAGAAATAATTTAGGCTGAGAGGTTGTTGCAAAAAAGTGACAGCCTCTTTTTTATTCAGAAAAGGGGAGAAAGTATGTTTATTATCAAACAACTTGTGGCACTTATTTGCTCGTTTATGTTTACCTTAGGCTATTACACGCCCGAAAGCCTTGAAATTGCAAATGTGCCCGAAAAAGCAGAGGAAAATCTCAGGGTTGTCACCTTTAATGTACGCTGTATAGACGACGCCTACGGCTCTGTCAAAGGCAGAAGTCAGCTTATTGTGTCGGCACTCAAGCAGTACCACCCCGACTCTTTCGGTGTGCAGGAAGCTACCGAGCAATGGTTGACTATTCTTGAAGAAAACCTCGGTGACGAATACGGCATAGTCAGTCAGATGCGTGAAGACGGAGACGGTGCTGAAGCTTCGGCAGTATTTTATTTAAAGGAAAAGTATGACCTTACGGAAAGCGGTACCATTTGGCTTTCCGATACTCCCGAAGTGTTCGGCTCAAAGTTTGAACTTTCCGGCTGTCCGAGAATTGCAACGTGGGCAGTGCTTCAAAACAAGCAAACAGGCAAAACTTACACCCACATCAACACCCACCTTGACCATCTTCTTGAAAGCGTGAGAGTAGACCAAATTAAGGTGCTTAAAACAAAAATAGAAGAGCTTAAAACAAAGGGTTACCCCGTTATTTGCACAGGCGATTTCAATACTAAAGAGGGTGCTGACGCTTACAGTGAAATGGACGGTTGTCTGCTTGATTCAAAATATGTTGCAAAAAACAGCGACAAGGGTGCAACCTTTACAAATTATGGAAGGGATATTATAAGCCGTAAGCCCATTGATTTTATTTTTGTTTCAGAGGAAGTAAAGGTTGATACATATAAAATAATTGACGAAAAAATAGCAAATATGTACCTTTCCGACCACTACGGTATATGTGTGGATTTTACATTGTCGAGTACCTCGACACGAATATCACGGGATAAAGTTATATAAAAGGTAACTTTACACCGCGCCGAGTACCTCGGCAGGAATGTCACGGGATAGAGTTATTTACTTATTAACTTTACACCGCTTAAATAAGTTGAGAGCTTGACCCCATAAAGGTCAGGTTCTTTTCTATTTTATAGCAAGGCTTGACCTTTAAGTTCTACCGCAACTTATAAAAATTGCTTCTACGTTAAAGTTCTGATAAGGTCAGTTTTTTTGCGTGGAGGATAAGCCGTGCTTCTATGTGAGGTTGGGGGCAAGGATTCAGCGACCGCCGCAGGCGGTCACTGAATTATGGCAAACTTGCGTTTGCCCTGCGGCGGCTTCGCCGCCGCCCTTGCCCCCTTTTATATAACAACTGCGGGACTGCTCCTTTCGGTGCAGTCCCGTAATTTGATTTATAGTCTGTTGCTTTCGTTATATATTAGTAGTGTTTTGCACCGCATGAACATACGGGATTACTCTTAAAGAGCTTCATAAACGCTCTCATAATTTTCCAGATAAAGCCGGAAAATCCGCCCTTGTGGCATATATGGTCGCAAGTGGTTGTACCGCAATCGTCACATTTACCGTCGCTGTTGTTGTCGGTGTGCTTTTGAGGGATTGTCTCTTGTGCCTCAATAACCGTGCCGCATGATGTACAGCTTCTTCCCTGTGTAAGTCCGGTTTTGTCACCAAGCATCATATATTTGTACTCTCCTTAAAAATATGTTTCATTTATGAACATACCATCCATTACTATACTTGTAGTTGGAGTCAATCCAATTTACAATGGTTTTATCTGAATTATATTTCGAGTTATTGGCGCGTACATTATATTCGTATTTTAAACTATTGTCGGACTTAAAATATGTTTTCCACGGATCGCCTCCAGACCATTCAAAGTGCAAATGAACCCCTGATGAGTTTCCGGTTGAACCCATAACACCGATTGTTTGTCCTTGTGATACATATTGACCTTGTTTAACAGAATAGTTCTTTAAATGGGCATATAATGTTCGAGTTCCATCATTGTGTTTTAGAACAATATAATTGCCGAATCCACCAGATTGATATTTTACGGTTTCAACCGTTCCGGAAGCAGCTGCATAAATATTACCACCACCTGCAATATCTATGGCATTGTTATAACCATATCTCGTGCTATGTTTACTGCCATTTGCATAGTAGTATAAACAAGTTACATATTTTGCTGATGTCGGCCAAATAAGTGAAGTAGATGTGCTCGGCTTACTAAATGTAATATAAGAAGTGCTTGCATATCCGGTTATTCCATTATATTTAACATGATAAAAACCATTAGTTATTTTTTTGTTGTCAAGTACGGTAATTTGACTACCTTTTGGCATAGATGTCAATATTGTAGCTTTTTCGTTTGGATCTTTTCTTAAATTAAGTGGTGCTGAAGATGTGTTTACCCAAGCGGTATAAGTTTTAGAAGAATTTGTTGTGGGATTCTTCTTCCATACAGCATACAAAGTAACATTACTACTAATTTTAACACCTGCTCCGGGGGCGTATGATGCAGAGGTTGCATTCTTATTAGTTGACCATCCAAGGAATGTGTAGCCGGAACGAGTAGGTTTAGTTGAACTGAGATAAAAACCTGTATTTGCTTTTACTGTCTGCGAAGAAGGAGCACCTGAACCACCGTTTGCGTTATAAGAAAGGGTATAATATGTAGTTTTTGTGCAGTATTTCTGATAATCAGACTTGTTGCACCAAGCGAGACGCCACTTGCCACCAGAAATCGGATAAAGTATCTGATATTTTGATGAAGAGGTTGCAATCAAATACACTGTGTCACCATTAGCAACGTAATAGTTACTGTTAGTTGAATTATTTTCACGGGTTGAACAATAGAATTTGCCTGAGCTTATTGATTTATTGTGATTACCATTGTTTTTAGTAAGAGCTGACAGATAGACATATGCATTAACTCTTTTTGATGATGTTGGGTAAGATACATATGCCCAATACTTTCCATTTGTACATCCAACATCAAAAATATAAATTTCGTCGGAACTATTATCGATGTAGGCAGAAGATGATGCACCATATGTAACAGTACCACGTGTACTAAGATTTTTACTTGTATAGGGAATTGTTTTACCTGAACTTGAAAGTGTATACGTTTTTGCATATTTTGAACTTGATAAAATATCAAATCCTGTCGTAGATGCCGCACTTGCCGTAATCGCAAAAGTGCTTAAAATTGTAACAAGCACAAGTGCTATAGATATAATCCTTTTGATATTTTTTATTTTTGTCATAATAATTCATTCTCCTTAAATATTATTTTTATTGCCTTTCTTCAGGCTCATCGGTCGATCTCTAGAATGTTTCATTGTTTTATGCTCCTTTATTGTTTTCGTTATTTGTATTATATTACACATTGATTTTGATGATGGAGAATTCGTTCACCGCCCGATTTCAACTTATATTAAGGTTTGTCTCTTAAGTGTTTTGTTTATTTTTTCCTCCAAAATTAAAATTTTTTCCGTTTTTTGGCTGAAAGTTTTTAAAATATACCAAAACGGGATATTTGCAGTATACCATTTTGGTATACTAATGTCAAGAGGTTTTTACTATGAGATTAAAAGAAATCAGAAAAAGCTGCGGTATTACCCAGCTGAAATTAGCGCTGGATTTAAACATCAGCCAAAACTCAATCAGCCGTTATGAGTCAGGTGAACGTGAGGCTGACTATGCCACCCTCATTCGTATTGCCGATTATTTCAACGTCTCCCTTGACTATCTCCTTGAACGAACAGACGACCCGACCTTTCACGGTTAAAATATAGTTTTTATTGAGGGCTTATTTTCTCAGAGAAAATGCTCCTCTTATTTTTTTGACCTTTTTAAGTCCCGGCTTTTGTTAAAGACGTCTTTAATTTTACAGAAAACCTGAAATAGCCTCAAAAATCAGTTAAAAACCGAAGTTTTAAAAAGTGGTGTATATATAGTTGAAAAGGACTTTTTTGCCTTAAGAATTTAAAAAAATTCAGACATTAAATTTTTGTGTAAAATATCCAAAGGTCAGCAGATAAATTTACTTAAGTTTTACTTAAAATCATCTTGCTTTTTATGACATTATTTGCTAAAATGTTAGCGTATTTCATCGGCAGATATTTTTCGTAAAGGCGGTGTTTAGTAAAATGAAGCTTCTTGAAGAAAGAATTATCAAAGACGGGCAGGTTTTTCCGGGAAATATTCTCAAGGTGGACTCTTTCCTCAACCATCAGATTGACGTTGAGCTTATGAACAAAATGGGTGAGGAAATCAAAAACATATACGGCGGCTGCGGTGTTAACAAAATCCTTACCATTGAAGCATCAGGTATCGGAATAGCATGTATAACGGCGCAGTTTTTTTCGTGCCCTGTGCTCTTTGCAAAAAAGACAAAGACGAAAAATATCGCAAACACTGTTTACAAAACTCAGGTGCGTTCATTTACCCACGGCACGGAGTATGATGTAATCGTTTCAAAAGACTTTCTCGGTGAGGGCGATAAGGTGCTTATCATTGATGATTTTCTCGCAGAGGGCAATGCACTTTTAGGTCTTATCGACCTTTGTAAGCAAGCCGGAGCGGAGGTTGTCGGCTGTGCCATTGCAATTGAAAAGGGCTTTCAGTCAGGCAGAAGCCGCGTTGAGGAAAAGGGTGTAAGGGTGGAATCCCTTGCAATTGTTGAGTCAATGAGCGACGAATCGGTTACCTTTAAGGCTTAATTTGTAAATAGCCGTCAAAGACGGTTAAAATAAAAAATAATTTATATGGAGGCAAAAATTATGAAAAAAATCATTGCAGTTGTGCTTGCCGCACTTATGCTCTTTGCTTTCGCTGCTTGCGGAAACAAGGCAACAGACGGCAACGCAACAAACGGAAATGCAACAGCAGGTAATGCGGCAGACTTTAAAATCGGCTTCATCTGTCTTCACGATGAAAAGTCAACCTATGACAAGAACTTCATCGAAGCCGTTTACAGAATGCAGGCAGAGCTCGGCCTTGATGACAGCCAAATCATCATCAAGACTCAAATCCCCGAGGGTGACGAGTGCTACGTTGCAGCTAAGGACCTTGTAGACCAGGGCTGTAACATCATTTTCGCTAACTCATTCGGCCATGAATCCTTTATGATTAAGGCTGCTAAGGAATTCCCCAATGTTGAATTCTGTCACGCAACAGGTACAAGGGCTCATACAGAGGGTCTTGCAAACTTCCACAATGCTTTCGCATCAATTTACGAGGGCCGTTACCTTGCAGGTATTGCCGCAGGTCTCAAGCTCAACCAAATGATTGCTGACGGCACTATCACTGCTGACCAGGCTAAGATGGGTTATGTAGGTGCTTTCACTTATGCTGAAGTTATTTCAGGCTACACCTCATTCTATCTCGGCGCTAAGAGCGTATGCCCCACAGTTACAATGGACGTTCAATTCACAGGTTCATGGTATGACGCAACACTTGAAATGAATGCTGCTAACGCTCTTATTGATGCAGGCTGCGTTCTCATCAGCCAGCACGCTGACTCAATGGGTGCTCCCGGTGCTTGCGAAGCTAAGGGTATCCCCAACGTTTCATATAACGGCAGCACAGTTGAAGAGTGTCCCGAAACATTCATCGTTTCTTCAGCTATCAACTGGACTCCCTACTATGTATACATCGTTAATCAGTACAAGGCAGGCGAAGCTATTGCTGCTGACTGGTGCGGCGGTATCGAGGAAGGCTCAGTAATCCTTACAGACGTTAATACAGACGTTGCTGCCGAGGGTACAGTAGAAGCTATTGAAACTGCTAAGAAGGGTCTTCTTGACGGTTCGGTTAAGGTATTTGATACAGCTAACTTCACTGTTAAGGGCGAAGCTCTTTCAACATACCTTGCAGACGTTGACACTGATGCTGACTACACACCTGACACAGAAGCAGTTGCAAACGGTATCTTTGAAGAATCACTTCACCGTTCAGCTCCTTACTTTGACCTTGAAATTGACGGCATCACACGTCTCAACCAGATGTTCTAATTTAAAGTCACAACTTAAAGGGTTTGTAAATTAAGTGTAGGTGCCTGAAAAAGGATAAAAGGTTTAACCCTGTTTATACATAATTTTACTAATCCCTGTAAATGGGGCTGCAAAAAAACACAATGTTTTTTTACAGCCCTTTTCTGTTATTTTTGAACACTTAAAAAAGTAATTTAATTTAACTTGCTTTTTTAAGTGTTTAAGGAAAGTAAAAAAGGAGGACGAAAAAATGGCTGCTCCGGCAATTGAACTAAAAAACATTTCAAAATACTTCGGCAAAAATGCGGCTAATAAAAACGTTGACTTAATCGTCAACCGCGGTGAAATCCTTTCCATTCTCGGTGAAAACGGAAGCGGAAAGACAACCCTTATGAATATTATCTCCGGCATTTATTTCCCCGACGAGGGTAAAATTTTCATTGACGGTAAAGAGACTGTAATCGCTTCGCCGAGGGATGCCTTTAAGTATAAAATCGGTATGATTCATCAGCACTTTAAGCTTGTTGATGTTTTCAGTGCAACGGAGAATATTATTCTCGGTCTTAATGAAAAGGGTCGTTACAATCTTAAAGCCGCCGCAAAAAAGGTTAAGGAAATCAGCGATAAATACGGCTTTGAAATTGACCCTGAAAAGAAAATTCACGAAATGTCGGTTTCGGAGAAACAGACCGTTGAAATTATAAAGGTGCTTTACAGAGGTGCCGACATTCTTATTCTTGACGAGCCCACCGCCGTGCTTACCCCACAGGAAACTCAAAAGCTTTTTGCCGTTTTGAGAAAAATGCGCGATGACGGCAAGGCAATTATTATCATCACCCATAAGCTCCATGAGGTGCTCTCTCTTTCCGATAAGGTTGCCGTGCTTCGTAAGGGCGAATATGCAGGTACTGTTATCACTGCCGAAACTGACGAAAGTCAGCTTACGGAAATGATGGTAGGTAAGAAAATTTCACTTAACATAGAAAGAACAGAGCCTAAAAACTGTGAGGACAGGCTTATAGTAAAGGGTCTTAACTGCATTTCCCGTGACGGTGTTAAGCTTTTAAATGATATTTCTTTTACTGCTCATTCAGGTGAAATTTTAGGTATAGCAGGTATTGCCGGCTCAGGTCAGCGTGAGCTTTTAGAGGCTATTGCAGGTCTTCAAAAGGTACAGCAGGGCGAAATTTTATATAACAACCCGAAAACAGGCGAAACCGATAATTTGAGGGATAAAACTCCCTTGCAAATCCGTGAATTAGGTGTACGTCTCTCCTTTGTTCCCGAAGACAGACTCGGAATGGGTCTTGTGGGCAATATGGATATCATAGACAATATGATGCTTCGTTCTTACCGCAAGGGCAAGAGTATGTTCCTTGAAAGAAAAGCTCCGAAAGATCTGGCAGATAAAATAATCAAGGATTTAGAGGTTGTTACTCCCGATGCAAAAACACCTGTTCGCCGCCTTTCCGGCGGTAACATTCAAAAGGTGCTTGTAGGCCGTGAAATTGCATCTTCGCCTACTGTTTTAATGGCGGCTTACCCTGTAAGAGGCCTTGACATCGGCGCCTCATATATGATATACAATCTTCTCAACAAGCAAAAGGAAAAGGGAGTTGCCGTTATTTTTGTCGGTGAAGACCTTGACGTGCTCATTGAGCTTTGTGACAGGATTCTTGTTATAGGCTCCGGTGAAATTACCGGTGTTGTTGACGCAAGAAGCACAACAAAGGAAGAAATAGGGCTTCTTATGACAAAGGCAAAAAACGAAAAGGAGGCACAAGGCAGTGAAAAATAAGTTTCATATTACAAAACGTCCGTCTGTTTCGTGGCAGCTTGCCTTTGGTGTAAGAGCAGTGGCGGTTATAGCTTCGCTTTTGGTTTCGGCTGTTATTATTACGATACTGACAAAGAAAAACCCCATTGAAATTTACAGCTCAATGATTTCAGGTGCTTTCGGTTCATCACTGAGACGTTGGAGCCTTTTCCAAAACCTTGCAATACTTCTTTGTATTTCCCTTGCTGTTACACCGGCTTTCAAAATGAAATTCTGGAACTGCGGTGCCGAGGGTCAGGTGCTTGTAGGCTGTCTTGCAACTGTTTCGGTTATGATGTTCTTAGGCAATAAGCTGCCTTACGCGGTATTGCTTCTTGTAATGATTGCCGCCTCTGTGCTTGCAGGTATATTATGGGCAGTTATTCCGGCTGTGTTCAAGGCCAAGTGGAATACTAACGAAACACTCTTTACCCTTATGATGAACTATATTGCAATTCAGTTGGTTTCATTTTTCCTCAAATATTTTGTAAAAAACGGTTCAGGCGTTCTTTCACCTATGCCTGAGTACGGCTTACCGATTCTTTTCGGAAAAGCATATCTTTTAAATATTATTACGGTAGTTGTTGTTACCGCAGTGATGTATATTTATCTTAAAAAGACAAAGCACGGTTATGAAATTTCCGTTGTAGGCGAAAGCGAAAACACCGCAAGGTACATCGGCATTAACGTGCCTAAGGTAATTGTCAGAACGCTTGTTGTTTCAGGTGCGATCTGCGGCATTGCGGGTCTTCTTCTTGTAGGCGGAACAAATTATACCATAAGTACAACAACCGTAGGCGGCAGAGGCTTTACCGCTATTATGGTTTCCTGGCTTGCAAAGTTTAATCCGATTTATATGATTTTTACCTCTATGCTCATTGTTTTTCTTGATATCGGTGCAAGTCAGGTTTCAACGGATTTCCGTTTACCCAGTGCAATTTCCGATATAGTTACTGGAATAATTCTTTTCTTCATTATAGGCTGTGAATTTTTCCTTCAGTATAAAATAGTTTTAACAAAAAATAAGGAGGAAAACAAATGATTACTTTTATTGTCAGCGCGATAAGGCTCGGTATGGCTTTTCTCTTTGGCTCAACAGGTGAAACAATTACCGAAAAGTCAGGTCACCTCAACCTCGGTATACCCGGTGTTATGTGCGTAGGTGCTTCCTGCGGCTGTTTTGCGGAATATCTTTATCTTGCCGCCGCTAAAAAGGACGCTTCTTATCTTCCGACAGTGCTTATCCCCATCGCCGCGGCATTTATAGGCGGTGCGCTTATGGGACTTCTTTTCAGCTTTATAACTGTTACACTGCGTGCAAATCAAAATGTTACAGGTCTTGCACTTACTACTTTCGGTGTAGGTATTTCCGACTATATGATTGACGAAGCAGGTAGCTTTACAAGAGGCAGCCGTTTCTTTACAAAAGGTCTTCCCTTTGCAGATGACCTGGGTGTTTTTGGTGAAATCTTCTTTTCACACGGCATTCTCATCTACCTTGCAATTGCAATTGCCCTTATAACCTCCTTCGTGCTTATGAAAACAAGGGTAGGTCTTAATCTTCGCTCGGTGGGTGAAAACCCTGCAACGGCTGACGCGGCGGGAATAAACGTGTCACGTTACCGTTATGTTTCAACCTGTATCGGCTGTGCAATTGCAGGTCTCGGCGGTCTTACTTTTATTATGGACTACCTTAACGGCAACTGGGAGTACTGTGTTGATGCAATCGGCTGGCTTGCTATTGCCCTTGTTATTTTCACAACCTGGAAGCCTACTGTTGCCATTTTCGGCTCAATTATTTTCGGCGCTTTCTATATTGCAAGCAGTTATATTACAGGTATCAGCTTTGCCGGTACGGAGCTTTTCAAAATGCTTCCCTATGCCGTTACAATTGTGGTGCTTATTTTCACAAGCATACGCAACAAGAAAGAAAATCAGCCGCCTCAAGCTCTCGGCCTGCCTTTCTTCAGAGAGGAAAGATAATTCAGCTTGCGGTATAACTGAAAATTCGGTCAGTCTCGCACTTGATTTAAGTGTGAGGCTGATTTTGTTTCGGCAGACAGCTTTTTATCACCCGATTTTTGCGCTTTACCGGGTGCAAAATATTTTTCTTTTTTCTTGACTTTATACTGCTAAAAATGTACAATATAAAAGGTGTAATTTGCATCTCAAAATAATATAAAGGAAGTGAGACTACAATTGGATATAAGTGATAGTAAACCCGGCGGGCAAAATTTAAACCTTTTGCAGTCTTACGGAGTTGGTGCTTGAATTTATAAGCCTTTTCACCGTAGCTGCAAACCAGAAAGACGGTGAAGAAAATTGAATGAAAGCCAGTTCATCAGCCTTTACAGGCTCCTTGCAAAAAACCGGCTCAAGGAGTTGAAAGATGAGTTTACGGAAATGGCATATCCCGACATCGCTGAATTTATAATGGATTTGGACGATGACAGGCTTGCGGTTAAAATTTTCCGCATACTTCCAAAGGACATTTCCGCTGACGTTTTCGCTTACCTTGAAGCAGACCGACAGACTGTTATTGTGCAGTCTATCACCGACAGTGAAATAGGTCGTCTTATGGATGACCTTTTCGTTGACGATGCCGTTGACTTTCTTGAGGAGGTTCCGGCAAATATTGTAAGACGTGTTCTTGCAAACACAGATAAAGAGACAAGAGAGATTATCAACCGCTTTTTAAAGTATCCCGACAATTCAGCCGGAAGTGTTATGACCATTGAAATGGTTGAACTGCATGACCGCCTTACCGTTGCCGAGGCAATAAAAAGCATCAGAAGAAACGGTGTTGATAAAGAGACTATTTACACCTGTTACGTAATTGATGACAGCCGTCACCTTGTGGGTACCCTGCCTTTGAGAAGACTTCTTTTAAACGAGGAGGACACAAAAATCACCGATATTATGAGTGATGAAGACCGACTTATTTATGTCCACACTATGGACGACCAGGAAGAAGTTGCCGCTGTGGCTAAAAAGTACGACCTTTTGTCGGTGCCCGTTGTTGATAATGAGGGCAGACTTGTAGGTATCATCACCATTGACGATATCGTCGACATCATCGACGATGAGGCAACGGAAGACTTTGAAAAGATGGCGCTTCTTACTCCCTCGGAGGATGTTTACCTTAAAACAGGCGTTTTTACCCTTGCAAAAAACCGTGTAGGCTGGCTGCTTATTCTTATGATTGCCGCCACTCTTACAGGTCAGATTATCGAGGGCTTTGAAGCACAGCTTGCCACCATCGGAGGACTTACGGCTTGTATACCTATGCTTATGGGTACCGGCGGTAACTCAGGCAATCAGGTTTCAACTCTTATTATCCGCGGTCTTGCCCTCGGTGAGGTTGAAATAAAGGATTACTTTAAAATTTTGTGGAAAGAAATTCGTGTTTCACTTATGGTAGGTATTGTGCTTGCGGTTGCTAACTACGGCAGAATGTTGTTAGTGCGGCTTATTACCGGCAGTGACACTACAAACAGTGTTATTCTTGTTGTGTCAATTTCTGTTATGGCAGTTGTTGTGGTGTCAAAAACAATAGGCTGTACATTGCCTATTGTGGCAAAGATCTTTAAGCTTGACCCGGCACTTATGGCAGGTCCTCTTATTACAACCTTAGTTGATACCATTTCTCTTATGATTTACTTTGCACTTGCAAAGGCCCTTATTCCCGTATAAAAATTTAAACTGATTTTAAAGAAAAAAGCGTATAATAAAAAATACGCTTTTTTCTGTGTATTATATTAAAATAATATGAAGTAAAAAAAGGAGGCTGCTCACTTGTTAAAACGATTTTACTCTTTTACAAAGGGTTACAGGCTTTTGACAATACTTTGCCCGTTTATGATATTTCTTGACGTTATAATTGAGCTTGAAATACCTAAGGCTATGGGTAGAGTTGTTGATATCCTTTATACTCTTGACCCGACAGAAACTACAATGAGTATAATAACCAAGGATCTTGTACCCGAGGTTTTGAAAATGCTTTTGCTTTGTGCCGTAACACTTGTTGTAGGTTACATAGCTGCACGCTGCAGTGCCATTGCAAGTATGGGCTTTGGTGCAAATTTAAGGCGTGAGCTTTTCAACAAAACTCAAGACCTTTCATTTGAAAACATAAACAAGCTTAAAATTTCATCACTTATCACAAGAATGACAAGTGACGTCGCCTCTGTACAAAATGTATATAAAAATACGATTGTTACTTTTATTAAGGGCCCCTTTATGCTCATAAGTGCCCTTACTTATGCGCTCAGCATCAGCACTGATCTTTCGGTGATTTTCTATGTGGCACTTCCGGCAATTGTTATTATTCTTGCATTGATGGGCGTCCTCGCAGTGCCTATCTTTAAAAAAATGCTCAAGAAAACTGACGAGTTTAACGGAATCTTACGCGGTAATTTAGGCGGTATAAGGGTAGTTAAAGCCTTTGTACGTCAGGACTATGAAAAAGACCGCTTTAAAGATGTCAATGACGCAGTTATGAAGCTCAACGTTAAGGCTCAGTCAATTATGCTTTATATGACCCCTGCCATTATGTTTGTGATTTACGGCTGTATGGTTTATGCCATGTGGAAGGGCAGCGAAATTATCACCCTTAACCCACAGGCAGCTCTTGACGAAACAGGCCTTACGGTAGGTAAGCTTACAACCTTTATCACTTATATTTCCCAGGTGCTCTCCTCGCTTATGATGGTGCTTCTTGTTTTTGTCTCTATGGTTATGGCAAAAGCTTCCATTGACAGAATAGGCGAAGTTTTCAAAGAGGAGCCCACGATAACCGATGAGGGTGCTGATGAAAGCTTAAAGGTTGAAAACGGCGAAATTGAATTTAAAAACGTGTCCTTTAAATATAATAAGGATAGGGATAAGGATATTTTACACAACATCAACTTAAAAATAGGCTCAGGCGAAACCTTGGGAATTATCGGCTCAACGGGTTCGTCAAAGTCCAGCCTTATTCAAATGATTCCCCGCCTTTATGACCCCGACGAGGGTCAGGTGCTCGTCGGAGGCAGAGATGTCAAGGATTACTCATTTAAAAACCTCCGCGATGAAATTGCAGTTGTTTTACAGCAGAGTCTCCTTTTCTCTGATACTATCAAGGAAAACATCCGCTGGGGTAAGCCCGACGCTACCGACGAAGAAATCGTAGCGGCCGCAAAAGCTGCACAGGCTCATGAATTTATAAGTGAGTTTGAAAAGGGTTATGACACTGAATTGGGTCAGGGCGGCAACACTGTTTCCGGCGGACAAAGGCAGCGTATTTGTATTGCGAGAGCTCTTATAAGAAAGCCGAAAATCCTTATTTTTGACGATTCTACAAGTGCAGTTGACACGGCAACAGACGCGAAAATCCGTCAGGCACTCAGAAGCGAGGAGTATGCAGGCATTACAAAAATTATTATTTCACAGCGTATTACCTCAATTATGGACGCTGACCGTATTATCGTTATGGATAAGGGTGAAATTTGTGCTTGCGGTACTCACGATGAGCTGAAGAGAAACAGTGAGGTTTACAGCGAAATCTTTATTTCACAGCAGGAAGGAGTGTTGGCACAATGAGTAAGACTTCTCCCGAAAATAAAGAATTACTGCTTGAAAATCAAGAGGAAGGCTCTCTTAATGAAACCGAAGCTCAACAGGAAAAAGCTTTGAGTAAAAAAGAGCAAAGAAAAAAAGAACGCCTTGAAAAAGCAGAGGCGAGAAAGAAAAAGAAGCTTGAAAACGAAACCGAGGAAGAACGCAAGGAACGTGAAAAAAAGGAAGAACAAAAGAAAAAAGCTAAGCCTAAAGATATAAAAAAGGCTACAAAAAGGCTGTTTTCCTACCTTTCAAGGTATAAGGCGGTGCTTGTGCTTGTGGCAATCCTTGTTGTACTTACAACCGTCACAAGCGTTGTGGCTTCACTTTTTATGATTCCCGTTTACCAGCAGCTTGAAAATGTTCTCAAAGGCACGGCAACCGGTTCAGAGGTTATGCCCGAAATCATCAAAAACCTTATTATAATGATAGGCTGCTATGTGCTTTCGGCAGTGTGTAACTTTACTTATACAAGAATTATGCTTCACGTTTCCTCACGCACCTTGAGGAATATGAGAAAAGAGATTTTTGACCATATACAAACTCTCCCCCTTGAATTTTTTGACAAGCGTAAGGTAGGCGAAATAATGAGCCACTTTACAAATGACGTAAGCAAGGTAAGTGACCTTATAAGCAACAACTTCCCCACACTTATATCATCGTCAATTCAGGCGGTGCTTACAATAGCCATTATGATTGTAATGAGCTGGAAGCTTACCCTTACAATTACCGTTGCAATTGCGCTTATGTTCACGGTTGTTATGGTTATTACAAGCAAGTGTTCACCTCTTTTCAAAAAACAGCAAAAGGCAATTGCCGAATGTAACGGCTATATTGAAGAATATATTAAAGGTATAAAGGTTGTTAAGCTTTTCTCACAAGAGAGCAAAATCAAGGCACAGTTTAACGAGCTTAACGAAAACTACCGTAAAACAGGCGTTAAGGCCAATATTATAGGCGGTTTTATGAGCCCGCTTATGTCAATGATTACAAGGGTTAACTACGCTATTGTCGTTTTCCTCGGCGCATATTTTGTTATGAAAGGGCAAATGAAGGTGCCTTACCTTGTAACTTACCTTGACAAATCAAAGAGCTATGCGTCACCCATTGCATCGCTTGCTTCATGCTACAGCTCACTTGTTGCGGCCCTTGCCGGTGCGGAGCGTGTTTTTGAAGTGCTTGATACAGACAGCGAAACCGACGAGGGTAAAATTACCCTTGTAAGGCTTATTGAAAATGTCATGGGCGAAAAAGAGGAGACTGACGGCAAAGAGGGCGCTTACTACTGGAAAACTACCGACGGCGAGTATATCCCTCTTAAAGGTAACATTCAGCTTAAAGACGTCACTTTTTCATACGTTGAGGGCACAGAGGTGCTTAAAAATATAAGCATCAACGCAAAAGAGGGCGAAAAGATTGCCTTTGTAGGCTCAACAGGTGCAGGTAAAACCACAATCACAAACCTTATCAATCGCTTTTATGAAATTGACAAAGGTGAAATCACCTATGACGGCATACCTCTTTGTGAGATTAAAAAGGATGACCTGCGCCGTTCAATGGCAATGGTACTTCAGGATACAAAGCTATTCTCAGGCACAATCAGCGACAACATTCGTTACGGAAAGCTTGACGCTACCGACGAGGAGGTTATTGCCGCGGCAAAGCTTGCAAATGCACACGATTTTATTGAAAAGCTTCCCGAGGGCTATGAAACAAAAATTAAGCCCGATGCAACTAACCTTTCGGTAGGTCAGGCACAGCTTATCAATATTGCCCGTGCCGCTATTGCCGGTGCACCGCTTCTCATCCTTGACGAGGCAACATCATCTGTTGACACAAGAACGGAAAGACTTATTGAAGTCGGTATGGATAAGCTTATGGACAATAAAACCGTTTTTGTAATTGCTCACCGACTTTCAACCGTAAGAAACTCTCAGGACATTGTTGTGCTTGAAAAGGGTGAAATTATTGAGGAGGGCGACCACAAGCAGCTTATTGAAAAAGGCGGAAAGTATTATCAGCTGTATACAGGCGCTGTTGAAATGGAATAATAAATTTGTTGTTTATCTGTTGGCTTTTATAAAGTCAACAGATAAAATTATTAAGCTTTAAGGTGGGAAATATAATGAAAAAAGCTATAAAGGCGGTGGGTATCGGTGCTGTTTCGACTTATGCCCTGTGCACTGCCGTTGATGAAGTCCTCTTTAACCGTAAGCTGACTCCGTCACCGAAAATATCCCGCAAAGTAGGTGCTTGCGACACCGAGCACTTAGGCACTTACCTTGAGGAAAATTTAAAGTGGGTGGAAAATTACGGCTACGAAAGGCATTTCATTGTTTCCGACAGGGGAGAGAGGCTTGTCGGATATTTTATGAAAGCAAAATGGGAAAGCAATCGCTTTGTTTTTTGTGCCCACGGTTACAGAAGCTATGCAAAAAAAGAATTTGCCGCAGTTATACAGTATTATTTAGCTAACGGCGTGAATGTTTTTATGATAGACCACGTGGCCTCAGGTGAAAGTGAGGGCAAATACTGTACTTTCGGCTTTAATGAGAAGAAAGACTGCTTAAAGTGGTTAAATTATATGAATGAAACTTTCGGCAGTGACATTGAAATAATTTTACACGGAGTTTCAATGGGCGGAGCAACTGTATGTATGTTAAGCGGCGACCCGAATTTACCGAAAAATGTTAAGGCGGTAATTTCCGACTGCGGTTTTTCGGTGGCAACGGAGTTTTTCTCACATAAGCTAAGTAAAATGGGCATAAAGGGGAAGGTCCTTGTTGACCTTGTAAATCTGACGAGTAAAATCAATCACGGCATTGATTTTAAAAAGATTGCACCTATTGAAGAAGTGAAAAAAGCAAAGCTTCCCTTTCTTTTTATTCACGGCGAAAAGGATAACCTTGTGCCCTCTTATATGGCAAGGGAGCTTTATGAGGCTTGTGCAAGTGATAAAAAGACCCTTTTAATTATAGAAAATGCCGACCACGCACAGGCATATTTTAAAGATAAGCAGAAATATGAGAGTGTTTTGAAAGAATTTCTTGAAAATATTTGAAAAATTCAAAGAAAAATGAATATTTTATCAAAAATATTCATATAAACCCTTGACTTTTGCATAAAAATGCGTATAATCAATTGCGTACTTAAAAAACAGGGAGCTTCCCCGAAACAGAAAGGAGCGGGCATTTCATTTGCCCCGAAAAAGAAAATGGCACAGAAAAAGAACAAAGAAATCAAAAAGATAGTACTTGCTTATTCAGGCGGTCTTGATACTTCAATTATCATTCCCTGGCTTAAAGAAAACTATAACAATGCTGAGGTTATTGCTGTTTCCGGTGACGTAGGTCAGGGCACAGAGCTTGACGGCCTTGAAGAAAAGGCTCTTGCTACAGGTGCTTCAAAGCTTTATATCGAAGACCTTAAAAAGGAATTTGTTGAAGATTATATCTTCCCCACACTTAAAGCAGGTGCAGTTTACGAGGGCTCATATCTTCTGGGTACTTCCTTTGCACGTCCTCTTATCGCTAAGAGAATCGTTGAAATTGCTCTCAAAGAGGGTGCAGACGCTATCTGCCACGGCTGTACAGGTAAGGGTAATGACCAGGTTCGTTTTGAGCTTGCCATCAAAGCCTTTGCCCCCGATATGGAAATCATTGCTCCTTGGAGAACATGGGAATTCAAGAGCCGTGAAGAAGAGATTGAATATGCTATCGCACACAACATTCCCCTTAAAATAACAAGGGAAACCAACTATTCAAAGGATAAGAACCTCTGGCACCTTTCACACGAGGGTCTTGACCTTGAAGACCCTGCAAACGAGCCTAAGTATGCAGAAATTCTTGAAATGGGTGTAACCCCCGAGCAGGCTCCCGATGTTCCCACTTATGTAACAATCGGCTTTGAAAAGGGTGTTCCCACCACACTCAACGGCGAAAAATTAGGTGCAGTTGAAATGGTAACAAAGCTTAACGAAATCGGCGGTGCAAACGGTATCGGTATTGTTGACCTGCTTGAAAACCGTCTTGTAGGTATGAAGTCAAGAGGTGTTTATGAAACTCCGGGCGGAACAATTCTTTATGCCGCACACCGTCACCTTGAAACCCTTTGCCTTGACAGAGAGACTTCACATCTTAAGGAACAGCTTGCAGTTAAGTTTGCCGAGCTTGTTTACTACGGTCAGTGGTTTACTCCCTGCCGTGAAGCTCTTTCAGCTTTCGTAGATGAAACTCAAAAGACAGTTACAGGTGAAGTTAAATTAAAGCTTTACAAGGGTAACATCATTTCAGCAGGCGCAACCTCACCTTATACCCTTTACAGTGAGGAAATGGCTACATTTGACGCTGACGATGTCTATGACCAATATGATGCAGAGGGCTTTATCAATCTCTTTGGTCTTCCCCTTAAAGTTAAGGCAATGCTCAGCAAGGATTGGGACATAAAATAATCTTCTAAAGAGATAAAATAATTCCCCATACGAAAGTGTGGGGAATGTTTTATATAATTGTTATTTGATTTTCTTTTCAACAATTTTATTATGCAAAAATGCAAGAAGCACTGCTACGCCTATAAAAAGGCCTATGCCTAAAGCTAAAACCGGAAGCATAAAAAGATAGCCTGAAAAAGGTGACATCTGTTTACCTTTAAAGAATAAGTCCCATATAAATTGAGGCTCATAAAAGGGGTATACGTAGTAGCCGGTAACTGCTCCCCTTATTATTGAAAATAGGGAGTAAAGCAGGGGATAAATTCCTGCTATCCATAAGTTTTTATATTTGACCTTTTTACCCGTCATAGGGCAGAGCCATAAAATAACCATAAGCGGCGGCACTATCATATGGTGAAAAACCTGAATGAAGCTAAGCATTGCGTGGTTAGGTGTGTCCCAGGTGTAAGGCGGAGTAAAGCCTAAGGGAATACCGCAGCAGTAAATTAAGCCGGTGAGCAGAATATAGGTTGTAATAAGTGTGCCTAAGTATTCATTAAAGGCGATTTTTTCAAGCTTTTTCACACCCATAAGTGCGAGGAAAATAAGTAATAAATATATGCAAACGAAAATGTTTGATTGTACTGTAAAGAAGCTTAAAATGTTAAACTTTCCGCGGTCAACGGGAGAAAACTGCGGGTCGTATTCATATACGTAATAAGAGAGTCTGTGAATAATTACAAGTGAGCCGAAAATTCCGAATACCGCTGAAAATATTTTCAAAAGCAAGGCTTTTTTCGGTGAAATAAGGGTGGTGTTTTTCATTTAAAATTCCTCCTTTTTTCAAAATTATAGCACAAGGCTTTTTTTATGGCAATAACAAAGGAAATTTTACTTTAAAGTTTTCCGTTAAAACAGCAAAATACTTGACAAAGGCTTATAAATAAAGGATAATTAAAAGGTATTTTAAATTAGAGGAGGAGCTTACTATGCCTTTATGGACAGGCAGATTTAAAAAATCTCTTGATAAAAAAACCAATGATTTTAATTCCTCAATCCCCTTTGACAGCCGTATGTGGAAAGAGGATATTGAGGGCTCTGTTGCTCACGCGACAATGCTCGGTAAGCAGAATATTATAGAAAAAAGCGAAAGTGAAAAAATCGTCGCTTCCCTTAAAGAAATCGCCGACGATATTGAAAAGGGAGCACTCGAGATTGATATGACCGCCGAGGATATACATACCTTTGTTGAGGGCGAACTGACAAAACGTATAGGTGACAGCGGTAAGCGACTTCACACCGCAAGAAGCCGTAATGACCAGGTTGCACTTGATTTGAGGCTTTATCTGCTTAAAAAATGTGACGAGGTTGATGAGAGCATCAAAAACCTGCTTATTGCAATCACCGATAAGGCAGAGGAAACCTTTGATGCAGTTATGCCCGGATATACCCACTTACAACGTGCACAGCCCATAACTATGGGTCACCACTTTTTAGCTTACGGCAATATGCTTTTGCGTGACAGAGAAAGGCTTGCCGACTGTAAAAAACGTATGGCGGTGTCACCTTTAGGCTCAGGTGCTCTTGCAGGCACAACTTATCCCCTTGACAGAAGCTATGTATCGGAGCTGTTAGGTCTTAACGGTGTAAGCGACAACAGCCTTGACGGTGTTTCTGACCGCGATTATGTTATGGAGCTTTTGAGCACCCTTTCAATTATTATGGTACACCTTTCCCGTTTCTCTGAGGAGATTATTGCCTGGTGCTCCTGGGAATTTAAGTTCATTGAGCTTGACGACGCTTTCTCCACAGGCTCAAGCATTATGCCTCAAAAGAAAAATCCAGACATTGCAGAGCTTGTAAGAGGAAAGTCAGGCAGAGTTTTCGGCTCACTTATGACAATGCTCACTGTAATGAAAGGCATTCCCCTTGCTTATAACAAGGATATGCAAGAGGATAAAGAGGCAGTTTTTGACGCTGTTGATACTGTACTTATGTGCCTTGACACCTTTACACCGATGCTTTCTACGGCAACGGTGATTCGCGAAAATATGCGTAATGCCGCAGCAAGAGGCTTTATAAACGCCACCGACTGCGCCGACTACCTTGTTTATAAGGGACTGCCTTTCCGTGATGCCTACAAGGCAACGGGAATGTTAGTTGCCGTTTGTATTGATAAGGGTCTTACCCTTGAAACGCTTCCCATAGAGGAGTACAAGGCGGTTTGCGACCTTTTTGAAGAAGATGTTTATACCGCTATTGACCTTGACGAATGTGTTAGAAAGAGAGTAGTCAAAGGCGGGCCTGCTCCCGAATGTGTTTTAGCGGAAGTTAAGGCAATGAGAGAGAAGATATAATATTAAATAAATCAGCGTCCTTTTACGAGTGAAATTAACGTAAGGGGACGCCTTAATTTATTGCTGTATTTAACAACTCTTATGATTTTCCGGCCTAAAAAAACCTCCCTTATCTTTTAATTTCTTGACTTATTCCCTCATTTGTGTTAGCATTTTTCTTAGCTTATAAAAAGAAGGTAACTTTTATGAATAAAAAAGGAATACTCAGAAAATGGTTTTTATCTTATTTCAAAAAGCATAAAAAGGTGCTTATGCTTGACCTGTTTTGTGCCTTGCTTACAACGGGCTGTGAAATAGTTTTACCTATGATAATAAGAAAAATCACCTCTGTTGCCGCAACGGATTTGTCAAAGCTTACCTGGCAGCTTGTTTTGTCCTTGGCGGCACTTTACGGAGTACTCAAGCTTATTGATATGGCGGCAGGCTATTATATGATTTATGTCGGTCACGGTATGGGTGTAAAAATTGAAAAAGATATGCGTGAGGATATGTTTGCTCACCTGTTAACAGCGCCTTTTTCTTATTTTGACAAAACAAAAGTAGGTCAGCTTATGAGCCGAATTACAACTGACCTTTTTGATATTGCCGAGTTTTCACATCACTGTCCCGAGGAGTTTTTTATCGCAGGGGTAAAGGTTACGGCATCGTTTATCATTCTTTCGTCAATAAATCTGCCCCTTACATTGGCAACCTTTGTTATGATACCTCTGATTTTTTTCGGCAGTATTTATTTCAGACGAAAAATGCGTGCCGCCTTTAAGCAAAGGCGTATCATCGCAGGTGACGTCAATGCACAGACGGAAACTACCCTTTTGGGTATCCGTGTGGTAAAGTCATTTTCTAATGAAGACATTGAAAAAGAAAAGTTCAATAAAGAAAGCGCTAAGCTTAGCAAGGTACAGCAGGAGTCCTACAAATATATGGCAAGGCTCAACGGTGTCACAAGGCTTTTTGACGGACTTATGTACATTGTGATGATTGTCCTTGGCGGATATTTTCTTATGGAAGGTAAAATCACCGCCGCCGATATGACGGCCTACCTTTTATATATAGGTATGCTTATTGCGTCGATTAAACGTATTATTGAATTTACCGAGCAATTTGAAAAAGGTATGACAGGTATTGAACGCTTTAATGAAGTGCTCGAATGTGAAAGCGAAGCAGGGTACAGTAACAGTGAGGAGCTTACTGACGTGCAGGGAGAAATTGAATTTGAAGACGTCACTTTCAGCTACGGCGAGGAAAAGGGCGATGTTCTTGAAAATATCAGCTTAAAAATTAAAAAAGGTGAGAATGTTGCAGTTGTGGGTGCATCGGGCAACGGTAAAACTACACTTTGCTCCCTTGTTTCACGCTTTTATGAGCCGAGAGAGGGCAGGGTTTTAATCGACGGCAAGGATGTAAGAGAGCTTTCTCTTTCATCGCTTCGCAATGCTGTCGGTGTTGTTCAGCAGGACGTCTATCTTTTTTCGGGCACTGTTGTTGAAAACATAATTTACGGCAAGCCTGACGCCACTAAAGAGCAAGCCGTTGAGGCGGCTAAAAAAGCAGGTGCTCACGATTTTATTATGAGCTTGCCACAGCAGTATGATACCTATGTAGGTGAAAGAGGTGTTATGCTTTCAGGCGGTCAAAAGCAAAGGATAAGCATTGCCCGTGTATTTATAAAAAATCCGCCTATACTTATTCTTGACGAGGCAACCTCAGCCCTTGATAATGAAAGCGAAATGTTTATTAAAAAGTCCCTTGCAGAGCTTTCAAAGGGCAGGACTACCTTTACAATTGCCCACAGACTTTCTACTGTACGAAATGCAAGCAGGATTATTGTTTTAAGTGACAAGGTCATTGAACAAGAGGGTACCCATGATGAGCTCATAAAAACAGAGGGCACTTATAAAAGGCTTTATGAAAGTGACGCAATGAACACATAAAAATTCCCCTTAAACAGCGTTTTTACTGTTTAAGGGGATTGTTATATTAAGCGGATTTCATTTCAGGGCGAATGAATTACTTTACCGCGAGATAAACATAGGTTGCGCCGTCTTCATCGAGCCTTGTTTCGGTGCCGTCACTGTAATAATCGTGTACATAAAAGCCGTAAGGGTCAATTTTTATACCTCTTGAATATTTTTTGCCGAAAGCCATGCCGGTGTAATTTATCACACGTGCATTTTCATTGTCATAAACTGACGGGTGATAGCCTTGCCGGAAGACTATAACCAACGACGGCACAAAGTCGAGGAAAATATAACGGTCAATACCGTAGCCGAGGCCTTCATAGGTACCTATTTCATAAGGTGACCGTATTTTTGCGTGTTCCTGAGGCGTGATGTGAATATCCTCGTCTTTAACGTGAGTTTTGCAAAAAAAGTTTGCCGGCTCTGTAAGGATGGGCACTTGTGAGCCGTCGGCGGCACAGCTTTCCATATAGTAAAAAATCTTACAGGGGATTTTGAAAGCTTTTACGTCGCTGTCATATTCAAGACTGCCTATTGTATAGCCGGAAAACTCAAGCATAAAGCGGTCGTTGAGAAAGTCAAGCACCCTTTCGGCAAGAACATGTAAATCAGAGGCAAGGCTTGTAATCGGACCGTAGCAGTTCATTCTGATTACGGCTTCGTCTTTTTGACAATGCTCTAAGTTGTCGTTGCTGAAATAGCTTACGGAGTTTTTTTCGGGCACAAAGGAGAAAAGTATATCTTTTATGGGGATAGGAAGCTCTTTTGTGTCAAAGCCTTTTATTGCCGTGCCTACGGGGTTTTCCATCTCTGTGTTAACGGCATTTATCATATCCTTTATTATGTTTGAGGTTAAAAACATAAATTATTCCTCCTTACTTATGATTGACCAGGTGTAGGCAGACTTGCCGCCAAATAAAACCTTTTCTGTGTGGTCAATACTGTAATGGTTTCCGTCAAAACAAAGATAGGTGTTAATGTTATCAAGAGTAGAAAGGTCAAATTCCGGCGGTGAAAGTAAAAGGTATTTTTTCAGGTTGTCATAGCCTAGCTCAGTAGGTACACCCTCAAGGTAAATTTTGTTTTTATACCTGAGCGGCTGTAAAATGCCTTTAAAGCTTGAGGTAACAGAGCCGTTTTTCATAATTTCAAAGGTTACGCCCATTTTATTTATTATCGGATTGAATAATGCTTTATCCACAGCAGTAGAAACCTCCGTCCTTTAAAATTGAAGAAGCGGCGGCTATAATGTCGTCACGTACAGCTTTTTCCCTTAAAAGGGCCTTAGTCGGGTCGGCGTTTATGGTTATGTCACCGGCACGGTAGCTTTCAAATTTTTCAGGCTCGGTTAGGGTTTGTAAAAAAAAGTTGTAATGTGCAACTGCAACTGCCACCTCAAGGGCGAGGGTGTCGTTGTCGGCACCCTCCTTGAGGTTTGTTTTAAGGAAATTATAGCCTGTTTTTGCACAGTAAAAAATATCCTCGTAGGCAAAGCCTTTTACATCGTGACGTGAAGATAAAGCGTCATAAACATCATTTATTTCTATCATGTCACGCCTCCTTTATCAGGCTAACGTAAGCTTTGCCGTGCTTCCGCCGAAAATTTTGGAAAAGCCTGCAATTGTGGTAATTGCCGCCCTTTCAAGCTGACGGTCAATGAGCTTGTCAAATTCAGTGGTAACGGGCATAGCCTCCACCTTTTCAAGGGCACAGTTTTTGTCAAAGCCGATAACAGTACCCTCGGGGACAGTATCGTTTCTGAAAAGCTCTGCACCTAAAGGTGTAATCATTTTACCGCTTGCGTGGAAATCAAGTCCCTTATAGCTGTCACGAAATTCGTTAAGTGAAAGAAGGCTTGTCATCATGTCAGGTGAAGCGATAAGTGTTGTAAGCTTGTAGGGGTTAAGCTCACCCCAAAGCTTAATAAGGTCGGCATAAGTAAGAGCTGAAGATGCACAAGCCACATTTTTTGCTTCATTATCGTTGCCGTCACCGTTTAAAAGGACATTGATAGCGTCTGTAAGCTGACTTCTTGCAATAGCCGCACCGATTTGTTTAAGGGCAACAGTGAAAAGGTCAAGGCGCTGGAAACGGATAGCTTCATAAGTAGCACTGAGCATTCTGCCGCTTTTTTTGAGTGTTACAAGCTTATTTTTAGTTGCAATGGTTGTTTCGGGAATAGCTGAGCCTTCGGTTACAACTGAGGGAGCATAGTTAGCCTCTGTATCCTCGGTTGTTACGCTTCTGTAATCGAGGGCGTCTATTTTTGTTGTGGTTGCAACAATTGAAGAAAGCACGTCGGCACTTTCAATGCCCTGTGCAACAGAACGTGAAATGTATTCGGGGAAAAGGGCGGCACTGTCGCTTGTGCGGAAAAACTTTTCAATGGGGTCACTGTTTTTGCCGCTTACCTTGATGTCAAAACGCTTAAGCTGACGCTGGAAAGCGTCAAGACCCTCAAGCTCGGTACCGATGTAGTTTTCGCTGGGGTCAATGCTTTCAAGCGCTTCGGTGAAAGTTTTTCCGGTGGTGTAAAGTCCTTTTTCAAGTTTAATGTTATCGTAATTCATGTAATTTCCTCCTTAAATTTTAAAAACATTGTTATTAGGTTTTTCTTTTGTTTCTGTTACCGCTTTAAGCTGGGGGCAAAGGGGCAAAAGCTTATTTGCCTGACTTTTAAGGCTTTCTGAAAGAGCCATAAGCTCCTTAGTTTCCATAGCCTCACAGCCTTTAATAAATCCGTCAAGGTTAACCTGCGGCAAGGAGAGCAAGGCATACTTTTTCACTTTTTCTATAAGGCGTTTTTTAAAAATAACGCCGTCTGCCGCCTGTGTTTCAAGGGCTTTCACTTGCTCTTTTAAGATAGAAAGCTTTTTTTTCAGTTCTTCATTTTCACTGAAGACCTTTTCTGTCAGGTTGTTTTCCTGCTCGGTGTAGCTTTTTGTTACACCGGCATTTTTTTGTGCGGGCACTGCAACAAAGGACCATTCATAAGCGTCTGTTGCCCCTGACAAAATACCGTGGCAAAGCTTTCCTTTATAAACCTTACCTTTGACGTGGCTGCAAGCGTGAGCTTTAAGACTTTTACCGCAAAGGGAACAAAGGGTGTCCTTTACTGCACAGCCTATGCTGACCTCTTTTTTTATACCGCCCTCAATTTCTTTTATGAAGCTTTCGTTGTCGGCGGTTTTAAGGGTGTATGCCCTTGCACAAAGCTTAGTGTAGCTTTCACCAGCGGCTGTTTTCTTGTTGTCGTCGGTTTCAAGCCAGGTTTTAAAAATTCTTGCTTTTTGATTTTCAGAAGATAAATTATGGTCGCTGATGCCTGTTTTACCCACAAAAAAGTCCTTTAAAGCGGTGAGAGTTTCTATGCTGAAACGCTCAAAGTCGCGGTCAATTTCGTTGTCGCAAAGTGTGAGGTTAAAGCAATATACCTCACTTTCTTCAAGGGGATTTCTGCTGTAAAGGTTGATAAGCTCCAAATCCTCTTTTGACGGAGTGTTATTTTCTTTATTCTGCATTTTTATTTTCACCTCCTGTTTCGCTTATAATCTTGTCAGCCTGAGCCTCATAGTAACGGCTACGGGATATTTCGGTAATGTCCTGAAGTGTAATGTCATTCCAGAGTATCTCCGTTTCACAGGAAAAGCCGTTCATACGTAAAAACAAACTGCAAATCTGCCTGATTACACCCTCAACCTGACGGCGGTAAAACTCAATTTCACTTGTGAGAATATCTGCCTGCTGTGAGCTCATTCTTTCGGTAGTTGACCAGGATAGACCTAAAAGAAAAGGCGGTATGCCCATTTTTGCAACAATCTGTTCAAGCATTTGTCTTACGGGGATTTCGCTGTCAAGTATTTGGTTGTCCGAACCGATGGCTTTGATGTTTACGTCACCTACGGCAACAAAGTCCCTTGCCGTGGAGGAAGACATGGTTTTACTCCACTCGTCAGCTACAAGCATAGCTCTTTCTTTGGCATAAGCCTTGTCAATTACGTCATTTTGCGGCTTATAGGTAACGGCAAAACGCACATTGCCCACTCTTTCCCAGTTTGTGCCCAAGGTGTTGAATATCTTTAAAAGAATATCGCTTACAAAGGGCAGACCCTTTAAAATTGATGTTCCGTAAATCTTGCCCGGTTCGGGGTTGAGCACGCTTAAAAGCACAAGTGAGGGATAGGCAACCTCTTTAAAATTACCGCAGCCCCTGTCGGTGTAAATTTTTACCTTTGAGGAATTTTCTTCTTCTTCCAGGCTGATGTACTTTAAGTCGGCATTGTAAAGGGCGGTAACTGTTTCGCCGTCGGTCAGCATTTCACCTACGGCGGTGCCGTAAGTGAGAAGCTGTTCAAGAAAGCTTGCAAGAAAGCTGTCGATACCTACTCTTGTGCCGCCTACGGGGACATTTTTCAAAAAGCTTTTGAGCTTCTTTTCGGCAAATTCATTGTCACAACCGACCTCAAAAGTACCCATAAGGCGAATAATTTTATAAATTGCCGCATCAATTACGGGAATTGCTTCACGCAAAGACCTGTAAAGGCTCATATCCGCCGAATTTAAAGGGTTATAGCCGTAAAGTGACGAAAACGGATGGGTGTTGCCTTTGGTTTGAGGTGCCGATGTAACGGGGGTTTCACATTTTTCGTTTTTCTTTTTGCGAAGTGTCAAGCTTTCACTCCTTCCTTAAAAATTTTTTCTCTCTGAGGACAGGGCAAAAAAGTCGTCTTGCTCTTTTGAAAGCACCGTCATTACAAAGTAACGGATTTCGTCCATTGCGTGGTCATTTTCTTTTTTAGGCACGTCTTTTTTTGCACTGTCGTCCCAACGGTAAAGGGAAAATTCCTTCATTGTGCTTTTGCATGAGGGGGAAATGACAATTTTACCGTCACGAAAGGCGCTTTGCACCTTGCGTATGCCGTCGGTCACGTCATTTTTAGCCGGCAGAACATTAAAGCTGCCGTGCCTGCAAATACACTCGATAAAGGAAGCCGCCGAGGGGTCAACTATAACTGCGGTAATCACTTTGCCGTCGGTAAAATTTAAAAGGTCTTCATAGTATTCCTCGTCGGTTTTTTGCCTGCCCTCTTGTCTTGAGTTATAATAGTACTCGCTTATTCTGTACCACACACCGCCGTTAAGTCCCCACAGGCCCATACTTGTAGGATTGACGGTACCGTAGTCGCAGGAAACGTAATACTTTGAAAAAGAGGCAGGTATCTCACGGGTAAACTTGCCTTGAGCCGCGTCGGGGTAAACAAGTCCGTCAGCGGCAACCCACTTTCCCAAAACAAAGCGTTCATAAAAGGTACCGCTGTAAAGGCTTTCATACCTTGCGATAACTTTTTTTGTCAGGGAGGGGTTATCACTCATAAGAAAATGAATATAAAGGCAGTTTTTTTCATCACACTTTTCAATCCATTCCTTGTAAAACCAATGCATCGGGTTTTCAGGGTTACAGTTAAACCAAAACTTAGCACCGGAAAGTGAACAGCGTGCCATAGCCTGTTCGGTAAAGGAACGGGGCATAAGTGCAACCTCGTCAAGGAGCACACCGCCTAAGGTCATACCTTGAATGAGGGCGGCGGAGCCTTCATCACGTCCGCCGAAAATATAAAAGCGGTTGGTTTTGCCCATAAAAGAAACCGTTACGCAGTTTTGACCGATGTTTTCCTTACACACAAAACCTAAGTCTGTTAAAAGGGGCAACAAATCTTTCACAATGTTACGCCTTGCAGACTTTACGGTTTTTCCGCAAATGGCAAAGGAGGTATCGTCAAACTCGTAAAAGCTCCACAGAATAAATGACAGCGACATACAGGTGGTCTTACCGCTTCTTACGGCACCGTCGCAAATTATGGCATCAAATTTTCGGTAGGGGGAGTTTTTGTGCCACCAGCAAAGGACCGTAAGCTGTTTTTTTGAAAATGAATTAAAGCTGTTTTTCATTTTCATATACCTGCTTCATCAGCGTTTTTTATTGCCTCGGCAGAAGCTGCAATTGCCGAGTAAAGATTACCGCTGAGGTTTTCTTCGCTTTGGTTTGAACAAAGCTCACTTAATTTTTCAAGTGCTTCAATGCGGTCAAAAAACTTAATTTCAATGCCGCCGTCATTTTTCTTTTTAATTTCGGAAATATTAAAAAGGTCAAGCTGCTTTAACCTTTTATCTGTTATTTCCTCGGCGAATAAAAGCTCAATTGCATCATTGTTACAGCCGAAAGCAAGCTTTTTATAGCCGTTTGCTATATTGTTTCTGTCGGTCTTTTGCTGCTTTTCAATTTCAGCAATGTAGTTTTTAATCTCTTTTCTTTTCAGAAGCTTGGCTCCTTTTTTCTGTGCACAGGAAAACCCTGCTTTTTCTGCCGCTTCTTTTTCGTTTGCACTGATAAGATAAAAAGTGCAAAACAGTTTTTCCTGATGTGTCAGCTCTTTAATAAAAAAACTCCTTTCTGAGGTTAATTTAGGCTTTTGCTTTTTGAGACCCCTCACTTATAGGCTGAAAAACGTTTTTTTTCTCGTTTTTTGTGAGAAAATCAAGCAAAAAAGCGGAAATTATTTTCTGAAAACTTTCATTTAAAAAAATTTTTCATAAAAAATGAATTTTTTTTGAATTAAATATTGACAATATATAAATCGTGGTATATAATTTACTTGAACATAGAACCTAAGGGTTCTTATTCAAATCTAAGAAAGGAGAATATGTATAATGGAGTTCAAAGACATTCTTGTAAAGTACTGGAAAGAAATCGTTGCACTTTTCGATAAGCTTTTCTTCGCTATTAAGGACGCTGTTGAAAGCAAAGATGCAGAATAATTAGCTCAATAACTTGTTTTAAAATTTGAAATTTTAAAATGAGAGGCCGCTTGCAAAAGCGGCTTCTTTTCTTGTGAATTTCGTTTTAATACAGTTTATTTGAAAGTGTACTTTATGTTAAAAAAATGTTAAATCACTTTTGTGATATTGTTGAATAAAACTTGAAAAAAATTAAATATTATATAAATTCTTGACTTTAATTTTAATAAAATATATAATTTGTATATGAAACGGTCCTGTTTCATACATAGCAAAATATGAAGGAGGCTATATTATGAATTTCGATCTTCTTTTTGAGTATCTCAGAACTCTCATCGAATTTTTTGAGTACATCATCAACTCCATTAAGGGCGAATAATCAAAAAGCCGTCAAGCAGGTGTTAACCTGCTTGATTTCCTTTAAAAGGGGCAAAATAATCAGTTTTTTACATGTCGTCAATTTCAAACCTTTTAATTATAAAAAAGTTATTAAAAAATGAATTTTTTTTGAATTAACTATTGACATTGTTTAAAGACTGTTATATAATTAAACCAAGCTAAAGGGGACGCGTTCCCTAAGGTTAATTTACAAAGGAGGATATAGAACATGGATCAAGTTGTAGAATGGATCAAGTCAAACTGGGCTGAAATCGTTGCTTTCTTTGATAAGATTTACGCTATCGTTAAGCAAGTTCTCACCGAGAATGCATAATCTTCTTTTAAACCTGTTTTAAAATTTGAAATTTTAAAATTGGAGGCCACCTGAAAAGGTGGCTTTCTATTTTTTCGCTTAAATAAGTATAGATATTTACTGTTAAATGTGTTATATTATAAGAAGATTTCAGGGAAAGGTTATGTAGTTTATGTCTGCCTTTACAAAAGTTTTACAAAGCTCACCGGAATACAACGCACTCATAACGGCACTTAATAATAAAAGATTGCCTATGGGTGTTATCGGTCTGTCACAAATTCATAAGGCCCATTATATTTCCTCAGTGCTTGAAAGTCAAAAGAGTAAAACCGCCCTTATTGTCTGTCACGACGAGGCTGCCGCAACAAAGCTTTGTGAGGACATCAACAACTTTTCAAACGGTTCGGCAGTAGTTTACCCTGCAAGGGACTTTTCTTTCCGTAATGCCGATAACAAGTCCCACGAATTTGAACAGCGCCGTCTGTCGGTGCTTTGCAAGGTTTTAGACGGTGAGTGCAAGGCAGTGCTTTGCAGTATTGAGGCGGCCTGTCAGCTTACACTTCCGCCGCAGGAGCTTAAGAAGCGTTCCCTTACACTTAAAGTCGGCGAGGAGATTTCCACCCATAACCTTGTTAATATTTTGCTTTCTGCCGGTTATGTCCGCACTGAACAGGTTGACGGTGTGGGACAGTTTTCACTGCGCGGAGGCATACTTGATATTTTTCCGCCCGACTGTGAAAGTCCTTGCCGTATGGAGTTTTGGGGTGACAGCATTGACTCTCTTTCACTTTTTGACATTGAAAGTCAAAGACGTACGGATATTTTGGAAAAAGTCAGAATTACCCCCTCAACAGAGGTGCTTTTTAACAGCCACGAGCAAATGAAAGAAAAGCTACTTGCCTTTATAGAAACCGTAAAAGGCAAGGGCAGTGTAAAAGCTAAGGAGAAAATTCGTGAGGATATTGAGGCTCTTGAACACTTTATAGGTGTAGGCGCCCCCGATAAATATTTGTCACTTGCTTATGAAAGCTTAGGCACTATTTTTGATTATATGCAGGAAAGCTTGCTTTTTATATGTGAGAGCAGTTCTGTTAAACAAAAGTACAACACTGCCGAAGCTCTTTTACACGAGGACATACGCAATCTTTTTGAAGACGGCATTTTAACAAAGGGCATTGACAGGTTTTTCCTCACTTGGCAAGAGGTACTTAAAATTTACGAAAGTAGCGGCGCCGTTTATATGGATTCCCTTGCAAGGGGCTCTTTTGACACGGCAGTTAAGGAGCTTATAAGCATCAACGCAAGGCAAAACTCCCGTTGGGACGGCACCCTTTCAATACTGATGGACGACTTAAAGCCGGCACTTGGCAGCGGTTATACCTGTGTTGTTATGGCGGGCACTGAAAAAAGCGCTAAGGAGTTAGCTTATGACCTTGAAACAGAGGGCTTAAAGGCACGTTATTTTTCTGTCATACCGGGTGAGTTTCCAAAGGGCTATGTAAGTGTTGTTTCGGGTAAGGTGTCCTCAGGCTTTGAGTATGACGGCTTAAAATTTACGCTTTATACCTACGGTAAAGCCAATGTGCAAAGCAAGTCTTCTGCCGAAAAGAAAAAGCGCTTTAAAACAGGCAAGGGACTTTCTTCCCTTGATGAAATTTCCCGCGGAGATTATGTTGTTCACTCTATGCACGGAATAGGTGTTTTTGACGGCATAAAAACTATGAATGTGGCAGGGGTTACAAAGGATTACATCAAAATCAATTACCGAGGCAAAGACGTGCTTTATGTTCCCGTCACACAGCTTGACCTGATTTCAAAGTACGCTTCCGCTAACGATACTGAAAAGCAAATCAAGCTTAACAAATTAGGTTCTGACGAGTGGAAGCGGACTAAAAGCAAGGTCCGTGCCGCCGTTAAAGATATGGCAAAACAGCTCACAGAGCTTTACGGCAAACGTATGAACAGCAAAGGTTATGCCTTTTCGCCCGATATTGATATGCAAAATGACTTTGAACGTCGCTTTGAATTTGAAGAAACCGAAGACCAGCTTATTGCCATAAATGAAATTAAACGTGATATGGAACGCAGTGCTCCTATGGACAGGCTTCTTTGCGGTGACGTAGGCTTTGGCAAAACCGAGGTAGCTTTGCGTGCCGCATTCAAGTGCGTAGCTGACGGAAAACAGTGCGCCATTTTAGTACCTACCACAATTTTGGCCTTTCAGCATTACCAGACGCTTAAAAAACGTTTTGACGGCTTCCCTGTTGAAATTGATATGATTTCACGTTTCAGAAGTCAGTCAGACAGAACAAAAATTAAAAAGGCGCTCAAAAGGGGCTCGGTTGACATAATTGTAGGCACTCATTCCATAATTGCAAAAAACGTGGAGTTTAAGGATTTAGGCCTGCTTATAGTTGACGAGGAACAGCGCTTCGGTGTGCTTCAAAAGGAAAAGCTGAAGCAAAAATTCCCCGATGTTGACGTAATCACCCTTTCGGCAACACCTATTCCGCGTACTTTAAATATGGCGATGACAGGTATTCGTGATATGTCACTGCTTGAAATGGCTCCCGTTGGCAGACACCCTGTACAAACTTATGTTTTGGCACAGGATATGGGTGTTCTGGCAGAGGCAATGGAAAGGGAGCTGCGCAGAGGCGGTCAGGTCTATTACCTGTTTAACCGTATTGACGGCATTGAAAGAAGAGCAGCCGAAATTAAAGAGCTTTTGCCCGATGCAAGAGTTGCCGTAGGTCACGGAAAAATGACCGAGGAAGAATTGAGCGACGTCTGGAAACAGCTGCTTGAAAATGAAATTGACATTCTTGTCTGCACTACTATAATTGAAACGGGTGTTGACGTGCCAAATGCTAACACCCTGATAATAGAAGATGCCGACAGATTAGGCCTTGCACAGCTTCACCAAATAAGGGGTCGAGTCGGAAGAAGTCCCCGCCGCGCTTATGCTTACCTTACCTATAACAAGCAAAAAGCCTTGAGCGAAACTGCTCAGCGCCGCCTTGAAGCCATAAGAGAGTACACCGAATTTGGCTCGGGCTTTAAAATTGCAATGCGAGACCTTGAAATCAGGGGTGCCGGCTCCGTTTTAGGTGCCGAACAGCACGGACACATTGAAGCCGTCGGATATGATATGTACCTGAATATTCTTTCCGAAGCTATCAACGAGGAAAAAACGGGAGAGGTCAGGGCTGAAAAGAGAGAGTGCGTAGTTGATATCAACATTGATGCACACATCCCCGAAGATTATATTGACAGCGTTAAAAACCGCATCAATATGTATAAGCGGATAGCTGAAATTGAAACCGGTGACGATGCTATGGACGTTATTGACGAGTTCATTGACCGCTTCGGAGATGTGCCAAAGAGTGTAAAGGGTCTTGTTGATGTGGCGCTTTTAAGGGCAAATGCTTCAAAGCTCGGAATTTATGAAATCAAACAGCAAAACGGAATGATACTTGCATTTTTCAATGAGTTAAAGCCGGAGTATGTTTCTGCCGTTGCACAAAAGCTCAGGGGCAGGGCAATGATAAGCGGAGCAAAGGGCAGTGCACCTTATATCTCCGTAAAATGTCAGGGCAAAGAAGCTGTTGAGGTAATAAAAGAGCTTATTACGGTGCTCAGTCAAAGCTGAAATATACCGATAAAAACCGAATATACAAAACAACACCCCTATGTTTAGGAAAAACATAGAGGTGTTGTTTCACTTTTTAATCAAAATTTACCCTTTAAAAATTCATCTATACTGCTCCAATAAAGCAGCGGATTTACTTGTGCCCCTTGAATGTGACCTGCATTTTCAATTACAAGCTTTTCTTTTTCACAAGCGGCATTTTCGTAAAGTATACCGAGCATATAAAAGGGGACAAAAGTATCGGCATCGCCGTGAATAAAAAGGGTTGGCGTATTGCTCCTTTTCACCGCCTGAACACAGCTTGCGTCACGGAATGAATAACCGCCCTTCATTTCACAAACAACACTTGCACTGTCAATAACGGGAAACTTTGGTATAAAAGGTATCATATTTTGCATGATATTGCCTATTACATTGTAAACATCGGTAAAGGCGGAATCGGCAATAACGGCTTTTACCTGAGGCGGTAAATCATTTTCACCTGAGGCAAAAAGTACCGTTGCACCACCCATTGAAACACCGAAAATCACAAATTCGGCTTGTAGGGGTGAAAAGTATAACCCAAACCCAGCCTTAAAGCAATACTTTTTCGTGCTTTTCGGCGTTTCGGTCTTGCAAG
>JBJEOK010000037.1:0-9060 GCA_051880695.1 Acutalibacteraceae bacterium | reverse complement strand
GAGATTCACAAAAAGTGAGTCCCGGATTTTATTTCGGCTGTTTTTTTACAGCCCCGTTTTTGCATGGTGCCGGTGGCGGGGGTCGAACCCGCACGGTATCGCTACCAACGGATTTTGAGTCCGCCTCGTCTGCCAATTCCAACACACCGGCTTTTATAAATTACCTTGATGATTATATACTATTCTTCTTTTATTGTCAAGCAAAAATTGAACTATTTTATAATTTAAACGGCAACCCCAAGACTTCTTTTATAAATCAAAAGGATTGCCGCAACCTTAAAAGACTACTGATTAGATTATTTTAACATTGTCGGAAATTACTGCATTTTCACTAAGATTGATTGTTCTGACTTTTATCGGCTTATCGGCTGAAATTTCCGTAATCTTTCCGTCACTCCATTTAAAGCTTACCTTAGCAGAATTGACAACAAGATTTTTAACATTACCGCCTTTTGCAATTGCTTTTGTAAGCGCAGAAATAAGCTCAATTATGCCGTCTTCTTCATTGAGAAGCATTTCGTTAAGACCTGCAACAAAACCAAAATTGCCGTCAATTTGAAAATAATGAGGCGGATGTGAACAGAAAAGATTTTTAAACACGGCATTACGCAAAAGGCCGCATATAACCTCAGCAGCTTTTTCACCGTCACGAAGTCTTGCGCTAAGGCAAATTGCCCACGCAGCCGACCAGCCGATATGCTGAGTTGAATGTTTTAATCTGTAATTATAAAGCTCTTTTATCCACCCGGTTTTTTCACTGTCATTATAAAAACCTATTAAGTTTCCGGGATAGAAAGCATAAAGCGGTGAAAAGTGCCTATGGCCTTTTTCGTGAAATTCATAACACTTATGCCATTCATTTATGCCGTACTCCCCTTTTGTAAAAGGATAAAGAAGCGGAGTTTTCTCTTTTATCTGCTCAAGTAATTTTTCGTCAGTAATAAATTCAAGTGCGTTTTTAAAGCATTGCTTTACAAGAGCCATATCAAAGGCACTTGCATAGTCAAGCTTGCAAACCTTACCGTTTAGCTCAAAACTGTTTTCAGGTGAAACCGAGGGACAGACAACATATTTGCCGTCATACAAAACAAGAAAATCATTACAAAATCTTGCCGCCTCCGTTATAATGTCCCTGACTTTGTCCTCATATTCACTGAGAAAGCCGTTTTTATAATGTGAATAAACTTCATTAGCAAGCCATACACCGCACAGAGGTGCAAACATATATGAGGGGTCGCCTTGTACAGGCGGTGTTTTTCGCCAAATATCAACATTATGATTACAGGCAAAGCCCTCACAACCATAGTTGATTTCAGCAGTTTTCCTGCCACACTCAAGAGCTTCGCAGAGCATATCAATTAAGGGAATTACGCATTGTGAAAGTCCGCTTCGGGAAGCACCCCAATAGTTCATTTCAGTGTTGATATTAACTGTGTAGTTACTGCTCCAGGGCGGTCTTATATCATTATTCCATATACCTTGCAGGTTTGCCGCCTGTCCGCCCTGACGGCTTGATGAAACAGTAAGATACTTGCCGTAATTATAGAAAAGCTCACAAAGAGGCGCATCATTTCCGCCCTTTTTAACCTCTTTCAAAAGTTCATCTGTGGGCTTATGAGACTTTGTATCAAATGACACCGATGACTGACCGTAGAGTGCCGAAAAATCATCAAGATGTCTTTGTTTAAGATAGGTATAATCTTTTTTAAGGTTTTTAATTGAAGTAATACACTTTTCTTTTTGAAGTCTTCTTTCGGTTTGAGGCATTTTATCATAGCCTTGAAAGCCCGTTGCAGTAACAAAGTAAAGGACTGCTTCTGTTGCATTTTTTATTGCGATATTATCTTTGCCGTAAACTATTTTACCGTCAGTTTCAACTTCTGCTCTGAGGCAAAAGGCCATACCCTTACCCTCATTATATTTAATGGGGTTGAGTTCACCTCTTAAATAGTTAGGTGCAGCATAATCAGGTGCATTACCCGTGAGGTTTATGCCATCATCAACATCTACCGCACTTTTCAGCTTGCTTTTAAGGCTGATTTTTACTGAAAACTTCTTTTTACTTTTAACTTTATAAACAAAAACCTTATCGGGAAAAGAACAAAATGCCTCTGAATTAAACCCGTCTGTTTCAACTTTATGTATACCCGTTTTAAGGTCAAGTGACCTTGTAAAACCGCTTTTTACTGTGCAATTAAATCTAAGCGTTGCCTTACCTAAGGGCATAAAGCTCTCGCTGTAAAAACCGCAGAGGTTTTCTTGACAAAGCTTGTCGGCTTCGTCATTTTTACCCTCGAAAATAAGCTGTCTCACTTTGTCAAGATTTTGAAGGCTTTTTTCACTGTCATAATTTTTAGGATAGCCCGACCATAAAGTGCCGTCATTGAAGCAAAGCTTTTCTTTTTGTGCAGAGCCGTAAATCATAACACCCATAAGGCCGTTGCCTAAAGGCAAAGCTTCTTTCCAGTATTTCGCCTCTTTTTTATACCAAAGTTTGTTCATAGTGTCACCTCATCAATCCGACTTTTTCAAAATGACTATTTCAGATTGCAGTGTACCGCCCATTTCAAAGTTAATGCCAACATTCATAAGATAGCTTCCGCTATGACGTCTTTGCTTGCCGTCAAAAGCAAACTGATAAATGCTGTTTTCATCAAGTCCCATAAGCTTAAGATTATAAAACTTATCAGCGAAAAATGTGTTGACGTTTTTACATATAAAAAGTACGCTTTCCTTTTCGCTTACATACTGTGTTGCATAAATTTTGTCCTGTGTAAAGCTTGCAAGGCGGTAAAACTTACCAAACTGAACAGTATCTCTTATTTCTTTATAAAGTAAAATGTATTTTTTATGAATTTCAAGCTCTTTTTCACTGTACTTTAAAAGATTTCCGCCAATTGAAAGCGAGCCTTGCATAGCCACGTTAAAGCGATAATCAAAATCATTGGGACGTGAATGTCTGTTAGTGTCCGTAACCCAAGCGCGCATACACTTTATGGGGTACATAAGCGAATAGCCGTTTTGAATATCAAGGCGGTCAACGGGGTCTGTGTTATCGGAAGTCCACACCATATCAAAATGGGAAAGTGAGCCTAAATCGACTCTGCCGCCGCCTGAAGCACAACACTCAATTTGCAAGTCCTTATGCTTAGCTTTAAGTCTGTCGGCAATTTCGTACACCGCTTTAATGTGCCTGTACCACAGCTCCTGAGGATTTTCAAGATTTTCTGCACCGGTTTCAGAATATGACCTGTTCATATCCCACTTTATGTAGCTGATATCATACTCATCAAGCATATCATCCATACATTTAAAGACGTACTCTTTTACCTCTGATCTTGTAAGGTTAAGGACAAGTTGATTTCTCAAAAGCGAGGGTGTTCTTGTGTTATAGTGATAAGTCCATTCGGGGTGAGCTCTGTATAAATCCGAGTCGGGATTTACCATTTCAGGCTCAAACCACAAACCGAATTTCATACCGAGGGACTTAACCTTATCAATAAGAGGCTTTAATCCGTCAGGGAATTTTTCTTTGTTTACATACCAGTCACCTAAGCCTGCGCGATCGTCCTTACGCTGACCGAACCAACCGTCGTCCATAACGAAAAGCTCACAGCCTATTTCCGCGGCCAACTCAGCAAGCTTCTGCTGACCCTCACAGCTTACATTAAACCAAGTAGCCTCCCAACTGTTATATAAAACAGGCAGCGGCTCCTTATTGAAGCTTTTAGGAAGAAGATGCTCTACGGTAAAGCTGTTCATTTGATTGCTCATTTGTGAAAAGCCCTCACAATAACCGCAATAAACAGAGGGGGTTACAAATTCCTCCTGCGGTTTAAGTGAATATGAAAAGTCAAAATCGTTGATGCCGATTACTGCTCTTGTATTTCCTATGTAATCTCTTGAAATCTCACTTTTAAAGTTGCCTGTCCAAGCAAGGGCACCAAAATAGACCTCTCCCCTATTTTCATCTGCATTTTGCGAAAGAATAAAAACAGGATTGTTTGTATGACCGGTGTTGCCCTTTTTGCTTTCATAAGTGAGCACACCGTTATTTACAACGGAATCTTCTCTTTTAAATTCTGCCGCCCAAGAGCCGTTGAAATTAGTTGAGGTGTATGGCCTTTTTGAGGGAAAATTAAACTCTGCACTTGAAGCTTTTGAAAGTAAAACATCTGTTAAAGCTCCGTTTTTAATCTTTGTAAAGCGCTCGATTACATCATAGTCCTCTCTGACCCTGTAACACAAGGTGACATAAAGGTCATAAGCCATATCTTTTAATGTAACTTCAAGAAGCTTAGAATTTTCCTCATTTGTTATTTTATAGCTTTGATATTGAAGCACTGTTTCACGGCAACCGTCACTATGCTTTGCAATTAAAGCATGAGGGCGGTAAACCGGACCGCCGTAGGATATGTACTCGGTTTTAAAAACTTCCCTTGCGGAGCTGTTAGAATTTCTTTCGTGTCCGTCAAAATTTCTTATATAATCCTCTTTAAGACATTTTTTACCCCAATGGATATGTTCAATATTGCCGCCGCAATCAACACCTAAACAATAATGGGTATTATCTGTTTCGAGAATAAAAATATTGTCTCTTTCAAAAATATCCATAATTTTCTCCCATCTTAATTTTTTATTCATTATACCTTTATTTTTTCTGTTAGTCAACATAATATAAATGTTGCGACAGACAAGTAATTTTATCTGTCGCAACAAAATATTATTTGTCTTTACAATCACAGCTTCTGCTGTCAAACAAAAGTGAGATACACCAAATTGCTCCTAAAGCAACTAAGGTATATATGATTCGCGAAACAATTGCACTTTGTCCGCCGAAAATCCAGGCTACAAGGTCAAATTGAAAAATACCTATAAGACCCCAATTTATTCCGCCCACAATTGTAAGAATTAAAGCTATTTTGTCAAGCATATAAATTCAACTCCTTTTGAATTTATTATTGACAAAACATTCTTTTTTATTCATAAATTTTAAATATCAATTGCCATAATACAACCGCCGGCAAGCGTGCTTATAACTTTGAAGCCGTTTTTCTTGTAAAATCTTACAGCACCCTCATTGTCAGCACCGCAAGAAAGCATAAGACCTGCCACACCCTTTTGCTTTAAGTTATCTTTTAAAGCATCCATAAGACGTGAGCCTACACCCTGACCTTGACATATAGGTAAAATATTAATATGCAAGTGTGCGGGATATTTTTTAGCATAAAGGCTATGGCCGCAAAGCTCCGCAACTGCTTGAAAATAATACTTTAAACCGAGATTTTTAATTTCAGGCAAATAAAATTTTCTAAAAAGCTTTTGATACTTTTTAAAGTCCTCGGCACAAATAATATAACCGACTGCCTCATCATTTTCATCTGCGGCAACAAAACAGTTCTGAGGCTCAACTTCCCTGTAATAATCATTATATAAAAGCTTGAGGTACTCTCTGTCTTTAGCCGTTTCAATCGGCAGGCGTGAGGTTTCAATGAGAATTTTAATAAAATTATCCTTGTCCTTTTTATTGTAAGACCTTACAGTAATCAAAGCTTTAACCCCCACAAAGTTTTTTCCGTTGTAGAAACACCTAATGCTCCGTTTTCCACGGCAAGCTTAACGTCTTCCTCTTCACTTACAAGGCCGCCGACTATTACAGGCACGTCAATGCTTGTGCTTAATTTCTTGGTTATTCTCGGCATAATTCCGGGTAAAAATTCAATCGCATCCGGGTTTAAAACCTGTGAAGCCTTGACAGCAGTATCAATTGAAAGAGAGTCAATTATAAAAATGCGTTGAACTGTCAACAAACCTAATGTTTTAGCAACCTTGAGCTGAGAATTTTTTGTTGAAATTATGCCGTCGGGACAAATTTCCTCACTGATATATTTAAGGGCAGTTGAGTCCTTTGAAAAGCCGTCGATTAAGTCAACATGAATAAAAATAAGCTTGCCTTTTTCCTTTGCCTTTTTAACAATCTCTTTTAAATTAAAAATTGTTCCGCATAAAAGAAAAATAATTTCGCAGTCGGAATCAAGGGCGGCATCTAAATCTTCAACGTCCTTGACACCTGCTATTACAGGATTATGCTTCATTTTTTCGGAAAAAACTTCTTTCATTAGATAATTACCTCAACTTTCAACAGCCTTGCTTATTAAACGTCTGAGTTCCTCAACTCCGTCGCCTTTTGTAGCAGAAAAGGGAACTACGCTGATGTTGCCGTACTTTGTAAGCACTGCGCAAATTTCTTCAAGCTGTTTCATTCTTTCGCCTTTATTTAATTTATCGCACTTTGTAAGTGCAACAACAAAAGGTATATTCATCTGTGTCATATACTCAATCATATCAATGTCCTGCTCAGTAGGAGCATGACGCATATCAATAAGCTGAACTACCAAGCGAATATCTCTGCCCGAAGAAAAATAGCCTTCCATAAGGTTTGCCCAACGGATTTTTTCATCTTTTGCAACCTTTGCATAACCGTAACCCGGCAAGTCAACAAAACGGCATTTATCCACCTTAAAAAAATTGATTGTTACGGTTTTACCGGGCACAGAGCTAACCCTTGCAAGGCTTTTTCTTGAAAGAAGCTTATTTAAAAGTGAGCTTTTGCCCACATTAGACCTACCTGAAAAAGCCACCTCAGGCATATCGGAAGCTTTTAGCTGATTAAATGAACCGAAAGAGGTTTCAAAAACAGGATTATCAAATTTCACTTTTCTTCCTCCTGTCTTTAATATTTATATCGCGATGAGTAAAAATCACCGATGACTGTTCGTCTTTTTGGCAATTGACAATAGCGTGAGAAAATACTTCATCAAGGCTTGAAACCGGAATGAATTCCACGTTTTCCTTTACAACACTGTCAATTTCCCACAAGTCGCTGTAATTATCCTTAGGAATAAGCACTTTTTTTACTCCCGACTTATAAGCTGCCATAGATTTTTCTTTGAGTCCGCCGATAGGCAAAACTCTGCCTGTAAGGGTAACTTCACCTGTCATAGCAACATCATTTTTAACCGCATTACCGCTTAAAGCCGAAAGTAAAGCCGTTGCAATGGTAACTCCGGCAGAGGGGCCGTCCTTAGGTACCGCCCCTTGAGGCACGTGAATATGAATGTTTTTCTTAGTAAATTCGTCAATGCTTATGCCATAGTTATCTTTTTTGCTTCTTATAAAGCTATAGGCTGCCTTAGCAGACTCTTTCATAACATCACCGAGTGAGCCGGTAATTTCAATTTTACCGTCACCCTCCATAGTAATAGCTTCTACCTGAAGCATTTCGCCGCCTACGCTCGTCCAAGCAAGTCCGTTTACAACACCCACCGTATTTTCTTTTAAGATTTCTTCTCTTTTATATCTGACGGGGCCGAGCATTTTTTCTATTATTTCAGGTGTGATAATAATACGCTTAGCATCTGTTTTTGCAATTTCAACCACGCTTTTTCTGCAAACAGAGGCAATTAACTGTTCAAGTCTTCTTACACCCGCCTCTTTTGAATAACCGTCGATAAGTCTGTCAATCGCCTCATCGGTAAAGCGAATATTGTTACCGCTCAAACCGTGAAGCTTAACTTGTTTTTTGATAAGGTGATTTTTAGCAATACTGTGCTTTTCGGCTTGGGTATAGCTTACAAGCTCAATTATTTCCATTCTGTCATAAAGAGGTCCGGGAATAGCCGAAGCGTCATTTGCCGTAGTGATAAAAAGAACCTTGCTTAAATCAACGGGAAATTCAAGGTAGTTATCGCGGAAAGTGCTGTTCTGCTCAGGGTCAAGCACCTCTAACAAAGCCGCAGATGGGTCACCCTTATAATCTCTGCCTAATTTATCAATTTCATCAAGCAAAATAACAGGATTGAAGGTCTTAGCCTGGATAACAGCATTTGCGACCCTACCTGGCATTGCGCCGATATAAGTTTTTCTGTGACCTCTTATCTCCGACTCATCACTTACACCGCCTAAGGACATTCTGACATATTTTCTGCCCATGGCCTTTGCAACCGAACGCACAATAGAAGTTTTACCGACACCCGGAGGACCTACAAGGCAAATGATCTGCCCTGTAAGATTTTCACTCCTTTGTTTCACGGCAAGCATTTCAACAAATCTTTCCTTAACTTTTTTTAGGCCGTAATGGTCATCGTCAAGAATTTTCTCGGCACGCGCTACATCAAGCCTATCTTCGGTATATACGCCGAAAGGCAAGCTAAGTGCAGTATCAAGGTAATTTCTTATAACAGCCGAATCGGCAGAGCTGCCCTGCATTTTTTGAAGCTTATTGCACTCACTCAAAAGCTTTTCTTTAATTTCAACGCTTATCGGCAGCTGAGCGATTTTCTGCTTATACTTCTGTGTTTCGGAAAGCACATCTTCACCGTCGCCCAGTTCAGTGGAAATAGCTTTCATTTTTTCGCGCAAATAGTAATCCCTTTGATTTTCTTCCATTTGCTTTTGTGTGCGTTCTTCTATACTTCCTTCAATTTCAAGGATTTTGTTTTCCTTAGTTATCAGCTCATAAAGAAGCTCAAGCCTTGCAATTAAGTCAAGCTTTTCAAGAAGCTGTTGCTTTTCTTTATAGTCTGAAAGCACGTGACCTGAAACCATATCTGCAAATTCATCATGGTTTTCGGTGAAGAACATCTTATCAGCCTCAAAGCTGCCATCCTCACCCTTATTAACCGTTTGAGAAAGGAAGAAAAACAGCTCGTCTTTTACCTTATTGACAAGAGCATCTTTATAATCAATCATTTCCTCTTTAACAGGTAAAGTCTTCTTTTCGCGGACATCACAAAGGAAATAAGGACTTTCCTGCAAAACATCAACAATTTGAGCTCTGAAAAGCACCTCAACAACCACGCGCAAATGCTCAGGCTCATTAGGATTTTTAATAACCTGCTTAATGCTTGCAACAACACCCATATTATAAAGGTCGTCTTTTAAAGGTTCATCAACCAGAACATCCCTTTGTGTTACAAGAAAAATTCTTTGGCTGTCATTCATTGCCGCTTTTACTGCTTCAATGGAGGCTTTTCTACCCACATCGAAATGAAACCTCAT
>JBJEOK010000036.1:0-1846 GCA_051880695.1 Acutalibacteraceae bacterium | reverse complement strand
GATAGTGTAAATTAAGCTATGAAAACCGTCACCCTTGACAGCTTAGGAAAAACAATGCAAAAAAAGAAGTGCCGACGGTGAGAAACTCAAGAACAAATTGAATTTTACCATCGGCAAAAACAGTGTAGCATTGTTTTACCACACTGTAAAGGGCAAGCAAAATCAAAGATTTTGTGACTGGATTTAGCCTCGGGTTCAAAATCTAAGAACAAATTAAGCGGTAGCTTGCTGAGTTTGAAGATGTGCAATGGTTTTCTGCCCAAGATAAATGAGCAACTGCCATTTACCAGGCATATTATCAGCACCTTCAAGCATTTCAACCTTGTTGAGAACACAATAGCCAAGTGAAGAATGAGGTCTTAGAAAATTGTAATAAGCTACCCATAAGGCAAGGTCGTAGCTTGCACCATCTAAATTATCAAAGCCACACTTAACACGATAAGAGGCTTTGAAAGTACGGTTAAGTCTTTCAACAAGCTGTTTAAAAGGTCTGAACTCAGCAGATACGGCATCATCATTGGTTAGACCGATAACCTGAGTAATATCAAATTTAAAGGCATTACCTTTTTTGATAAAGAATTGTTGAGCGGCTAAAAGATAAGCACTGTAACCGTCAGCAATAAATTTAAAGTTATCAGGCAATTTATCTTTAAATCCTCTGAAAGCCATACGCATAGCAAGTATGCAAGGACCGACACCACGATTGTCGGAAACCTGATAGCCTAAAATGGAACGGGAAACCGCATCCATAATAAACCAGATGTAACCTTTAATGCCGCGAATTTTAATGTATGTTTCATCGGCAACAAGAGTGTTTGAAGGCTCATAATCGTAGTTGTCAACAAATGGCTTAATGATGAGTGCGGCAGTTCGGGCATAATTGGCAACCATCTGATGAGAGATTTTAATGCCGTAAAGGTCATTCATTGCCTGAGCAGTTTTTCGGAGAGATAGTCCTAAATTGACATGCAGAGTAAGGCACAAGGACATAATGTGTGCGTTATGCTTTGAGAATTTAAGCGAAGATGAGTTTTTTGGCAGAGATGAAAGCTCCATATCAAAAAAGTCAACAGTAAATTCACGGTAGATATAGTGGAGTTTGTAGTTGTTTTTACCATAAGGCTCGGCAAGATGCGTTTTATCAACCTTTTTAAGATTGTTAAGATAGTATGGACATTTAGGATTAACACATTTGTGTATTCTGAAAAACTTGCGGTCTTTCTTGGCTACAAGTGTATGTGAGCAATGTGGACAGAATAATGCAATAGTGTCAGGAACAAAGGTGGATGAAGATTTTCCGCATACCTTGCAGAGAACTTGGTCATTGGAACCGTTGTTTCTGTAAAGATAAGCCTTCGGAGCACTGCAATGGGGACAGATGTAGTCATCAGGAATATTGCATTCACCACGACGTTTTATAGGAGTAATAATAACATCATATTTCCATTTTATGTATGCAATAAAGTCTTTGTAATTCCATCGTTCTTGTGGCTGAAGCTTCTCTTTCTTAATTAGAGGTGGCTCATCAACTTTAAATTTTTGATACTTAGGCGAATGGGAATCATCAAAAATCCGTTGTCTGAGAGGTATGTGCTTGCAGATAAATTTAAAAAGAAAAGAAATTATTTGCAAAAGGTATTGATTTTGAATAAGTAAATATTGTATAATTGAGTTCATAGCAATAGTCTCCTTTTGGACTGTTTGTTTAATTGTGGTTGCAACTCAATTATACAGCAAAAGGGAGGTTATTGCTATATTTTTATGCAAAAATTGTGAAATCTCCCAAAAAACAAGGTTTTAACAGTAGTTAAAATATAAAAACGGGGTGTCAATTTGACACTACCCT
>JBJEOK010000035.1:0-9368 GCA_051880695.1 Acutalibacteraceae bacterium | reverse complement strand
ATGCCGTCATTACCAACTGCGGACCCGATGTTCGCTGGATCGGCAATGAATTCGGAAAACCGAGGAAATCGGAGTTCAGCGTTATGCCGAAAAAGATGCAGGATCACTTGAAGATTGCTGAGATGTCTCAGCAAAAAGAGGGTGCAACAGTGATGCTCAAAGCGCCTTCATTTACGGAACAATCACTCGGAGAGCGTGAACAGCTTGTGGGTGAAGAACTTTGTTGGTATCCTGCGGAAATGAATATTCCCGTCACCTATTTCGGTTGGTTCTGGCGACAGCTTTTTGAGATTTTCTTTACCCGAAGTGTACGAAATCTTGAAAAATGCTTTTACAATTCCGTCGGCGCCAACGCAACGCTTCTTGTAAATGTTCCGCCGAACGATAAAGGAAAATTGCCCGAAAAATTTATAAAGAGACTTGTAAAAACAAGAAAAAGAATTGAAAAACGATTCAGCCAAAAAGCGCAAACGATCGGTATTGAACAAAACGGCAATAGGTTCATCGTAAGAATAAAGCCGCAAACCGTCAGAACAATCGTGCTGTCTGAGGATATAACCAAAAGCCAGCGGATCGAAGAATTATCGATTACCGCTGACGGAAAAACTGTATATAAGGGTACGACAGTCGGATTTAAAAAGATTTGTCTGCTGAAAAAACCAATGAAAAACTGCTCCGAAATAATATTGCATATCAAGAAGTGCAGACAGCAGCCGTTTGTTCGGAAAATAGATCTGTATTAACAGTCGATTGTCATCAGCAAAGAAGAAAGAAGGTCTGCGATATGGATATCAGCTTTAAAAACGCATATTTGCTTGATTGTAATCAGGCAAAGCTGCCCTGCGAAGTCAAGATAACCAAAAATGAAAATAGCTTTCGGCTCAGAGTAAAGGTATTATCAGATTGCAGGATTCTTGAAGCCGTCCTGTTCAGCGGTGAACACGGTTTTCCGGCAGATACGCCGTTTTACGGTGATGGCTATCAGAAGTTGTCTCAATACAAGGGAACTGTTGGAAGGTTTGACAGCTTCACAGGGTATACGGACAATAGTCATTACAAAATGCCTCAAACACTAGGCTTCCAAACCGCTTATAACTATGCTCTCATCGGTACAGGTGAAAACACAGTGTTAATCGGCGCGGTAAGCTGTAACCGATTCCGTACGGAAATCCGGGTGAACGGTACGCAAATGCAGGTGGTGCAATGCCTTGAAAATTTGGAATTCGGCGAGCAGGAAGAAATTCGTCTTGAAGATATGGTGATTCTGCAAGGCGAGAAAAACGAAATTCTGCGGGAATTTTCAGAAATTCTTTGCAAAAATCACCCGCCGAAAAAATATTGTGAAATGCCGGTGGGCTGGTGCTCATGGTACTGTATCGGTCCTGATATTTCCGAACAGGATATTTTTGATAATCTAAAAGTAATCAAAGAGAAAACGCCGGAGCTCAGATACATACAGATTGACGACGGCTTTCAGCCTTTTATGGGAGATTGGCTTGAAACGAGCGATAAATTTAGCCGCCCAATGAAAGACATATGTCAAGACATCAAAAAAGCGGGTTTTGAGCCGGCAATATGGCTTGCGCCGTTTATTGCCTCAGAAAAAAGTCGACTGTTGCGTGAACACCCTGAATATTTTGTTCAGGATGAAAACGGCAAGCCCCTATGCACAAAGGAAGTGACCTTTGCCGGTTGGCGTGACGCGCCTTGGTATATGCTGGACGGCACAAACCCCGCCGCACGGCAGTATATTTTTGATGTTGTCCGCGAAATTTATGAAAACTGGGGCGTGCGCTACTATAAATTAGATGCCAATGTGTGGGGTGCTTTGCCCTTCGGCGTGCGGTACGATAAAAATGCGACCTCGGTGGAAGCCTACCGCAGAGGAATGGAAACGATTATCGACGCAACGGAAAACAAGGCGTTTATCCTTGGCTGTAATGCGCCTATTTGGCCGTCGCTGGGGCTCGTTACGGGTATGCGCGTGACAAATGATGTTATAAGAAATGTAAATCATATGGCAAATCTTTCCGAGCAATGCTTCCACAGGAATTGGATGCACAATACGCTCTGGGTAAATGACCCTGATTGTCTGATTATGACAGATACCGTGTCTTCGGTGGTTGACCCTGCGGGCATCGCCCACAAAACACCTGCCAAAAAGAAATTCTATAAACTGAACAATGTGTGTATCCGTGCAAGCGGCGGTATGGTGCTTTCAGGCGACTATGTCAGCAAATATTCCAAAGCGGAAGTCGAGAGACTGCACAGAATTTTAGATACGGATTATTTGCCTGCACAGTTTGACGATGCCCTGGAGATCGGTAAAAAAGAAACTGAGAAGGGTACAGAATACTTCATTTTCAACCGAAACGCACATTTCAAAAAATATGAAATTTGTGTGCCGAATGGTGCGGTGGTAAGGGATTTATATAAAAACAAACCGCTGACGGTCAGAAACGGAAAAGTGATATTCATCTTATCAAAAAAAGACTGTAAATGGATTTTTATTGAAAATGTGGAAGGATTATTATGAGTTATTCATTAAAGCAAAGTGAGTTCGTACCTGAAAAGCAAGGAACACAGTACAACTATTTTTCAGATGAAGAATGGAATTCTTATCCTTTTGCAAAACAAGAAGACAGCAAGTGGTTTCAGGAGGCGAAATACGGGCTGTTCCTTCACGTCGGTATTTCCGCAATAGGAATGGTAGATATTAGTTGGTCACGAAAAACTCACAAGTTGCCCGATCCGCCAACAGGCGGTGAAACCGTTCCCGATGAAGAATATGACGGCTGGGCAAAGAAACTTGCTTTTCCAAAGTTCAATGCAAAGGAATGGGCAAATCTTGCAAAACAAAGCGGTTTTCAATATGTTGTGATTATCGCAAAGCACCATGACGGTTTTCATATGTGGGATACTGCCTATTCCGACTATAAAATTACGAATTCACCGTTCGGCAGGGATTATTTAAAGGAATTGATTGACGCTTTCTGCGAAGCGGGACTGAAAATCGGCGTGTATTACTCAAAGCGTGATTGGACACACCCCGATTATGAGCCCGTTCCTGTTGCTGATGCAATAGCAACAAAGTCTGCACCGCATTTTCAAATGAAAAACGGAAAAGAATGGTATTTGACGGAAAAGCACAAGCGGTATCAGGAATATATGTTTAATACTGTCCGTGAACTGATGACGAATTACGGAAGAATAGACATTATGTGGTGGGATGCGGAATACTATTGCGGAATGTTCACAAAGGAAATGTGGAACTCCGAAGAACTTGAAAAAATGGTTCGGCAATTGCAACCTCACATTATCATAAATAACCGTGCAGCACTTCCCGGAGATTTTGATACACCGGAAGGCTATACCGGGCTCTTTCAAAACACAAGAATGTGGGAAACATGTATGCCCTTAGGCAAACACTGGTCTTATTCACAAAGCAAAATCAAAAGTACAAAGGAAATTATCGCCCAGCTCATAAACTGTGTCGGCGGCGACGGAAACTATCTTTTGAGTATTGGCTGTAAACCCGACGGCAGTATTGCGGAAAACGAAGCGCAGCGTATGAAAGAAGTTGGTGCTTGGCTTCAAAAATACGGCGAAAGCATCTATAAAACAAACGGCGGTATCTGGAAACCGACCAAAGAGTATGCCGCATGTTTCAAGGACAATACGGTATATCTGCACATCTTGAATGGTTTGCCTGTACAGCATTTTTCTTTGCCGTTCCAAAACAATACCTTGAAATCCTACACATGTTTAACAGGGGAAAAGGTTAAGGTGAAAGCGAAAGATGGAAAATTACATATTACCGTAATCGGTAGAATGCCCGGTGTACCTGATACGATTCTGAAAATTAACCTCAATGATAAAGCAGTTATGGAGAGTTGAAATGCTTAGCATAATAGATCATATTTATGATTTTGACGAAGAAAATATAAGAGGTGTTTTTGCAGATGCTCCTTCTGGAAAAATCTGTCTTGCAATAAACTCTGAAAGTGATTATAGAATTATTGTTTCAGATCAGGCAAGCGATTATGTTTATGAAAGCGCAAACGAGCTTTCAAGATATTTGAATAGAATAATCAATAGTACAAATATGTTTGAAGTGATAAAAGAAAGTGAGCTTCAAACAGATAAATTTATCAGTATAGGACATACGGATAAATCTTTGTCTCTTGACACCTCAAAAATCCTAGATGACGGCTATTTGATTAAAGCGGATTTTGACGGGATTTATATTCTGACAAATGATGACAGGTTTATTTTGAACGGAATATACGGCTTTCTCGAAGACAAACTTGAATGTATGTTTGTTCGTGATGATTTTGATTATATTCCAAATCTGCCGACAATTTACTTTGAACCGTTTGAATATGTGAGTAATCCCGATTTCGCATGGCGTAAGGTCTTTCAGTATGAGGTATCTCAAAACGGTTGGTATAAAAAACTGAAAAACAACGGCGCTACTGACGGTGATATTGAAATAAATAAACTTTGGGGTACTTGGTGTCATGATGTCTTTACATTCGTCAGTCCTGATAAATATCAAAAACAGCATCCTGAATATTTTTCCTATGACAGCAAGAAAAAACCGGCACAGCTTTGCCTGACAAATGAGGATATTTATCCGATTATTGAGAGAAAGATGTCGGAATTGATTGCTCAGAATCCCGATAAGGTATACTGGGATTTCAGCATAAATGACAATATGGATTATTGCAAGTGTAAAAGGTGTGAAGCGATGCTGAAGCAAACCGGCTCAATGATGGGCACAATGCTTCCAGTTATAAACCGCCTTGCAAGGCGATTTCCCGACAAAATCATTTCTACTCTGGCATATACATACAACGAAAAAGCACCGATTGGAATGAAATGTGAGCCGAATGTAAATATTGTTCTTGCGCCGATTAGCTCCGGTCAGTTTTACAGCTACTCTTCACATCAAAGCCAAAAAGCCTTAAAAACAAAGGCGCTGATCGAAGATTGGAGTAAAATCAGCAGTCGTCTGATGATATGGGATTATGTTGTTGATTTTAAACACCTACTTATGCCGTATCCTAATTTTGATGTACAAAAGGATAATCATGCTCTCTACCTTGCAAACAATGTTAAAGCAGTTTTTCATCAGGGAAGCCGTGAGAAAAACGATGAAATGGCAAGGTTACGCGCTTATATTCTTTCAAGACAGCTTTGGGATAACAATATTGACATCAGTAAGGTTCTTGCTAAATATATCCGTGTTACATATCGGGAAGCCTCGGTTTATGTCGCTGAATATTTGGACTTAATGAACAGGGAGCTAAAAGACAAGGGCAAGGATCTTGACCTTTATGACGAGGTGCCCGACCATAAAAAAGATTATTTGTCAAGGGAAAATATTGATAACTATTTAGAACTTATCAATAATGCAATCGCTTCTGTCACAGAAGAACGAATCGTCGGCTATCTTGAAGAAATCAAGATTAACATCCTTTATTCTATAATGAATGAGAAAGATTTGAATTACGGACGAAAAAAAGCGGCATTTGATGAGTTCTGCTCTCTTGTAGAAAAACTCGGCATCGAAAAGCCGTCTGAGTTCGGAATATCAATGGATGAGTACATAAGAAAAGTATTTCCCCGGCGATTAAAAAGATGTTCAATTTTTCTTTTAAAAGATAAGTTAAATAGAGGAAAGAGCATTCTTTTCAAGAAAAGAAAATAGAATGTTTATAAAATAAACTGCAAGGAGAAATAGTTATGTTTTTCAAAAAGAAAACGCCGCCTTATCCTTTTATGGAATACCCGAACATGCAGCAGCCGTCCTTAACACCCACCGCAGAACAACAGGCACAGATTGACCGCAGATTCGGCATGTTTCTGCACTTCGGCATCAACACCTTCAACAACACCGAGTGGTCGGACGGCACATTGCCGATTGAAAGCTATCAGCCGACTGCGATTGACGCGGACAGCTGGGTGAAAACCGCTTACGAGGCAGGAATGAACTATGTGATTGTTATTACCAAGCACCATGACGGTTTCTGCCTTTGGAATACGGACACAACGGAGTACTCCGTAAACTATTCACCGAACAAAACCGATGTTGTGAAAGAGGTTTCCGATGCCTGTAAAAAATATGGTATAAAATTAGGGCTTTATTATTCCCTTTGGGACAGACACGAAAAAAGCTATGCCGATGACGAAGCCTATGTTCAGTATATGGAGAAGCATCTGACCGAGCTGATGGACGGACGATACGGCGAGGTCGTTGAACTCTGGTTTGACGGTGCATGGGATAAGCCATGCCGTGCTTGGCAACTGGACAGGCTTTACAGCCATGTGAAAACCTTACAGCCGAATTGCCAGATCGGCGTCAATCATACAGTCGGCAAATACAGCGAGAAAAAAGGCTTTCCCAAAAAACGCTATGAGCCGAAAAACTACCGTGACCGTGACCCTCTTCGCATGTTTCCCTCGGATTTCAGATTGTGGGACCCGAATATGTGCCGTGAGGACGACCCGAAAATTTACACCTTCGGCGGAAAAGAATACTATCTTCCGTTTGAACAGACTATTTGCTCACGAAAGGAATTCAGCTGGTTCTATTCCGATACATACGAGAGCAAGCCATTGATGGACGCTGATGAGATCGTCAATAACTACCGCATTCTTGACAAAACGGATAATCTCATGGTTATCAACCTGCCACCCGACAAAAACGGAAAGCTCGTTGAAGGCGATGTTGAGAATCTGATGAAGATTGCCGAATTGCTTCTGATAAGGAGAAAAACTAAAAAATAATGCTTCTAAACGAGGAATGATGATATGAGTAATAAATCAAAACGGATAATGATACTGATAATTGCTTTTGTTGTAGTTACAGCATCCGCAGTCGGAATACCGCAGATTATAAAACACATACAGCTTCCGAAAGATGAAAAACCGTTATCATACGAACAGAGAAAAGTTCTTACTGAAGCATTTACTCCTGTTGAACTCAATTCCAAAAAAGAACCGAAGCGGGTTATAGACAATAAGAATCCGTTGAATTTGCTGAACTATTACGGCGATGAACCCGTACTTGATTTGTGGTCGTCAATTCCCGACAATCAAAAGCCTTATACTGTTTTACTGATTATTCCCGGGCACACATTACTGCCGGGCTGTGATTCCGCTTTGCAGATGCTTATTGAAACGGCGCAGATTTGTGAAGATAATCAGATTCCCTATGCGATTCAGAATGTTAACGGAGAAATTGCGCCTGAAGAGCGGATGCCTATTGCGTATCTTGAAAAAGAATTTGCTCAGAAACATCAGTATTTTTACGGCTTAAATGCTGCAGAGCTTTATAACTCAATTGCATGGAGAGGCGAGGCGGAAAGCAACAATTCACAGTATATTATTGATTGCATTTCGCTATGTGCAAAATACGGTGGGTACTTTTTCTGGACAGACACCAATATGAACTATGACAGCGGTATGATTCTGGAATGGTTTGAAACAAACGAGGCATTTTATTCCGCTTTTAAAGAAAACAGCAAATATATCTGTCTGATGAATAAAGAGTCCTACGGCAAGCCGTCAACCTATTCCTGTATGCAGGGGCTGTGGCTTGCAGGATTGGTGGGCAACTGGGGAGTTGCTTCCGATTGGTGGCATTGGCAGGTGGACGGAGATAAAAAATCTCTTTTCGGCGAATATGACGAGTTGGTTGATAACGAATGGGATATGATTATCAATTATCCGGAAAATATGTATGTGCAGTCCATGATGCTGGTTATGTCGGCAGGCGGAACCTGCTTCAAGGCGGAAGCACCGAATTTCTCGACTTCCTGCAACGGTAAAAGGCTTGGAGGATTTGAATATGGCATTTCTCCTCTTTTAGACAGAGTGATAAGCGGTGAAATCTCAATTCCGTCAAGACAGGAAGTTTTGGATGAAACAGCTGTTGCGGTTGTCGGATATAATAATTATCCCGATTTCAATTACAATGAAAATGATTCAAACCTTTATCCCTGCACGGGAAGATACGGTATTATTCCCTTGCTTCCAGCTAATCTCAGAAAAGATGAAACAAAAGTGTTTAATGAAAATCATATAACCTTGGTGGATACCGAAAAACCGCAGTCCTTTTATGATGAGTATTACTCTGATGTTGACAGTGATACTTATTTAAGACGAATCTCAAGTCAGTGGTTCTTTATTCACTGCGTTGAAAATGAACGCTGCGTAAAAAAAGGAACTTTTAAGCCTGTTATTTCTTCTGCGCAGCAGATTTCAATCAGCGCTGACGAGCACACTTCCGCAATTATTACAGAAAGCAAAAGCTCTGTTGATTTTTATATTTCAAACTACCGGACAGATAAAAAGCAGATGGTCAGAGAAATTGACAATGAGTATATGCAAAATAACCGTTGGTACAATTTTTCGAAGGAGTATCTTGTACTTGATGAAAACGGCAATCCCGTGGGCTTGGATGACACACAGCAAAGAACAACCGTTATTACGGTTAAAGGTACATACAAATCCGGCATGCCGCAGCTTGTTCTCAATAATTCCACAGACGGCAAGGGCTATCAGAACCGACCGTATTCATACAATCAGGATTGGAACCAAAATACAAACACCCTGACAGTAACCTTTAAGCACAACGGAATACTTGATTTTTCCGTATTGCTTGATGAGTCGGATAAGGCTTTTACGGTGTCAAAGCAAGGCGGTTTTATACCGCATACAAAAGAAAAAACAAATGCTTCTTATGATGAACTGGAAGCACTTGTAAATTCTGTTTCTGTTGAAAAAGATCATATCTATAACGAATACAGTTATATGAAATTCAATCAAGCTCTTGAAAAAGCAATGGTTATCATCGATGAAAACACTTATACTCAAAAGCAGGTTGATAAAGCTGTGAAAGAACTTAAAAATGCGTATGACAATTTGCTTGATTTAACGCAGTACGGAAGAATTTTGCAATCATCTTTGAGCAGTTCCTTAAACGATGAGCAAGCAGCGGCTTTTGATAAGCTTCTGCGTGAGGCTCTTTCGAACCGTATATATGTTGACGGCAGAAGCCAGGAACTGAATTACAGATATTACTATCAGCAAATTGACTACAACAAAAATGCCAAACAAAAGAGACTGCAAATAAAATCAAATGCTCTTAATGAATTTACACGGCAGAGTTAATAAAACAGAGGGATAAATTATGGTAAATGTAAAAAAACTTGTATCCGAAAATATTGAAAAATTAAAGCTGTATTGGAATAAACCACCTCACGGCAAATATATGCCTTTCAAGGAAATAGCATCCTTGGCATTTGGCGGAATGGGTGTAAAGTTTATATGCTATGCCGTTCAGATGATGCTTTTAAGCG
>JBJEOK010000034.1:0-9674 GCA_051880695.1 Acutalibacteraceae bacterium | reverse complement strand
GGAGGACTTATATTTATACGGACTTCATATTGAGCAGTACCGCCACGCAACCTATATTGCCGAGGATTACTATCTTGAAGGACTTCGCCGGGACGAGATGGATATCCGGCTCAATAACGCTTACGGCTTGCTTTTACTGAAAAGAGGGTATTTCGCCGAAAGCGAACCCTATTTCAGAAAAGCAATCGAAAAGGCGACCCGTTCCAATCCGAACCCTTACGACAGCGAGCCATATTACAATCTCGGATTATCACTTCTGTATCAGAACAAACTTGACGAAAGCTATGATGCGTTTTATAAATCAGCGTGGAGCAATGCCTGTCAGGAGGCGGCGTTTTATCACCTTGCCTGTATTTCGGCGAAAAACGGCGAATTTGAAATCGCCCTTGACCATATCGAGAATGCAATCATCAAAAACAGCCGCAATTACAAAGCGAGAAATCTCAAATCGCTGATACTTCGTGCACTCGGCAGAAATGACGAGGCGGTAAGTCTTGCGAAAGAAACGGCGGCGCTTGACCCGATGGACGTTATCAGCCGCCATGTCTTGGGCGAAAAGCCTGAAATGAGAGTCGATACTGCTATTGAAATTGCTCTCGAATACAAAACCGGCGGATTTTACGGCGAAGCAGTTGACACCCTGCTTGAAACAAAGTCTGATTATCCGCTTGTGCATTTTCATCTTGCGGATTTATATGAACTTCTCGGGGGTAGGGAAAAAGCAAAATATCACCTTGAACAGGGTGAAAACGCTGACAGCTATCTCTGCTTCCCCCACAGACTTGATGATATGCTTGTCCTTGAAAAGGCAATTACAAACAGCGACAATAACGCTATGGCAAATTACTATCTCGGCTGTCTGTATTACGATAAAAAGCGTTATGACGATGCAATAACCTGCTGGGAGAAAACGGCAAAGCAAAAGCCCGTATTCCCGACGGCGCACCGCAACCTTGCCCTTGCCTATTACAACAAAAAGGGTGATGAGAAATCGGCTCTTTTGGAGCTTGAAACGGCATTTGACCTTGATAAAACAGACGCAAGAGTGCTGATGGAGCTTGACCAGCTCTACAAAAAAACGCAGATGCCGCCGAGTGACAGACTTGTCTTTTTGGAAAAGTATATTGACCTCGTGGAATCCCGTGATGATTTGTATACGGAATATGTGACGCTTCTGAACCTGACCGGACAGCATGAAAAAGCCCTTGACTGTCTGATGTCTCATTCTTTCCACCCGTGGGAGGGCGGCGAGGGGAAAGCCCCTGCACAGTATATCGCCGCCTTGTGCACTTTGGCAAAAGAGGCAATTGAAAATAGCAAAGCGGAAATAGCAATCTCGCTGTTAGAGCGCACATTCTCTTATCCCCATAATCTCGGTGAGGGCAAGCTTTACGGCGCACAGGAAAATTTGCAAAATTACTTGTTGGGCGTGGCTTATGAAAAAATGAATCATTCCGAAAAAGCGAAAGAGTTTTTCGAAAAAGCCTCTTCGGGACTTTCCGAGCCGCAAAGCGCAATGTTTTATAACGACCAGCCGCCCGAAACGATTTTCTGTCAGGGACTTGCGCTTCACAAACTCGGTAGGGAAGCAGAAGCGAATATCCGCTTTGACAAGCTGATTGCCTATGCAGACGAGCATTTGAACGATTCCGTGAAAATCGACTATTTTGCCGTTTCACTGCCCGACTTTTTGGTTTTTGATGAAGACCTGAACAAGAAAAACCGTGTTCACTGCCTGTTTATGAAAGCCTTGGGTCTTCTCGGAAAAGGTAGAGAAACAGAAGCAAAGGAAAAATTCAATGAAATCTTTTCTCTTGAAAACAGTCATTTTGCGTCAGATTTATACTTTAATATGTTCATGAAATGAGGATTTTATTATGAAAGGTTTTTTGTTAAAGAAACCGGTAAAAATTATCATCAGTATTGTCCTTGTTATGGCGGCGGTTGTTGCCGTTTGCAACGGATATTTTGCCTCAGTTGCGCTGAAAGAGCAAAAGGGCGTTGCCGTCTGTGATGAGTGGACATTCAATCCTTTTAAAGAATCGAGGTACGATATATGAAAACCTATGCAACATATTTTCAAAACGATGAAAAGCAGCCGCTTTGCTACGGCGAAATCAATCTTATCAATCCGCCCCGTCAAAGACTTCGCGGCGAAGAAAAAAAGAGCGGAATCGAAGCCGTTCCCGTTTTCTGCGGATTTTGCGGAACAGACTTTGAGCTGATGAAAATGGGCAAAAAAGGATTGCTCGACCCGAAATTTCCCGAGGGCGAAAAGAGACTTATCAACGGCCATGAGGGCGTTGTGTGGGTGCCGAGCGAAAACCGTTTTGCCATTGTTTTAATCCGCGGAGGCGACAGCTTTGACCCGACACGCTTCACCGAGGACGAGACCTATTTTGAATACGGCTGCGACGGGGCCGACGGCATTTTCTGCGATAAGGGATATTTCAACCCCGATATGCTTTTGCATTTGCCAAGTGAGTATGAGGGCATTACCAAATTGCCGCTGTCTCTTGCGAAAAAGTTAGTGTTTTCCGACCCTTACGCCTGCGCGGTATTTCAGTATGAAAGAATGTGCGATATCGGACAGGCGCAGAATTTTCGTGTTGAGCTTGCTAAAAACAAGTGCGATGAACCTACTACAAGAAAGCTTGCAGTTAAGAGCACCTTTGACCGTGTTGTCATTTTCGGTTTAGGCACAACGGGACTTTTTATCGGAGACCAAATTCGCAGAAACCAAAGGGACGCAAAAATTCTTTTTGTTGCCCGAAGCGATGAAGACAGCAAAAAAGCACAGTTTGTAAAAAATGAGCTCTCCTGCGATTATCTTTCCTCCGGTGGCATGAGCGAAGAAGAAACCGCAAAAGCGATAACCGAAAGAATCGGCGGTACGGCAACTGTGTTCGTAGGCACAAGCGGAACGGAAATAGAACACCGCATAGCTTTCCTGCACGGTGTTCTCGGATGTAACGGAATTTATAACAGCTTTTCTTTAGGTCCTAAAATTACCTTTGACACTATGCCTTTCGGTTTCAAAAATCACGTTATTCTCTCGTCTATCAATTTCACGCAAAAGCACATGGAAACGGCGATTGAATTGCTTTGCGAGAGCCGATTTGACCGCCTTGTGGAGTTGATTGATAAGGACGAATTTACTGAAAACCCGATTGACGCTTATGAAAACAAAATCTATTCCAAGGGTGCACCGCTGAAAACGGCGGTTATATGGAATCCCGAATACATTGACACGGAGGCTTAAAAATGAAAGCGATTGAAATTACAAAACCCGATGAAATCCGACTGATTGAAAAGGAAATGCCGAAAACAAAACAGGGCGAAGCTCTTTTGAAGGTGCTTTACTGCGGTATCTGCGGTGCAGATGTGGCGTCCTATACGGGCAACCAGCCCTTTACTACTTATCCGCGAATTCCCGGTCACGAGTTTTCGGCGCAGATTGTCGAAATTCCCGAAAATGACAGAGGACTGAAAGCCGGCGATATTGTCACCTGCAACCCCTATTTCAACTGCGGCGAATGTTACGCCTGCAAGCGTGGAATCGTCAACGCCTGTCACGATAATCAGACCATGGGCGTTCAGCGTGACGGCAGTTTTCAGGAGTATATCACGATGCCTGTTGAAAGGATAATTGACGGCAAGGGCTTATCGGCAAAGGAGCTTGCGCTCATTGAGCCATTTTCAATAAGCTGTCACGCTCTTTCAAGAGCCGAAGTGAAAAAAGGCGATAATCTGCTGATTATGGGAGCAGGGCCCATCGGACTGTTTGCACTGATGAGAGCCAAAGCTCTTGGTGCAAGAGTGCTGATTGCCGATATGCTCAGTAGCCGTCTTACTCTTGCCAAGGAATTCGGTGCAGATTGTATTGTCAATGTCAAAGAGAATGATTTGCATACGGTCTGCGCGGATTTTACAGACGGCAACGGCTTTGACGTATGTGTGGAGGCCTGCGGCGCGCCCGAAACTTTTCTTTCCTGTATTGACGAGGCGGCGCACGGCGCCAACATCATTTTAATCGGCAACGGCAAACGGGAAACGATTTTCGTCCATTCCGTCATTCTCAAAAAAGAGCTGAATATTTTCGGCAGCCGCAACGCCTTCACCAAGGATTTTGAAACCCTCATTGACCTTGTGAAAAGCGGAAAAGTTGATATTTTAAAGATTGTCAGCGGTGTTTATGAAAAAGAAAATGCCGCTAAAGCTTTTGAGGCACTCAAGCATAATGACGGCACACTTGCAAAGCTTTTAATCAAGTTTTGACAGGGTAAAAAGCATAACAATTTGATTTTTAGGACGGTGTAACCTATGATTATAGACTGTCACGCACATTTGTGGAAAACACAACAGGGTAAAGTTGATGGCAGAGACGTTTTCTCTGTCGGCAGCGGCAAAAGCAATTTCGGCGGAGAAATCCGTCAGATGATGCCGCCCTTTATGCTAAGCGGTGAAAATACAGCGGATATGTTCATTGCAAATATGGACTATGCGAGGGTCAGCGGAGCCGTAATCACACAGGAGGAAATTGACGGCAACCAGGACAGCTATCTGCTGTCGGCAAAGAAGAAGTACCCGGAGCGGCTTAAAATCTGCTCCCTATACGAAGAAAACAAGCCTTTTACCTTTGACGGCTTTGACGGAATTAAAATTTGTGCCGGCAGACTTCCGACGCAGGATTTGACCAAGCATTACAAGGTGTTTGAGCAGGCAAACAAAGCGCATAAATTTGTTTCGATTGACCTTGCCGACGGCGACAAACAAACCGCTTCACTTCTTGAAATGATAAAGCAATATCCCGATTTGCGTATCGCTATCGGTCATTTCGGTATGGTTACAAGAGATGGCTGGAAAGAGCAGATAGGGCTTGCAAGAAACAAAAATGTCCGCATCGAAAGCGGCGGTATCACCTGGCTTTTCAACAGCGAGTTTTATCCGTTTCCGTCGGCTGTCAGGGCTATCAAAGAGGCGGCAGAAATCTGCGGCATCGAAAAGCTGATGTGGGGCAGTGATTATCCGAGAACAATGGTTGAAATCACCTACAAAATGAGCTTTGATTTTGTCCTGAAATCAAAGGAACTGACCGAAGCGGAAAAGTCGGCTTTCCTCTTTGAAAACGCCAAGGCCTTTTACGGCTTTTCGGACTTTAGGGAATGTGAAAAAATCAAAAATATGTTAGAGGACTGAAAGATGACTGTTGTTTGTGAAAAAACAGTATTTAAAAAAATGGAGAATTACTCAATATGGAGATGTTAGAAAAAATCACTGATTTGGCAAAGAAACTGCAGATTTCCGATGAGCTGATTTGCAAAATTTCCGATTTAAACATAAAAAAGATACAAGCTTTATCAAATACTTGTATAGAAAAATCCTTTGATTGTTTGACTTTTAAAAATGATGTTATAAGATTGGCGGTTATTCTGAATCTTGCATGCAGAATCAAAGCCGAATATGATAAATTTAATATAGCCGAAAAAGTTTTTTATGATACCATGAGTGATATAAGAATATGGTGTGAAAATAACAACAATAAAGGATTGAAAAATTATAATTGGTTAAAAAATCATGTTACATTTAATTTGTTCAAAATCGGAAGACTTCAATACCAGTTTTTTAAATTAGATAATCCAACATTAAATTTTGAATTATTGCCTGTTAAAAGGAATGAAAATGTAATTTATATACATATCCCTCAGGGTGAAAAGCTTTTGCTTGAAGAATGTCGGGAATCCATAGCCGAAGCAGAACGTTTCTTTGAAAAAAACTTTTCTGAATATAAGTTTGATTATTACTTTTGTGAAAGTTGGCTGTTATATCAAAAAAACATTGAATTTATGAAAGCAAATTCAAATATAATCAGATTTCAGTCACTCTTTGAAATCGCTTATTCCTGTGAAGACGACAGCCAGGCAATAGAAAGAATATTCGGTGCCAAGGAGAAAAAAGCAAGTCATTATCCTGAAAATACATCTTTGCAAAAGGCGGCAAAGAATTATATTCAAAAGGGGAATTCTTTAGGTGTGGGAATCGGTGTAATAAAGAGAAAGTGCGCTATATAAGGAGGAGCAAATGAGTAAATTACCAGTAAAAGCTATAATAGTCGGTGCCGGACACAGGGCTATGATTTACAGCAATTTAGCAATAACAAATCCGGAGCTTTTGAAAATTGTCGGTGTGGCGGATCCCGATCCGGTCAGAAGAGCAATGTGCAAAAATAAGTTTCATTTAAGTGATGATATGTGCTTTAACAATGCCTCAGAATTATGTAAGTACGGTAAATTGGCAGATGCAATTATTAACGGAACAATGGATGAACAGCATATTGAAACAGCTGTACCGCTTTTAAACCTCGGTTATGATATGCTTTTGGAAAAGCCATTTGCCGTAAATAAGGATGAAATGTATCAGCTGGTGGAATGTGCAAAGAAAAATAATTCCAAGGTAATGATATGCCATGTCTTGAGATATGCACCGTTTTATTATGCAATAAAAGAAAGAGTTTTGCGTGGTGATATAGGAGAAATAACTAATATTCAAACAACGGAGCATGTTTCCTATCATCACATGTCAACTTCATTTGTACGGGGAAAGTGGGCAAATTCGTCAAAGAGTAAGACCTCTATGCTGTTGCAGAAATGCTGTCACGATTTAGATTTGATTATGTGGTTGATGAGTGAAACGAATCCTGTGAAAATTTCTTCTTTTGGCGGTCGGTACCAGTTTAGAGAAGAAAATGCTCCAAAGGATGCGGGAACAAAATGTATGGTTGATTGTACCTTGGTTGATACCTGTGTTTATTCAACTAAAAGATTATATATTGACCATCCTGACAGATGGGCGTTTTATGTCTGGAGTGAGCTTGAGAATATTGAGCATCCGACAATAGAAGATAAAATCAGTTTGATGAAATCGGATTCATCCTACGCAAGATGTATATATAAATGTGACAACGATGTTGTTGACAGACAGTCAGTAATGATAGAATTTGCAAACGGTGCAACGGGAACACATAATATGATAGGAGCTACAAGCCAACCTGCAAGAATGATACATATAATCGGAACAAAAGGAGAAATATACGGTAATTTTGAACAGTCAAAATTTACGGTTTCACTTATTGATCCTTCGCCGGATGCACATAACGGTGAATGTAAAACAGAAGAAGTTGATTTAAGTGTAAGCGGAGATATGGTTGGGGCTTACGGAGGTCACGGCGGTGGCGACGAAAAGTTAACCATGGATTTTGTAAAGTTTGTTCAAGGTGATAAGCCCAGCCTTGCCTGCACTAGTGTTTTTGATTCTGTGGCAGGACATTTAGCTACATATTTGGCTGATGAATCATTAAAAGACGGCGGAATACCTAAATATTTTTAATTTTAATTTAGGGCGGAAATATTCCGATTAAAAACTGAGTTCAGATTATATTTTCATCTAAGGTGACAAGAAATAAATGTGATTATTATAAGTTGAGGTATTACTTGGTTTTTTATGACTTGACTGAATGTAAGAAAATCAAAAACATACCGGAGGATTAACAATGAATACTATTTATGCGGCACAATTTGGAATTACGGCAAATGAAGATATAACCGAAAGACTATGTGAATTACTGTTACACACTAATTGTATTGCCGGTGAAAAGACTGTCATTTTTGAAAAGGGTACATATTATATTGACAGCGAAAAATGCCAAAAATATATGCTTTATATTACGAATACTGTCGGAGACAAGGAGTTTGATAAAGATGAAATTCCTCATTTAAACGCTGTGCCGTTTTATTTCGGCGGTGTCAGCGACCTGACCCTTGACGGCGGAGATTCGGTTTTTATAATTGACGGTAAGGTGACGAATGTTGCAGTTGAAAACTGTAAAAACATCACGCTGAAAAATCTTGAAATCCGTCACGCTCACCCGGATATACATGAACTAAAGGTTGTCGGAAAGAGCTTATTTACCGTGGATTTTGAAATTGACAGTGACAGTCAATATGACTTTCAGGGCGGTAAGCTGTATTTTTTCGGCAAGGATTACCAAAACTGTGCCGACCAAAATGCGCTGAACGCATTTTGGATAGGGCTGATTAGAGAGAAAACACCTGACAGAATAATCCGTGTGCAGCATCCGCTGTTTTCTGCCGTAAAGATGCAGAACCTCGGCAACAGAAAAATCCGTGTCCGTTACCCGAACACATTCCGTTTCAAGACTGGTGACCGCTTTTATCTTTTTGACGTCCGCCGTCAGTTTGCCGGAATTTTCATCAATAAAAGCGAAAATGTGAAGCTTGAAAACATAAAACAGAGATTTAACTATTCTCTTGCCCTTGTAGCGCAGGACTCGGAGAATATCACGGTTGAAAATGTCTGCTTTGCGCCCGAAAAGGGCTCGGCAAGAAAGATGGCGTCCGTTGCCGATTTCATTCAGCTTTGTATGTGTCGGGGAAAGATGATTGTTAAAGATAGTTATTTTGACGGGGCCGGTGACGATCTTCTCAATGTTCACGGAATACATTTCAAAATTACCGAAATAAAGGGAAAAGAATTAACCGTCCGCTTTATGCATCCGCAGTCTCACGGTTTCAATCCGTTAAGAGTCGGCGATACGGTAGCGTACATCAATCCCGAAACACTTTTGGAAGAGGGCGCTGCGGTGATTGAAAAATCCGAGCTTTTGAATGAATATGAAATCATGCTGACCGTAAGCAGTACGCAAAATGCAAGTGTCGGCAAGGTGATTGAGGATATAACCGCCTGTCCGGAGCTTGAATTTACGGGCAACAGCTCAACAAGAATCATCACAAGAGGACTGCTGATTACGACACGGGGCAAGGTCAATGTTGAAAATAATCACTTTGTGAGTACATCTATGAGCGGTATCTTACTTTCGGACGACGCCAAAAGCTGGTATGAAAGCGGTATGTGCCGCGATGTTACAATTAAAAATAACACATTTGATTACTGCGGAGGAACGCCGATTTTGATTAAGCCCGAAAACACCCGATATGCGGGTGCAGTCCATAAGAATGTCAGAATTGTCGACAACACCTTCAAAAAGTACAGCGGTGCTTGCATCAGTATAAAAGATTCCGATGATATTCTTATCAAGAGCAATACATATAAAAGCGGTAAAAAGATAAAGACAAAAAACTGTAACAATGTAAGCGGAGAGTAAATTATGACCGAAAAACAGTTGCAGGACTATCTGCAAAAAATCGACGAAGTGAATAACAGCGGCAAATATAAGCCCGAATGGGAAAGTCTTGCTTCTTACCCTGTGCCCGAATGGTACCAAAAAGCGAAATTCGGCGTGTTTATCCATTGGGGCGTTTTTACCGTGCCCGAATATTTCAGCGAGTGGTATCCGAGGCTGATGTACTATAAGGGCAATCCCGTCTATTGGCATCACAGGAAAAAGTACGGAAAGGACTTCAATTACCGTGACTTTATCCCGATGTTTAAAGCTGAAAAATTTAACGCCGACGAATGGATAAATACCGTTAAAGATTGCGGCGCAAAATTTGTGATGCCTGTTGCCGAGCATCACGACGGAATCAAGCTGTATGACAGCGAGCTGTCTGACTGGACAACCGTTAAAATGCCTGTCAAACGGGACTTCTTGGGCGAACTGAAAGCCGCCTGTGACAGAAACGGCGTTGTTTTTTCAA
>JBJEOK010000033.1:0-9687 GCA_051880695.1 Acutalibacteraceae bacterium | reverse complement strand
TGTTTCCTTGCTTATAGTACGGTCGGCAAATGTTCGCTCCTGCGGTCGGACACCGACAAAGAGCGTTTTTTTGCTTACTTTTTTGTCGCTCAGGACAAAAAACGTAAGTGCCTTAGCGGCACGAGCGTCCGGGAAATTAAGTTAAAAAAGACAGTAAAGCTTCAGTCGGCAGAGCTGAACAGAAGAACATACCCCAAGCGAAAAAGCACCGCTCGATGCGGTGTTTTTTCGCTTATCAGTAACAAACCTATCCCGCTCCACCCAATTCAATTAAATCTCATAGTCAGCAAAGCCGATTTTTTTCACCTACATATTTAATTTTAAACTTTTTTATGTTATAATATATATAATTATACTTGAACATAAGGAGAATTCTCAAATGGCAAGGAATAAATACGAGTATAAAACGGATTTAAAACTGTTTAGTTATTTTAATCCGCCCGTTATTATTTCTGTCCTGCCTTTTATGCAAAGGGTTATGAGAAGCTTCTATCTTTTGCAGTTGCCGGATAAAAGCCTTGAGAGCAAAACTTTCTACCTAACCTCACCTGACGGCGGACGTTTCAAAGTAATTCTCTATATTCCCGAAAATGCCTCAAAAGAAAATTCTCCTTTGATAATATTCTATCATGGCGGAGGCTTTGTTTATAATGCGGCACCTCATCATTTTGCAATGGCAAAAAGGTTTGCCAAGGAGTTAAACGTAAAGGTTGCCTTTGTTGACTACCGCCTTGCACCTAAACACCCTTTTCCTGCTGCCGTTGAAGATGCCCTTTGCGCCTATGAGTATTTCTTGACTTACAGTGACAAGCAGGGTATTGACAAAAACAAAATTGTCCTTTGCGGTGACAGTGCAGGCGGAAACCTTGCGGCTGTTGTGAGCCTTAATGCAAGGGATAGGGGACTTATTAAGCCTTGCGGTCAAATGCTTCTTTATCCTTTTGTTGACGCTGATAATGAAACTGAAAGTATGCTCAAATACACTGATACCCCAATGTGTAACTCCGTTGCCGTAAAGGGATACAGTTTAGCCTACTTACCTAAAGAGGGCTATAAGCCGGCAGAATATTTTTCCGTAGTTGATGCGCCCTCACTTTCAAATTTACCCGAGGCTTATATTGAAGTTGCCGAATTTGACTGCCTTAGAGACGGTGGCATTAAGCTTTACAGACGGCTTTTAAATGAAAGCGGGTCGGCTGAGCTTTTCGATGTGAAAGGCTCCATGCACGGTTACGATATAGCTATCGGTAGTGAAACAGTAAAAAAATGTAACAAAAAACGCTATGCCTTTTTTAAAAAAGTTTTTGAAAAGTAAAAGTCTTGAAAGGAAGATGTAAATGAATATTATTTGGTCTTTGTCAAGATATGTTTTACCTGTACTTGCTGTTTTAATTTTGGTAAAATGTATTATGACACTGATGTTAGGTCATCCGAAAAAGATAATTTATGCTCATATAGTAGATATGACACTGGGCACAAATTATGACCTTAATATGTGGGAAACCTCTATAGGACGCAGTGCTTCCTGTGATATTACGCTTCCTTATGACAGCGTTGCACGTTCTCACGTTGTTATATCAAGAAGAATTGACGGCTGGTATATCTATGACCTTTTGTCAAAGGGAAAGCTTGCGGTAAACGGCGAAAAGGTCGAAGAAAAAATGACTATCAATGACGGTGATATAATAACTCTCGGTGACCAGCGTTTCCGTTTTGAGATTAAAAATGACCCGGTAGTGCCTGTGGGAAAGAAAAAAAGACGCGGCTCAAAAGCGAGAGCTCAGAGAGTACAGAATTATGATACACAGCCTTATTATAATCCGACAAAAACTCAGGCTCCGCCCCAAAGAAATAATACCTATTCTCCGCCTGTGCACGACTTTGCAAGTGATAACGGCTACACTGTTGAAACGGCAAAAAGAAATTCAGAAACCGTGCGTAAAAACGGTGTTCCTAAAATTATAAACCGCGATACAGGGGAAAAATTTGTCCTTTGCGGTAACGAGGTTTCCGTAGGCTCGGGTAAGAAGTGTGAAATCAGATTAAAAAGCTCAACAGTGGCAAGACTGCACGCCTTAATTGTGCTTTATGAGGACGGCTGGGCAATTGACTGTGTGGGCAACAATAAGGTTTTACTTAACGGTCACTTAGTAAAAAGCGCCCAATTACTCTTTGACGGTGACGTTATCGCCTTAGGTGATGAGCGAATATACTTCAGCTTATAAAAAAGGGGGGAAGATGTATGGCAGAGAAAATTCAAAAAAAGCAAGCAAGTCCTTTTCGTGAAAAAATGAGAAAAAGATACAGATATGTCGACAGCAGTTTTATTTTGTTTCTTATAACATTGTTTCAGATGATAACCTTTATTCCCGTTGTTATTGCTGAGGGAAAATTCCACTTTTCCACTTTGGGCCTTTTAATGATTTATATTTTCTTTGAGTGGGCTTATATTACGGTAATGCACCTCTTTTTTAAAAAGCTTAATTTTGAGCTTGAGCTGATTGCTTTCTTTTTAAGCGGTATAGGTATGGCTCTTACGGAAAGCTTTGACAGGGGCAGTATGTTAAAACAGCTTATTACCGTTTTTGCAGGTGTGGTTGTTTATGATGTGCTTTTATGGTTCTTGAAAGACGTAAAAAGAGTAATGCTTGTAAAAACGCCCCTGGCAATTTTCACAATTGTATTTTTTGCAGGCTCATTTTTATATATCCGCTTTTTCGGCAGAGAAATTAACGGCGCTTATAACTGGATAGAGCTTTTCGGCTTTTCCTTGCAGCCGTCAGAGTTTGTTAAAATTGCCTTTGTTTTTGTAGGTGCGGCAACGCTTGATAAAATGCTTACAAGCAAAAACATATATTTGTACATCGCCTTTGCTATGAGCTGTATAGGTGTGCTTTTCCTTATGAAAGACTTCGGTACTGCACTCATATTCTTTTTCACCTTTGTTATCATCGCTTTTATGCGTTCGGGCGACATACGTTCAATCGCTTTTATATGTGTAGGCGCTTTAGTGGGTGTGTTCTTTATCCTTTACTTCAGGCCTCACGTTGTTTCACGTTTTGCAAATTACCGCCATATATGGGACGACCCCTACGGCGCAGGCTATCAGCAGACGAGGGTGCTTATGTCGGCAGTAAGCGGCGGCTTAAAGGGCTTAGGTATAGGCAACGGTGTTTTAAGGTATGTCTATGCCTGTACAACTGACCTTGTTTTCGGTATGGTGTGTGAGGAGTTAGGGCTTATTGTTGCCCTTGCAGTGGTCATCACTTACGCATTTCTTGTTATTTATGCGGTTAAATGTTCAAAAAGTGCACCCTCAACCTTTTATTCAATTTCGGCGGCGGCAGCAGCTTCAATGCTTTTATTCCAGGCCTGCCTTAACATTTTCGGTATTACGGATATTTTACCTCTTACAGGTGTTACCCTGCCGTTTATCAGTCAGGGCGGTTCAAGTATGATATGCTGCTGGGCACTGTTTGCCTTTATTAAAGCGGCAGACATCAGGGCATATCCTAAGCTTTACAAAACCGCATAGGAGGTGGCTTTATGAAAAATACAACAAAAAGAGTATACGTTTGCCTTTTGCTTGTGCTTGCCTTTTTCTGCGGTCTTGGTTTTATGGTTTACTCTTTTATAACCGAGGGCGACACCTGGGTTGCCGACAGGGGAAATATGCACATTTACAGTGACGGAAGTCTTACTGTTGCAGGCACAATTTATGACAGAGACGGTGAAATGCTTATTGCCACCGTTGACGGAGAAAGAGTTTTTCATGAAAATGCCGATGTAAGAAAGAGCACCTTGCATGTTGTAGGCGACTCCTCAGGTTATATTTCAACAGGCGTGCAGACCCTTTACCGTTCAAACCTTATAGGTTATAACTTTGTTGACGGACTTTACAGTGCAATTTCTTCCGATAACGGCTGTGACATTGAGCTTACAATTGATGCAGACGTTTCTGCCGCCGCTTATGAAGCCATGGACGGCAGTAAAGGTACGGTAGTTGTCTATAACTATAAAACGGGACAAACTATATGTATGGTTTCAGCCTACACCTTTGACCCCCTTGATAAGCCCGACGATATTGACACCGATGACACCGGAAAATATGACGGTATTTACTTGAACAGAGCTATTTCCGGTGTGTTTACTCCCGGCTCAACCTTTAAGGTGGTTACGGCGATTTGTGCAATTGAAAATTTCGGTGATAAGCTTTACCAAAAAACCTTTACCTGTAACGGAAGCTATAAAACGGGCAACGGTAAAGGAGACGGTGAGGTTATTTGCCACGGTGTTCACGGAACAATTACTTTCGAAGAGGCTCTTAACTATTCTTGCAACTCGGTTTTCGGTTACCTTGCAAATAAATTAGGCGCTGAAAAACTCACTCAGACAGTCAGAAATTTAGGCTTTGGTGAAAATGTTACAATAAGCAAGGCACAGGCGGTAAGGTCCACCTTTGATTTGACAGACTGCACAAGGCTCGACTTGGGCTGGGCAGGAATAGGTCAGTACACAACCCTTGTTAACCCCTGCCAGATGCTTATGCTTATGGGCGCAATAGCCAATGACGGAGTTGCAATGATACCTTACCTTGTTGAAGAATCCTCAGAGCTTGTAGACGTGAAAAATCAAGTCAATAAGGCAATTACTCTTTCGCCGGAAACGGCAAAGCAAATGCAAAAGCTTATGAGGTCAAATGTTGAAAATTATTACGGCGACGACCTTTTCCCCGGCCTTGAAATGTGCGGCAAAACAGGCACTGCCGAGGTAAAGGTAAACGGTGAGGACAAAACTCACGGTTGGTTTGTGGGCTACAGCCAAAGGGCAGACTTTCCTTATGCGGTGGTTGTTTGCCTTGAGGAGGGCGGCGCAGGATATGATGACGCTATTCCCGTTGCCAATGCTGTTATGCAAGCCCTTGACGAAGACTAAATAAAAACAGGTGATAAAATGAGCGATACAATTGCTGCAATTTCCACTCCCTTTGCTTCGGGGGGAATTGGTGTAATAAGAATTTCAGGTGACGGTGCAGTGGAAATTGCTGACAAGGTGGTGAAAACCGCCTCGGGTAAAAAGCTTTCTTCCTTAAAAGGCTACACTGCCGCATACGGAAGCGTTATATTTGAAAATGAAAAAATTGATGAATGTGTTGCCCTTGTATTCAAAGCTCCCAAAAGCTATACGGGTGAAGACGTTGTGGAAATCTCCTGCCACGGCGGTGTTTTTGTGGCAAGTCAGGTGCTGAGGGCGGTTTTAGCTTCCGGTGCAAGGCCTGCTGAGGGCGGAGAGTTTACAAAACGTGCTTTCCTCAACGGCAAAATGGACTTGTCGGAAGCTGAGGCGGTTATGAGCCTCATAAGCGCAAAGGGAGAGGGCGGTATGAAAGCGGCGGTAACTGCCCTTGACGGAGCTCTAAGTAAAAAAATAGGCAAAATTTGTGATGTGCTTCTCTCAGCGGCAGCAAGTCTTTCTGCATGGGTAGACTATCCCGACGATGAAACCGAGGAGCTTACAGAGGGACCTTTGAAAGAAAGCCTCTGTGAAGTAAAAGGACAGCTAAGTGAGCTTCTTTCAAACTTCGATACAGGCAAGGCTTTAACCGACGGCATTGAAACTGCCATAGTCGGCAAGCCTAATGTAGGCAAGTCGGCGCTTATGAATATGCTTTCAGGCTACAGGCGCTCCATTGTTACGGACATTGCCGGCACTACAAGGGACATTGTTCAGGAGACGGTGCGTGTAGGCAGAGTTGTATTAACCCTTTGTGATACGGCAGGTATACGTGAAAGTGACGATGCCGTTGAAAGCATAGGTGTTGAAATGGCAAAGGATAAAATCGACAAGGCTCAGCTTATTCTTGCAGTTTTTGACATGTCAAGGGGTCTTGACCAAAGCGACAGAGACATTATTGACCTTTGCAAGGGCAGGCAGGTTATTCCTGTTATCAATAAAACCGATCTGCCTCATAAAGCAGATATTGATTTTATTGAGGAAAGCTTAGGCAAGGCAGTCTACCTGAGTGCACTCAGCGGTGACGGTGAAAAGGCTCTGTGCGAAGCCATTGAAAAGCTTACAGGTACAGACAAAATAGATACCTCACAAGCTATGCTTATTACCGAAAGACAGCGCACAAGCACACTGAAAGCACTTCAAAGTGTTGACGAGGCTATTGAAGCACTAAGCCTCGGAATAACCCTTGATGCGGTCAACGTATGTATTGACACGGCTATTGAAAACCTTTTGGAGCTTACGGGCAAAAAAGCCAGAGAAGCCGTTGTCGATGAAGTCTTTTCAAGATTTTGCGTCGGAAAGTGATGCGGAAAAAGGAGAAAGCTATGACAAAAACAGCACTTATAACCGGCGGCGCAGGGGGGATAGGCTCTGCTATTTGCAAAAGCCTTGCCGCTGACGGCTATGATATAATTTTACATTACAACAATAGTGAAGCCGAGGCTGAAAAAATCAGGCTTGACATAGAAAAAGCCACAGAGCAAAGGGTGTACCTTGTGCAGTGTGACCTTTCTTATGAGGGCGGCGGCAAGGCTCTTTTTGAAAAGGTGCAGAGCCTTAATACAGATGTTGACGTTCTGGTTAACAATGCGGCTGTATCTTTAGTAGGACTTTTTCAGTGCTGTGAACGTGAAAAGGTGAGAGAGGTTTTAAACGTAAACCTTGTCAATGCTCTTGAGCTTACTGAAAAAATTTTGCCGCAGATGATTTCAAGAAAATCGGGTAATATAATAAATATTTCCTCTATGTGGGGGATAAAGGGTGCCTCCTGTGAGGTGCATTACAGCACAACCAAGGCGGCGCTTATAGGCTTTACAAAGGCTCTGAGTAAAGAGGTGGGTCCCAGTGCAGTGCGCGTCAACTGTGTTGCGCCGGGGTTCATTGAAACGAAGATGAACGCTTGCTTTGATAAAGAAACCGTGCAGGATATAGTAGATGAAACACCGCTTTGCCGGGTGGGTAAGCCTGAAGACGTGGCAAATGCCGTAAGCTTTCTTGTAAGTGATAAGGCGAGCTTTATTACAGGGCAAACCTTATGCGTAGACGGAGGTCTTGTGTCGATGTAATCGGCACAAAGCCTCCGTCATTGCTTCGCGACTGCGTCGCTACGCAGTTATATTCGCCTTGCGGCGAGTTATATTGTGATTTGCACAGTTTTTCATATAATCCAAAAGGCAGATTTTTACACAAGCTTTATATGTTTATAATTCCGGAATTTACCGGAAACAAAGGATCCTTTTTTGTTAAATAAAGGAGTCTGCAAGCGGCACCGTCGGGGTGGTTGCGACCTGATTCCCATGCTTCAACAGTTTTTACCGTTACACCCATATATTTTGCAAACAATTTTTGAGTTAAGCCTGTACTGTTTCTTATAGATTTAATCTCACTTGATGTGAACTTTTTTACAGGTTCAATAGATAATACGGTCTTTTTTGCTTTTAGATTGCCTTTTTCATATTCGATTGCTTCGTTTAATCCGGTCTTGATTTCGTCAAACAAACTCATAATTATGCCTCCTTTTGTTCATTTTCTTTAAGCTGTTGTTCAAGAATACGAATCATATGTCTTAATTCATTTCTTTCTGCCTGACTTAAATTATCCTTTTCGTTTTTAGGATATGCTGTTATCAGATAAATTTTCTCATAAACTTCAAAATCTACATAAATAATTCTTACACTGCCGCTTTTTCCTCGCTTTTCAAAAGCAAATCGCATCTTTCTTATACCGCCGGTTCCTTGCATTACTTCTCCAACCTTTGGATCAAGAATCAGTTCTTCTTGCAAACGCTTAAGGTCTTTATCATTAAGTCCCATTGCTTTCCATTTCTTTTGAAATAGCGGCAGTTCTATAAATGCTCTTGTCATTGATTTTCCCCTCCTGTGTTAATTAAATTATACCCCTATTAAATAGGGTTTGTCAATGAAAATTTACGAGTTTTATTGTGCTTTGCACAGTTATATTCACCTGAAGCCGTGTTTGCTTGCATAGGTAAAGGCTGCACTTTCGCGAAAAAGTACAGCCTTTATTTCATCTGTTCATTATCAAAATATCCTTAACCTCAAGCACACCGCCGTCAACCTTAAACTTCACCTCAAATCCGCCGTATTTCATACCGTAAATTCTTTCGGGGTCAGCTTGATATGAGGGACGCGGGTCACCCTTGAGCACAGCTGAAAGAGAGGCTCTTTTTTCCTCGGGAACCTTGCTTAAAAGGGCTTCGGGGAAAACGACGTCAACACTGCGTTCAGCTAAATTTTCCGTAAAACCGCCCGTTGCTCCGGGTATGCTGTCTGCGTAGGGGAGATAGGGCTTGACGTCAAAGACGGGCGTGCCGTCGAGCATATCGGCACCGCTTACGTAAAGTGTAACGCCGTCTTTATTTTCAAGGTCAACCTTGTCAAGTCTCACCGCAGAAAGACCGATATTGTTAGGCCTGAACGGTGAACGGGTGGCGAAAACTCCCATTCGTTTGTTGCCGCCTAAAAGGGGCGGTCTTACAGTGGGCGACCGGCTTTCCCTTTTAGCTTCGGAAAATTCCCACAGCACCCATATATGGGAAAAGTTTTCTAAGCCTCTGAAGGCTTCGGGGACGCTGTACTCTTTTAAAAAGACGATTTTACCTTTGCACTCGTTTATCAGTCCGCTTTGACGGGGTATGCCGAATTTTTCCTTGAAGTCTGTTTTAATATATGCAATCGGCTTCATTGTGTGTCTCTTGCTTTCTTCTTTTTATAAAGCACAACGCTGTAAATAAAGGGGATAACCGTCATTATACCAATGCAGGAAAAAACAATGATCGGATTTTCCAAAAAGGCAGTGATGGCAATCACCGCACCGAAAAGGACCCAGAGCTTACCTGCAAGGCGGTGAGTACGTTCCCAGTTTTCGCTGTCGTCAATGGTCCACGGAAGCTTTATACCTAAAGTGTATGAGGGCTTGCTTTTAGGCAGGTAATTGCCGATAATGACAAACAGCACACCGAGGAAAGATAGAATAATAAAGCCTACCTTAATTGCTTTGTTTAAGGCGTAGCCGTATACAACAACTGCCATAAATATGCTTAAAACGGGGATAATCCAAAGGACGAGATTAAACAGCTTTTGGCTGATATTTTTGTTTTTCGGGTCAAGCTTTGTGCCTAAAATACAAAACCAGTGAAGTGCAAGTAAAACAATCGGCATAAGAAAAACAGTCATAGGCTTACTCATAAAGCCGTTAGGCTCGTTGTTGGTATCGAAATGTGTTGCAAGGGTGTCCGGAAGCTTATCCCATAAAATCAGCCCTGCAACTAAGGGAGTAAGGGTAATTACAGAGGTCAATATAATAGTAGGAAGATTCTTTTTAATCATTGCTGTCAGCTCCTTTAAAATCTTTTATCCATAAAAGGACTTCTTCAAAGACGGACGCATTTAATTCGTAGTAGATGTATTTTCCGTCACGCTCATCTCTTATAAGCTCCGCGTCCTTTAAAACAGAAAGATGCCTTGAGATTGCCGCGTCGGAAATGGAGAAAGCTTTTGAAATTTCTCCTGCGGCACATCGCCCTTTTTTAAGCAGTGTTAAAATTTCACGTCTTGTAGGGTCGGAAAGTGCCTTGAGGGTATTTTGCAGGCTCACGTTTATCACTCCTCGTATAATAAAGTAGTAGTTATTAAAGTCCCTCTCCAAGGACTG
>JBJEOK010000032.1:0-42838 GCA_051880695.1 Acutalibacteraceae bacterium | reverse complement strand
CAGGCGGCGGTGCATATTGACCGCAAAATCGGCGGCACAGACGCCCGTATGCCGATAGAAGAGCGCGAGGAAAGGAAAGATACCGCCCCGGCCGAATTCACGCCGTATAAGCCCAAAGTACGCAAAGCGGGGACGGGCTGTGTCACGATGATTAACGACCACCTGTATGAGGGGCGGTACACGCCGACGAATGCTTACGGGAAACGGGAAAGCCATAACATCTACGCAAAAACACGGGAAGAATGTGAAGAAAAGCTCGCGGAAATGATTGCAGAGGTCAAGGAGCAAATCAAGGCAGAAAAAGAACGGCTGAAAGCAGAGCAATCTGCATAAGCCTTTCATTATGCAAACCGCCGCGGGTTTTAAAACCCGTGGCGGTGAGAGATTTTAATTGACCTTTATTGTATCAAGGGTAATTGTTTTAGGAAAGTTCTTATAATTAATCAAGCAATAATTATCATCGGATACAAATATTGGAGGATTGCCTTCTTTAGAAGAAACAATAAAGGAAAATGAGTAAAACTCTTCTTCTGTTTCGTCATCCATATCCTCAAAACAAGTATCAAAAATTGCAGAAACACAACCAGTATCCCATTTTAATAATAGTGTTTTACCGGATATTTGATTGAGATTTTTTAAAAATGTTGATATGGTTTTTTCTTCAAAAGCGTTTAAATACATAGTTATAAATTCCTTACAGTATTTTAACATCGTTACAAATGATAGAATTGGGGAGATTAAGGTAGTTTACTTCGAACAGTTCGTTTGTTTCAAGATTAAGAAAAGCGATGGCATTATATTCTTCATAACCATCCTCGTCATCTTCTAAACCATTATCAGTTTCATACATAGTATCGTACTTTGCTGTGATTGTTTCATTATCATAAATAAGTTTGAATTCTAAATCAAATACGACATTTTCATCATATTTTTTATTTATAAAACGCAGCAGGGTTGAAAAACCGTTATTCTCTTTGTCATAAATTATCATTTACAAAAATCCTCCTATTTGAGATTTTTAGGTTTTGCAGGTACAATATGCGCACCCGATTTTGAATAGTGTATTATTCCCATAGTGGTGGGGTAACTTTTGCCTGATGAATCATCCACATAAAGCCCGATTACCTTGCCGAAGTCCACACGCTCTTTGTTAGTTCCTAATCTTTGACCGGTTCCACTGTATTGTTTAATCAAAGTTTCGGCTTGCCGTGTCGTTCCAGAGAAAATGCTTCGACCAGATGTGTAATTATTGCTACCAACAATGTGTTTATCTTGCCTTCCGCTATGAACTGTTTTTGGATATTCGGAAAAGACTTTGTTTGCACCTTTTGTTCCTGAAAAACTTCCGCTGCCACCTTTAGACATCTTGCTTCCTCCTTTCAAATGCTTTTGCCATTTGACCGGAAAAAGGTAAGATGTTTATACCTTGTGCTTTAAGTTTTTCAAAGCAAGAATAATTGGCAGAACCATAAACAACAATGGTGTGCGGATTAAGAATCTTTACAAGTTCATTTAAGCCGCTTTCAAAGCGTACACGGTCTTCGTATTTACGAGGGCTGCCGCCAACGGTGCCGATAGCAACAATACTGTTTTGCTCAATACCGTCAAAGCAATACCTATAGGTTTCAGATGTTCCCCATCGAACATTATTAATGACCGCAATGCCGTTTTTGCCGAGCCAGTAACCGAACGCACGCATACGATATGTATTATATACTTTGATAGGCTCCGGAAAATCCTGATAAGTTGAGAAATCCGGTGTTATGACACCTGCAAAATGACGAAGAACTTTTAGAGCAAAGTTGTAATCGTGCCATATTCCGCGCGGACTATCGAACTTGTAATCATCCACATACCAACATACAAAGGCACCGCTTTTGAAATCAAGTTCCTTATTGATTCGATGCTTTTTGTAGATGGCTTTGGCATTATCCCAAGTGATAATATCGCTCGGTGGGCGGGTTGCGGTTGTAGGACAGATCGGGATGTCGTTGCTTGTGAATTCGGCCCCCTCAAGCATAAATGCATTCCACACATCCCTGAGTCCTGCTCGGCTTGTTTTCATTGTACCACAGTTTTCAGCGTTTTTCAATTTACATTCCTCCAATACGGATAATTTTTGAACAGACAATTCTACATTTACTGTGGAAAAATGTGTCGGAATATGCTATAATGTAGATGTCGGTTCTTTCAATTCCATTGTAATGAATTGGGAGGAAAAAGTCGTTCCGGCGTGGTTGCAATGAAGTTGCGATAAAGTTTTGATGGCAAGGGGCGAGCATTTTGCAATTTAATATAGCTTCTTACATATTAACAATGAAAAAGTATGCTATAAACAGAAATATATCAAATGAGGATTTTACACGCGAGTTATTTGCCCCGTTTGTTACTGCAGGTAATGTGAAGGATAAAAACGGAGAATTGTTAGAATTAAATAAGTCAAGAGTGAGCAGATTGTTAGCGCAAAAGGATGATGTGCCGTCAGCGATGCGGAATGCGTTATCTATGCTTGATATAGTGGAAAGAACCGCAGAAGGCTTTGCGGATTTCCTTACGGATAATATTGATGCTCATAGACATGATGATCTTATAGCTGATATGAGCAAACTTGCAGGAACGGTTATTGTTGAAAGAGCGAAAAGCAACGATATCTCAATGTTTCTAACAAAAATATTTATTGAAGCTGTTAAGATAAATAATGTTGCGGTCGATAACAAAAATACGGTTATCTGGCATAACGGTAGTAATTCGATAGAAATAATCGAAGGCGACTTATTTAAATTTGCTTTTGAAAATCGGAGCAAAACCACCAAAAACATTGTGGTCATTCCGGTAAATACCGCTTTTGATACTCGTGTATCTACAAAACTGGAAACGGACGAAGTTCCGATTGTTTCCGAAAATACACTACATGGGAAATGGCTTATTAGATGGACAAGAAGCGGAAGAACGGTAGCTGATCTTGACATGAGAATAATCGAGAGTCTTAATCGTCAAAAGAAAACGCCGATTAGTAAATCAAAATCTCAAAATGGTAAAACGGATTGTTATGAAATAGGAACTACTGCAGTTGTTGATATTGACAAAACAGTATTTTATTTGGTTGCTATCGCTTCTTTCGATGAGTGGAATAACGCGCAATCCACAAAGGAGAAAATTAAAAAGGCTATTATCGAGCTGTTGAAGATTTATGATAAAACCGGACAAGGTTATCCGATGTTTTTACCCTTGTTCGGCACCGGACGTTCAAGGGTAGGGTTAAGTTACCAAGAGTCTTTTGAATTGATTAAACAGACACTCTTTGAAAATAAAAATCGAATACAAGGCCACATAGGGATAGTGGTTGTATCCGATGTATTAAAAGATATTATATTGTAAATCGAAAGAGGTGTTTTAAATGTTATACAGAACAAGGACATATATAGCGGCTGATTGGACTGGGGATAAAGAAATTGTTGATAAGTTTAGAGAATGGAACGACAGCGGATGGTATGCGTTGAATTTTTCAGATGCCCATGATTTAACACAGTCGAGAGATACCAGCTTGCCGTGTACAATTAAAAGATCATTATCAGAACGACTGAACGGATCAAAAACTTTTGTTTTAATTGTTGGTGCAAATACAAAAAATTTAACAAAAGGTGCTTGTAGATATTGTTCCTCTTATAATTGGGGAACATGTTCGAGATATTATAGTGTAGATAACAGGAGTTACATAGAGTATGAATGTGAAAAGGCGATAAAAGATAATATGAAAATTGTTGTAATCTATAACTACGCGAATGTTGATAAAAGCAAATGTCCCGATTGTATAAAATATTACGGGGTACATATTCCTGCATACTATTATGCAAACGACGGAAAGTGTTATTGGAATATAGCAAGGATCAAAGAGGCAATTAACTGATAAAGGTGATTCAAAATTTGAGTCGCAGTAATCAAAGAAAAGTATTTTTCGCAGACCACACTTGATAAGTGGTCGTAAAAATATTGATTTTCCAAAAGTGGCGTCGTAATACTTGAAAACACATAAAAATTGACCGAAAGTGGAGGCAAAACCTCTGCTTTCGGTCGAAATTTTGGTCGGAGTGACAGGGTTCGAACCTGCGGCATCGACATCCCAAATGTCGCGCGCTACCAACTGCGCCACACCCCGATAGATATTTAATTGTGGTCGTGTAGGTGGTCAAATCTGTGGTCAAACACATTTTTGACCGCTATTTTTTGTTTTCCATACCGCCCGAAATCCGCACGGTTGAAGGCTTTTCGGCGGTTTTTGTTGTCATACGGTGCGAACACCGTCTATGCTCCCAAAGCAGATGCGCTACCAAACTGCGCTACGCCTCGATATTCAAAATTACAACTTTAACAGTATACACTAAAAACCTGCCTTTGTCAACTGTTTATAATCATAATTACATTACATCAAAATCACAAAGCAAATAATTCCCATGCTATCTTAATACCCCCTGTAACAATTACTAAAAAAACGGAGTTGCCTGCACAACCCCGTTTTCTATTTCAGCCCCTGACTATTGTTAACCATCATAGTGCTGTAAATAAACAGTACGTCCTGATTTTCAAACTCAACAAAATTTCCTACCATTGACGGTACAATATATCTTGTATCAATTAGTGTAACCTTGCTGTAGCCCTCAATTAAAAGCGGAGCAAGACTGCTGCCGAAAGAATCACGGAAAATGATGAGCTGTCTGCCTTTTTCACCATCAGGGTTTTCGATTTCAATAATCGGTACAGCACCCGAAAGGAAAATATCATAGGGGTCTATTGCCATAAGCTTTTCCAGGTTGTAAACAGCAGTGGTTTCACCTGTTTCGTGATTTATTGCTGCCGAATTTTCAATCACATCGTTTGTTAAATAGCTGAGCTTTTCTGCCGGTAAGGGAAGAGCCGATTGACCGTAATAAACTCCGTAAAATTCACCGGTATTTTTTTCGGTGAAACTGCTTAACCTGCCCATACCCATAGCGTCTCTGATCTTTTCGGCTACGGGTAAAATTTTCTCTTGCCGCCAGTGAGTATCTGTTGTGTAATAGCAGTCGATTGAAAGCAGGTCATCTATTTCGATTTTTTCCATAAAGGAAAGCTTGCTGTCAATGAGACTGTACATTTCACCGTAATCGAAATGAGGGTAACCTCCCTTTTCTGCAAGAAATCGGTTTTTGTCAGGCACTATTGTGTAGTAAGCTTTGCAGTCTGTATCCTTTAGATAGCTTTCGTAAAGGTCTTTTATCTTCTTTTCAAAGTTTGACACAGAGGTATTGTCAATGACCGCGTCAATTTTACTTGCGTAACCGTTTTCAACATAAATACCGCCGTTGTCCTTTTGACGGAGAATATCAAAATGCATTTTAGCCTTGAGTGACCTGAAGTCGTCACGCAGAGGGAATTGGTCGGTGAGGTACTTTTCAAAGTCACGCATAAAAGTGCCGTCGGTAAGGCTTGACAGGGTAATTTCCGGCATCTGCTGAAGCTTGCGTCTTTCCCATTGAGAGATTTCCTTATCAGGAGCGAGAAAAAGCCACAAAGACCCGCCGAAGCATACAAGAGAAAACATTAAAACTATAAGGATGTTTTTTATCTTTGTCATTTTATTTCCCCCCTAAAATCTGAAGTAGAGAAAGGGATTGAAAGAGCCGTCTACAAGGTAAGCGGTGCTCATTATGAGAATAAGTGCCGACGTAACCACCTCTAAAATTTGCATGACGGCCTTGTCCTCGTACTTTTTGTGAAGCTTTTTGAAAAGAGGTGTGGCACCCACAAGAGCTGCTGAAAGTATAACTGCATAAGAGCTTAAATTGTAAACGGTGTCACTGCTGATAAGGGGCAAGCCTGAAATGCCGAACATATTTTTAAGGTCGTCAAGCGCCATAGTGAAGCTGTCGGCATTGAAAAGTACAAAGGATATTACAACAGCTGTAAGAACATAAATGTGCCGTATAAATCCGGGAGACTTGTCAAGATACTTTTTAAGAAACAGCTTTTCTGTTATGAGAAGTATTCCGAAATAAAGTCCCCAAGCCATAAAGGTCCAATTGGCGCCGTGCCATAAACCGGTAAGGCACCAGACCGTAAGAATGTTCAAAATCTGCCTTGAAACAGCACATCTGTTGCCGCCTAAGGGGATGTAAACATAATCCCTGAACCAACTGCCAAGGGAAATGTGCCATCTTCTCCAAAACTCCGTAATGCTTTTTGAAATATAGGGGTAGTCAAAGTTTTCAAGGAAACGGAAGCCGAACACCTTGCCTAAACCGATTGCCATATCACTGTAAGCGGAAAAGTCAAAGTAAATTTGCAGTGAATAGCTGATGGCATATATCCATGCAAAAACTACCGACGGGTCACCGCTGCTTCGGTAAGCGGTACAAAGTGAGCCTAAAAGGTTAGCAATAAGCACTTTTTTACCCAAGCCGAAAATAAAACGGCGAATACCTAAAGCTACGTTTTGAAAGGTGTGCTGTCTTTGTTTTAAATCTTCTGCGACTGTGGTGTAGCGGACAATAGGGCCTGCAATAAGCTGTGGGAAAAGCGCAATATAACAGGCAAGATTGATGAAGTTTTTTTGAGCAGGAGTATCGCCTCTGTAAACGTCAACAAGGTAGCTTATTGCCTGAAAGGTGTAGAAGCTTATACCGATAGGAAGCGCAAGCTTTAAAAGTGGTATATCTGCTCCGGTAAGTGAATTTAAGGAACCGAGAAGAAAATCGGCATACTTGAAAACAGCAAGAAACCCGAGGGGTACTGCTACCGCTAAACCAACGAGCAGTTTACCGCCTCGGGTACCGCCTTTTCCCTCAATCAGCAAACCTGCCGCATAACAAAAAGTTATTGTAAAAATCATTAAAAACACGTATTTCGGTTCTCCCCACCAATAAAAAAGCAAGGAAAAAACAAGCAAAACTGTGTTTTTTAATTTACGCGGTGCAATTAAATAGCATAAAAGCACAGCCGGCAGATAAAAATATAAGAAAGGAATTGACGAAAAAACCATATTCTCTTTTAATTATTGAGCAACTGTTTTTGAGAGAGTTTCGCCTGAAAGCTCACCTACAACTGTTTTGAAAGCTTCTACCATTGCGTCGGCAAGGTTACCGTCAAGTGATGACGAAGCCATAACGAGCATTACGATGTCCAATGAAGAAACAACACGAAGCTCGTCTGCGGTAACGCAAATCCACTTTGACTGGTCGATACCCTCAAACATAGCTTTCTTAACCGCTTCAATGTCAGTACCGTCTGATACTCTTGCAACTACAAGTGAGTATGCCTGTGAGCCGATCATAGGCTCTGAGTAGTAAGCTTCCTTAATGCCGAACTCTGCTGCTAAGTTGCCGTCTGTTACGAAAGAGTCGTCATTTAAGCCCTCAGCTTCAAGACCGAGAATGCTGTTTACCGACCAGGGATCGAAATAGTTAACTTCCATAGGGTCGCCAAGCATAAGCTGAACGGGGTTCTTTTCGTAAAGTGCGGGAATAACAGCCGAAAGCTCACCCTCATAAGTTGTAACGGTGTTACCGTCTGCTGCATTGCCGTCTGTTGCTTTGTTGCCTGAACAAGCCACAAGGCCGGCAACAAGTAAAAGAGTCAATGCTATTGCTAAAACTTTTTTCATTTTTAATTCCTCCGGATTGTATTATTTTTTACAAAGTTTGCAAAAATATTTATACATCACTTTTTATGCAAATTTGGTAACTAAATATTAACTGTGTGTAAATAATCCCTCTTTGACAGTTACAATTTTGTCACCCTTTGAATTGCTTGTTATTTTCATTTGGATTGCTCGTTATTTTCAACAGTATCTTACAAAAATTGCTAATATTTATTGGATAAAGTCGCATTGACCTTAAAGTTGGCTTTGTGATATAATTTTTTTGAAAAATATATAAAAAAGGATAATGTATAATGACTTACAAATTTGAACAATGGAACGGCTTTGAAGAAGGCACATGGGTTAAAGAAATTAACATCAGAAGCTTTATAAGGCACAATTACACACCCTATGACGGTGATGAAAAATTCCTCGAAGGCCCTACTCAAGACACCCTTGACCTTTGGGAGCAAGTGCTTGACCTTTCAAAGAAAGAGCGAGAAGCCGGCGGTGTTCTCGATATGGACACAAAAGTAATTTCAACCATTACTTCACATAAACCCGGTTACCTTAATAAGGATAAAGAAAAAATTGTCGGTTTTCAGACAGACAAGCCTTTTAAGCGTTCACTTATGCCCTACGGCGGTATACGTATGGCTGAAAAGGCTTGTAAAGAGAACGGCTATGAAATTGATCCCGATATAAAGGAGTTTTTCACCGTTCACAGAAAAACTCATAACGCAGGTGTTTTTGACGCTTACACTCCCGAAATGAGAGCTTGCCGTTCAAGCCACATCATTACCGGCTTGCCCGACGCTTACGGACGCGGCAGGATTATAGGCGATTACAGACGGGTTGCCCTTTACGGCGTTGACCGTCTTATTGAGGACAAGATGGAGCAAAAGGAGACAACAAGAAGCGCTATGTACTCCGTTGTTATAAGAGACCGTGAGGAGCTCTCAGAGCAAATTCGTGCTTTGCAAGACCTTAAAACAATGGCTCTTTCCTATGGCTTTGACATTTCACAGCCGGCAAAGGATACAAAAGAGGCTATTCAGTGGCTCTACTTCGGCTACCTTGCCGCCGTTAAGGAGCAAAACGGTGCAGCTATGAGCCTGGGCAGAACCTCCACTTTCCTTGACATTTATTCTGAAAGGGACCTTAAAAACGGTGTCTATACCGAAAAAGAGCTTCAGGAAATGGTTGACCACTTTATTATGAAGCTGCGTCTTATAAAATTTGCACGTACTCCCGAATATAACGCACTTTTCTCCGGCGACCCTCAATGGGTAACCGAGTCAATCGGCGGTGTTGCAATTGACGGCCGTCACATGGTAACAAAGATGTCCTACCGATATCTTCACACTCTTAAAAATTTAGGTGCCGCACCGGAGCCTAATCTCACTGTGCTTTGGTCGGTTAATCTTCCGGAAAACTTCAAGCGTTTTTGTGCAAAGACCTCTATTGAAACCTCGTCAATTCAATATGAAAACGACGACCTTATGCGTTTTACCCACGGCGATGACTATGCAATTGCCTGCTGTGTTTCTTCAATGAGAGTAGGTAAGGAAATGCAGTTCTTCGGTGCAAGAGCCAACCTTGCAAAATGTCTGCTTTACGCCATCAACGGCGGTGTTGACGAAATCTCCGGCAAGCAGGTTGCGCCCGAATACAGACCAATTACAAGCGAATACCTTGACTATGACGAGGTTATGAAACGCTACGATGAAATGATGAAGTGGCTTGCAGGTGTATATGTAAATATGCTCAACGTCATTCACTATATGCACGACAAATATTGCTATGAAAAAATACAAATGGCTCTTCACGATAAAAAAGTTACACGTTGGTTTGCAACAGGTATTGCAGGTCTTTCCGTTGTGGCAGACTCGCTTTCAGCTATAAAATATGCCAGGGTTAAAACAATCCGTAACGAGCAGGGTATTGTTGTAGATTACGAGGTTGAGGGCGACTTCCCCAAATACGGCAATGATGATGACAGGGTTGACTCCATAGCCTACAACATTGTTCACCGCTTTATGGAGCACATCAGAAAAAATCACACCTACCGTGACAGTATACCCACAACCTCAATTCTTACAATCACATCAAATGTTGTTTACGGCAAGAACACAGGCGCAACACCCGACGGACGTAAAAAGGGCGAGGCTTTCGCACCCGGTGCAAACCCAATGCACAGACGTGACACTCACGGAGCAGTAGCTTCTCTCTCCTCAGTTGCAAAGCTTCCCTTTATTGATGCACAAGACGGTATTTCAAACACATTCTCCATTATTCCCGGAGCCCTCGGCAAGGACGACAAAATCTTTGCCGGAGACATTGAAGTTGACCTTGAGTGCACAAACGGCGCTTGTTTTTCACCCACACTTTTTGAGGGCTTGGATGACAAGGGCGATTTAACTCACACAGACTGAAATTCACTTATATGACAAAGAAAGGAAAATCAATTATGGCAGCAACAGAAAATCAAATAGACAACTTAGTTTCAATGCTTGACGGCTATGTTAAAAAGGGCGGTCATCACTTAAATGTAAATGTTTTTTCAAAGGAAACTCTCCTTGACGCTCAGGCTCATCCTGAAAAATATCCTCAGCTTACAGTACGTGTAAGCGGTTACGCAGTTAACTTTATCAAGCTTACAAAGGAACAGCAGGACGAGGTTATTTCAAGAACTTTCCATGACGAAATATAATGAAAGGATTTTATCATTCAATTGAAAGCTTCGGCACTGTTGACGGCCCCGGAATAAGGCTTGTGCTTTTTCTTCAGGGCTGTATTCTGAGGTGCAAATACTGTCACAACCCCGATACCTGGAAAAGAACAGAGGATAAGTCCATTACCGCAGACGAAGTGTTGGACCTTTACAAGAAAAATGAAAGCTTTTATAAAAAAGGCGGTATAACGGTTACCGGCGGAGAGCCTCTTTTGCAAATTGATTTTGTTACGGAGCTTTTTGAAAAAGCAAAACAAAAGGGCATACACACCTGCCTTGATACAAACGGGATAACCTTTGATGAAAAAAATCCCGCTTTTAAAAAACTGCTGAGCTTCACTGACCTTGTAATGCTTGATATAAAGCATATTGACAGTGAAAAGCACAAAGAGCTTACGGGCAAAGGGAACGAAAACGTGCTTGCTTTTGCAAAATTTATTGAAAAAGAAAAGGTTGATCTCTGGATAAGGCACGTTGTCGTCAGAGGTATAACAGATGAAAAAGACGACCTTATAAGGCTCGGCGAATTTATAGGCGGACTTGATAACTTAAAGGCTCTTGATGTGTTGCCCTATCATACAATGGGTGTTAGTAAGTATAAGAGCTTAGGGATTGAATATCCCCTTGAGGGTGTTGAGCCAACCACCAAAGCCGAGGCACAAAGGGCAAAGCTTTATATTATGTCAGGCATAAAAAAGACGAGAAAAGCAAAAAGCGAATAATTTTAAAGAGCCCTGTACTCCGACTGAGTGCAAGGCTCTTTTGATGTATAATGTTTTGTTATGCTTTACCGGACACCACGATTGTATTTAACCACACGCCTTTTTTAACAAACACATAGCCTAAAACACACTTGATAAAATCACAGGAAAGCACACAGATATAAAGTGTTGTTATGGGTATATCGGTAAAACGGCTAAGGCAAAAAGCAACGGGCACCGAAACTACCCAGACAAACACACTGTCAAAAAGGAAGGTCATCACTGTTTTACCGCCCGAACGCAAGGTGAAGTAAGAAGCGTTTGTAAAAGCCATAACGGGCATAAAAGCGGCTACTATGAAAATCAGCTCTGTTGCAAGAAAGCGTATACCGTCGTCGGTGTTATATATTTTCGGGAAGAACGGTGCAAAGCACATCATAAATATACCGATTAAAGCGGAAATACCCGTTGCAAACCACATAAGCTTAACCGAAACCTTTTTTGCCTCGTCCTTGTTGCCTGCACCGAGGGTCTGACTTAAAATTATGCCTATTGCACTGCCGAAAGCAATAAAGGAAACGTTGAATACATTGTTGAGCGTTGAAAGAATGTTGATAGCCGCCACAACGTCAAGACCTCTCACACTGTAGCATTGGTTTAAAAATGCCATACCTGCCGCCCAAAGCGTTTCGTTAATTAAAAGGGGCAGAGTGACTAAGGTGATTTTGACAAGCTGTCCTTTTGTAAAGGTGAATTTTGTGAAAAGGCCCTTAATAAAGCTGTACTTATTTTTATGGCTATGTGACCAGACAACAAGTATACCGCACTCCGCAAAACGGGAAATTGTGGTTGCGATTGCAGCACCTGAAATTCCAAGGACAGGAAAACCGCCGCGACCGAAAATAAGCAGATAATTGAAAATAAGATTTATAAAAACTGCAATAACAGTTGAAATCATAGGTATAAGACGGTCATTTGTTTCACGCATTGATGAGGCATAAGCTTGTGAAAGAGCAAATGGAAGAGTTTGTAAAAGCATAATTTTAAGATAGGTTTTGGCGTATGTCATTACGTTTAAGGCGTCCTCGGCAGAAGAGCCTTTTTCAATATAAGCGCCGATAAGCAGTTCATCAGCCAAAATAAAAACACCTACACCTATTACCGATAAGACTACGGCGGCAATCAGCTTATACTGAACGGAGGTTTTTATTCCGTCAGTATCCTTTTTGCCGTAGTATTGTGCGGTGAAAATACCCGCACCGCTCATTGCACCGAAAATGCACAGGTTAAAAACCATAATAAGCTGATTAACTATTGAAACGCCGGTCATTTGCAGAGTGCCCACCTGACCGACCATTATGTTGTCAAGCATACTTACAAAGTTTGTTATGCCGTTTTGCACCATAATGGGAATAGCTATAATGAGCATTTTTTTGTAGTAGGGTAAGTTTTCTTTAAAGCTACGCATTATTTTTACCTTTCTTAAATTGCTTTTTTAAAATAAGCCAAACTTTTTAATCATAAAAATTCCCCTTATGCGCACATAAGAGGAAAAGCTTTTGTGAAACGCCTTTAGTTTGCAGTCGAGCCGCCTATAGAGCCGCCAAAGCCTGTAATCATTTGAATGATTGTGTTAAGCATATCCCTGAATTTTGAAAGGATCTTACTCATAATTTCGCTGAAGTCACGCAGAGGGCCTTCGGCTTCTTTAAGGTCTTCACCAATGGCAGAGGAAATGATGCTTTCGATTTCCTCGTCAAGGCTTGAGGTCGGTGCAACTGTGGCAGAAACGTATGTAAGCTCGTCGCTTGTTGAAACAATGCTTGCGGTTGTGTCAGATGCCATACCGGGTACTGCACCGACGGAAATAAGAGCGATAAGCAATGCTATTACGGGGATAAAAATTTTACTTTTCATTTCAATATGTCTCCTTTTCTTAAAATTACCTTTTCAAATTTAACCTTACAGTATTACTGTTAAAATCATTATATCAAATAAAAAAGGAATATGCAACACCAAAATAAAAGAAATTGCTTCGTTTTCACTTTTGCAACACCATAAAATGAAAACGAAGCTATCAGGGCAGCGAGGACCTAAGGCAAAATCGGCTTTTCAAGGGCAGGCTTAAATTAAAAAATTAAAATAAGCTTACCACCGATAACCGTCACTGCAAAAGCGTGAGAAAAAGCTCACACTTTAGTTTATGCAGATTTTACGGTGTTGACATAGTGGGATTTTATGGGATATAATATATGGGAAATTTTGCTGAAAGGAAAAGAAAAAATGAAAATTAAAGTCGGTGTAATTTTTGCAGACTCTATGGAATATGCCCCCTATCTCGCTTGGGCGAAGAAAGAGGGTGCAAGCGAAAGCACTCTTTACGGCAATGACTGCGTTACCACAGTCATCGAAAAAGGCGAGAATGAAATGGAAATCACTGCCGTCAAGTGCGGTATAGGTAAGGTAAATGCCGCTGCCGCCGCCGCTTATTTAATCAGTGATAAAAAGGCAGAGTATATCCTTAATGCAGGACTTTCCGGAGCTGTGGCTAACCTTAAAAGGGAAGATATGGTAGCCGGTGAAAGCTATGTTGAATGTGACTATGACCTTACGGCTATCGGTAAGCCCTTAGGTGAAAAGTGTGACGGTCAGCCTCACATTCTCTTTGCTGACAAAAGGCTTCTTTCTTATGCCCTGCAAAGCAAAGGCATAAAAAGTGCGAAGCTTGGCACAGGTGATATTTTTTTAACCGATGCCGCTAAAAAGAAGCTTTATAATGACACCTTCGGCGTTGAGGCTTTCGACATGGAAACTGCGGCTATTGCAAGCGTATGTCAAAAGGCAAATGTTCCCATGCTTTCACTTAGAAAAATCAGTGATGACGCAGACGATGACGCCCTTGAAAATTACCGTGAAATGAATGACAGACAGGAAGCTTGCCTTACAGAGCTTCTGGTAAATATATTTAACAGGATGTTATAATGATTAAAGGTCAACCGATACTTCAATGAAGTATAGATTGACCTTATTTTTACCGTTCATAGTCTATTTGAAAAATTTCATTATTTGCAGGCTCGTGAACCTGAAGAGCAAAGCTTTTTGAGGTGAGAATAAACTGTGCAAGGTCCCTGTCGGTTTTTACAGTGTCCGGTAAAATGCTTCCGCCTACTGCCCGGTAAGTGTCTGCGTGATAGTCACAGCCTACTGTTACGGCAAGGTGCTCCTGCTTTGCTCTTTCGATAATTTCTTTATAAAAGCTGTTTTTATAAAGCGGATGACAGTTTATTTCAACACCGTCAAGGTATTGGGGGTCCTGTATAACACTCCCGCCTCTAAAGGGGTGACCCTGAACTAAGGCACAGTCGTTAGCTTTGCAGATTTTATAAAGCTCCTCAAGGGACTTATAGCATAAGAGAGGATTGTTTCTTAAAAAGCTTTCGTCGGCGCCGTAAATGAGTATATGTGAAAGTCGGTTGCTTTCAAGGGTGACTTCAATTCCGCAAAATATGTGAACACCGTATCTTTTACCTATTTTACGGCAGTTTTCCCACTCTTTTATGTAAGAATCAATCCATTTGTCATACTTTCTTTGGCTGAAAGCTTTATCCTTACCTTTTTGAAAGTAATCGGAAACATAGTGATTTGTAATGGCAAGGGCGTCAAAGCCTTTCTTTTTTGCAAGCTGAATTGTAAGCTTAGCGTTTATAAGACAGCATTTGCTTATTGCTTTTGTATGAACGTGCAGGTCTGTGAGCATAGTGGGAGGCACCTCTTTTAGTGGATTTGTTTAATAGTATATCGCCACAGGCGATATTATATACGGCTTTGCCGTATGATATATTTCTGCTTGCAAAAATATGATATAACGTCCGTTCCATTATATGCCGAAGGCATATATCACCTATTCCGACGGAAACGAGTATCATTGAAAAAAGCACTTCCGAAGAAGTGCTTTTCCCTTGGCGCGCTGTAAGGGATGTTTCCGCTGCGGCTTTGCCTTGCGTAAACCGACCTCGCAATTCCATTGCTCGGTCTTCGCGACTAAAAACAGTCCACCGGACTGTTTTCTTAACGTCGCTCACCCTCTCAGGGTTCGAATCCCTCGTAGGTTTTGCTTTTTCTAAAAAATAAAGGACACTTCAAGAAGCATCCTTTTCCTTGGCGCGCTGTAAGGGATTCGAACCCCTGACCTTTTGGTCCGTAGCCAAACGCTCTATCCAGCTGAGCTAACAGCGCATTTTTTATTGCCAAAGTATATTATCATAATATGGTGTTTATGTCAAGGCTTTTTTGAGAAATAATTGAAATTTAATTACTATTTTCATATATTATATTGAATTTTATCACATGAAAATATATAATATAAACCTGAACCGAATTTTTACTTGAAAAAGGATATATATGAAATTTTTGACCCCTGCTTATTATAACTCTTTTAAATGTAAGGCACAAAACTGCACCGATAACTGCTGTATCGGGTGGGAAATTTGCATTGATTCTGACACTGCCGAATTTTACAAAACCATAGACGGCACTTTAGGAAAACGGCTTAAAGAGAATATAACTTTCGGTGATGAGCCGTCCTTTATTTTACAAGGTGAGCGCTGTCCTTTTTTAAATGAAAAGGGTCTTTGTGATATAATAAGCGACCTTGGTGAAAATGCCCTTTGTCAAATTTGCCGTGACCACCCGCGTTTTTTTGAATGGTACGGCGATATAAAAGAGGGCGGTATAGGTCTTTCCTGTGAGGAGGGCGCAAGGCTTATTTTAAACTGCGGTGACTACCTGAACCTGAATCAAAGCGAAACCGGCGAATGGGTAGACGAGGACTTTGAAAGTCAGGTATACAGCAGTCTTTTCAAAAAACGCGAACAGCTTTTTCACTTGCTTTTAAGCGATGTCCCCTTTAGTGAAAAGTCTTCAAAAATGCTCGGACTTCCTCAGGGAAAAGCTTTTTCCTTTGACAGTGAGATTAAAAAGGCGCTTTTATTCCTTGAAGAGACCGAGCAGGTAAACGACCTTTGGAAAAAGAAGTTTTCCTTTTTAAAAGATAGATATTTAAAGAAAAATCCGTCAAAACTTATTACTGATGAAAAGGACGAAAAATACCTTTGCAATCTTACAAGCTACTTTTTATGGCGATATTTTATGAAAAGTGCCTTTGACGGTGACGTAAAGGGCAAAATAAGGCTTGCACTTTTTTCCGCTGCTGTTATTTTTGCAATTGTTTGCCTTGAAAATGAAAGAGACGAAAGCGATTGGATAAAAGCTTCTGTGCTTTTTTCAAAGCAAATGGAATACAGTGACGAAAATATAGAAAAATTTTATAAAACATATTAACGGAGGCAAAAATTATGAAAACAATTAAACTTGTACCTTGCGCATTACCCGCTGAGGAAGTTGCAAGACTAAAAGGTCTCGGCTTTCTTCGCAACAAAACCACACCCGACTGCTTTAACTGCCGCGTGATTACAGTTAACGGCAAGGTTAAAAGTGACAACATCCGTACAGTTTGTGATGCGGCTGATAAATTCGGCAGCGGTGAAGTCACCCTCACCTCACGTATGACCCTTGAGGTACAAAACATCCCTTATGAGAATGTAGAACCTTTCCTCGCCTTTTTAAATGAAAGAGGTCTTGAAACAGGCGGTACGGGAGCGAAAGTACGTCCCGTTGTTTCCTGCAAGGGCAGTACCTGTCAATTCGGTAACATTGATACTTTTTCCCTTTCTGAGAAAATTCACGAGCGTTTTTATAAGGGTTATCGGGATGTAGCGCTTCCCCATAAGTTTAAAATTGCCGTTGGCGGATGTCCTAACAACTGCGTAAAGCCTGACATTAACGACCTTGGCATTGTAGGTCAGCGTGTGCCCTCAGATGACCCCGACAACCGTTCCGGCGCTAAGATTTACTTAGGCGGACGCTGGGGTAAAAAGTCAGCTAAGGGTATTCCCCTTTCAAAGGTTTTCACCGACGAAGAAGAAATTCTCGACACAATTGAAAGAGTTATTCTTTTCTATAAAGAAAACGGTCTTCCAAAAGAGCGTTTTGCAGATACCATAGCAAGAATAGGCTTTGATACAGTGGAAAAGGCGGTTTTAAAGGATGAATAAAAAAACTGCCGTTATAGCTGTTGTGGCCGTTGTTCTTCTTATATGCGGTGCGGTTTTCTTCTTTACAGGCCCCTTGAACAAATCGCAGACCAAGGGTGATTATTATACTTTCAGTGACAGTGACGGCAATGAGGTAAGCCTCAGCGAAAAGCCGCAAAAGGTTGCGGTTTTGTTTTCCTCACTTTGCGATGCGTGGCAGCTTTCCGGCGGTGAAACCTATGTAACCGTAGGTGAAAGCATTGAACGTGAGATTGTAAAAGAAACCACCCTTACTGTTGACAGCGGTGCAGGAAAGCAAATCAATACAGAGCTTCTTTTAAGCTATAAGCCTGACTTTGTGATTTATTCCTCTGACATTCCGGCACAAAAAGAGACGGCTCAGGTGCTTCAAAGTGTTGGCATTCCCTGTGCAGGTATGCGCCTTGACAGCTTTGAGGATTATCTCACCTGCCTTAAAATTTTCTGTCAAATTAACTCTACTGAGGAAAATTATACCCTTTACGGTGAAAATGTGAAAAAGCAAATAGACGCCTTAAAAGAAAAAGTCAGCAGTTTAAACCAAACACCAAAGGTTTTATTTTTGCGCTCGGGCAGTACACCGTCAACCTTAAAGGCTAAAAACAGCGATGATAATTTTGCGGCAAAAATGCTTGTAGAATTAGGCTGTGTAAACATTGCCGACACTGCCGAAGTGTTGCTTGACGGACTTTCAAAAGAAATTATACTAAAAGAAAACCCCGGGCTTATTTTCGTTTCACCTATGGGCGACGAAGCTGCGGCAAAGAAAAATGCTCTTTCGGTGCTTTCAGGCGAGGGCTTTGAAAGCCTTACGGGTGAAATCATATTTTTACCTAAGGAGCTTTTCCACTTTAAGCCCTGCGAAAACTGGTATGAGGCTTATTTGTATCTTGCAAAGATAATTTATCAAGGAGAAGAATTTTGAGTTTTAAAAGCAAAACAAGGCTCAGCTTAATATTATCCGCCGTAGGTCTTACGGCGGTTTTTGTGCTGTCGCTTTGTTTCGGCTCGGCACAAATGAGCTTTGAAGAATTGCTTTTCGGTCTTTTGAAAAAGAACGGCTTTTTAAACGAAAGCGCCATAATTTACTCAATGCGTCTTCCCCGTGCCTTAGGCGGAGTTTTATCGGGAGCCGCCCTCTCGGTTTCAGGCGTGATTTTACAGGCGGTTACGGGAAACAGCCTTGCCTCACCTAATATTATAGGTGTAAATGCGGGCGCAGGCTTTTGCACCCTTTTGATTATGGCTTTCATTCCTGCCGCCGCCGAGCTTTTACCCTTAGGTGCTTTTTTCGGTGCCTTTGTTACTACTATGCTCATTCTTTTTGTCAGCGCACAAATAGGTATGTCAAAGTCGACCTTAATCCTTTGCGGTGTGGCGGTAAATGCACTTTTAAACGGAGCAATTTCCTTTTTAAGCTACTTTGACAGCGACCTGCTCGTCTCTTATAAAAGCTTTTCTGTAGGCGGACTTGCCAACGTCAGCTTAAGTCAGTTAAAGATGCCTTTTATTATTACGGTAATCGGTTTGCTTGTATTGCTGTTTCTTTCAAGCCGACTTGACACCCTCTGCCTTGGCGACAGTATTGCAGTTTCTCTCGGTGTCAACGTAAAGGCCTTGAGAATAGGTGCGCTTGTTATTGCTTCGGCTCTCGCAGGTGCGGCAGTATCTTTTTGCGGACTTCTCGGTTTTGTGGGCCTTGTTGTGCCCCATACGGCAAAAAAGCTCTGCGGCGGCGATATGAAGCATCTGCTGCCCTTAAGTGCTCTTTTAGGCGGAACCTTAGTAACCCTTTCCGACCTTTTGGGCAGAACTTTTTTACGCCCGACGGAAATTCCCGTAGGCATAATTATGGCTTTTATAGGCGCGCCTTTCTTCTTTAGCTTACTTATTAAAAAAGGGGGTAAGGAAAATGCTTGAAATTAAAAACCTCTGTTTAAGCTACGGAAAAAACCAAATACTGAAAAATATAAATTTGCAAATCAAGCCCCACACCGTTACAGCTATTCTCGGCAAAAATGCAAGCGGTAAGTCTACGCTTTTATCCTGCCTTATAGGTCAGCACAAATACACGGGAGAAATCAGCTTTCTCGGTAAAAATATTGCCCTTATGTCAAACCGCGAAAGGGCACAGCTTATTTCACTTTTACCCCAGCATCTGCCTAAGTCAGATATTACGGCATATAGGCTTCTTGAAATGGGACGTACACCTTACCTTGATTTCGGCAAACGCCTGTCACAAGAGGACAAAAAGCAAATTGAAAGCGCCATAGCCCAAGCGGATATAGGTGCCATAATAAATAAAAGGCTCAATGAGATGTCCGGCGGTGAAAAACAGCTTTGTTACCTTGCGATGATTCTTTGTCAAAACACCCGCCTTATTGCCTTTGACGAACCGACAACCTATATGGATATTCAAAACGAGAGGCAGTTTATTGAGCTTCTTTTAAAACAGGTAAGAGAAAAGAAAAAGACAGCACTCATAGTAATGCACGATATTTCCCTCGCCCTTGAAATTGCAGACAACGTTATAGTTTTAGACGGCGGTGAAGTGAAATTTCACGGCACACCCGACAAAATAAAGCAAAGCGGTATAATAGAAGAAGTGTTTAACGTAAAAAGGTGTCAAGGTGAAGTTTACAGATAAAAAAGGGAAAGCAGAGCTAAAAATTTCTGACAAACTTTTCAAAAAAACTTTCACAAAACACTTGACATTGGATTTATATTATGATATTATATTCGAGCGTTGAACGAGAGCGTCAAATACAAGATAAGTGTGCTGGTGTAGCTCAGTTGGTAGAGCAGCTGATTTGTAATCAGCAGGTCGGGGGTTCGAGTCCGTCCACCAGCTCCAGTTTTCTAAAATAATTTAATATGGGTAGGTTCCCGAGTGGCCAAAGGGAGCAGACTGTAAATCTGCCGTCAACGACTTCGATGGTTCGAATCCATCCCTGCCCACCAGAAAAAGCACTTCTTCGGAAGTGCTTTTTTTCAATTAAATTCACCTTACTTAAATTGTAATATCCTGTGGATATGAAGTAACTTCACATTTTGCAGAAAGACAAATTATTTCATCATCGTTAGCTTACTTAATATCGCGACAGTTTAACATCATTTAACTCTCCCCCACCACAAAGGAGCTGTAAAAAACTTTCGTTTTTTACAGCTCCCTGTATTTACCCTGCCTCACAGCACTTCTGCGAGTTTTTCAATTGCCTTTTCCGCAGTCTCATCAACAGCCGACAAAATCGTCACACTGTCCTCAACGAGGGTAAGACCCTTGCTCTTTTCAAGCATGGCTTTCATCGTTTTTGTTGCCGTAGGCGCCCACGTGCCGTTTTCCATAAAAGCAACAGTTCTGTTTTTATAGCCTCTTTCAGTCAGCGCGTCAATAAAATGAGCCATAAACGGGAAAATCGTGCCGTTATAAGTAGTTGTTGCAAGCACAAGCTTGCTCATTTTAAAAGCATCTGCAACACAAAGAGCCATGTCATCTCTTGCGAGGTCTCTCAAAACTACCTTTTGACCCTTAGCGGAAAGCTTTTCACAAAGGAGCTCCGCCGCCTTTTTTGTGTTGCCGTAAACAGAGGTGTAAGCAATAAGCACGCCCTCTTCTTCCGGCTTATATGAGGACCATATATCATAAAGAGAAATATAATGTGAAAGGTTTTCTTTCAAAACAGGGCCGTGAAGCGGTGCAATGATTTCGATATCAAGCTGTGCTGCCTTTTTAAGCACGCCCTGCACCTGCAAACCGTATTTTCCCACAATACCGATATAGTAGCGTCTGGCTTCACCGTCCCAGGGAATATCTGCCTTTGCAGTGCCGAAACGGCCGAATCCGTCAGCAGAGAAAAGCACCTTGTCCTTGCTGTCATAAGTCATCATAACCTCGGGCCAGTGTACCATAGGCGCAAAAATAAAGGTGAGGTCGTGACTGCCCAGTGAAAGTGTTTCACCGTCTTTTACAACAAGCTGTCTGCCCTCATAGTCGCCGGGAAAATACTGCGAAATCATTTTGGCAGACTTCTGATTGCAAACCTGTTTTGCCTCAGGAAAAGCTTCCATAAAAGCACCGATGCTTGCACTGTGGTCAGGCTCCATGTGCTGTACAACAAGGTAGTCGGGAGCCTTACCCTTTAAAGCTTCTTTTATATTTTCAAGCCACTTTTCAGTGAACTTCTTATCAACTGTGTCAAAAACTGCAATTTTTTCGTCAATAATAATGTATGAGTTGTAGCTCATACCGTCGGGCACCTTATACTGACCCTCAAAAAGGTCAATGTCAAGGTCATCAACACCTACATAAATTATTTCTTTTGAAACCGTCATATTTTTTCGCCTTTCTTTCAGTTAGTAGTATTATATCCGTAGACTATCAATATACCACAAAACCTCTTCTGTGTCAATTCGGATGTAAAAAAAGCTGTAACAACCGTTCTTTTTGTTACAGCTTATTTTATTTCAAATGAGGTTTCAATAAATTCTTTCATCATTTCGTCGGCGCGTTTTAAACAATCTTCATCTTTTTCTAAAGCGTGCCCTGAATTAGTAAAGGTTATAAGCTCACAGTAAGCACCGTTTTCTTTAAGCTTTTCATAAAGTCTGACACTTTCTCCGTAAGGGGCGATATTATCTTTTTCACCGTGAAAAATCATTGTAGGTACACAGTCGCTGTCAATATAAGAAATGGGAGAAAGCTCCAGCAAAAGCTCTTTAGAAGCTGCTCTGTTTTCGGGAGTAATTTCTGCTCCGACTACCTTTGAGACCATTTCACAGATATTCTTTTCGTCATCAATAGTATTTTTTGTATAAAACTCATCATCTGTAAAATCACTGACGGGAGAAAAAGCAAAAACACCGGTAACTTTTAACGGAGAAACAGCAGCATATCTGTAAGCGTAAAGCAGTGAGAGGTGTCCGCCGGCAGAATAGCCTGAAAGAATAACTCGGTCAATTTCAACACCGTAGCTTTTTGCGGTGTTTTTTATATAAGTCAGCGCTGCGGTAATATCTTCAATAATATCATAAGAGTCAACTGCACCTTTTTCTGCATAACGGTAATTCATAGACGCAACCGCATATTTATCATTAGGGTTAAGAACAGCTTTAACCTTTTGAGTTGCTTCCTTTTTACCTCTTGTCCAGCCTCCGCCGTGAATATAAAGCAGTAAGCCTACCTTTTCCTGTCCGCATTTCGGGAAAGAAAAGTCAAGACTTTGCCTTACGTCATTACCGTAATAAGCATCCTTAAGGGAATAAATAACTGCCGGCTGCTCACTTTGGTTAGGCGAAGCATTTGCTGAAGTTGACTGAACAAATGGAAAAATGCTTTCCGGACTTATATAAACAACAAAGAAAAACGAAGAAAAGAATAATGACAGAGAGATGAAAACCGCAGATAGTCTTGATAACATAGAAACGTCCTGCCTTTTATAATTCTAATCGGGTTAATATCCTTTGCTTGTGATAAAACAAGGCTACCGTCATGGTAGCCCTGTTAAATTAAAATCAGTCGCTTGTATAAGCCATAAGAGCAACCTGACGAGCACGCTTGATAGCAGTTGTAAGCTCGCGCTGATGACGTGCACAAGTGCCTGTCACTCTGCGGGGAAGGATTTTTGCTCTGTCGGATGTAAACTTACGAAGCTTTTGTACATCCTTGTAATCAATTTCTTCAACCTTATCTACACAGAAAGCACAAACCTTTTTGCGTGATTTTCTGTTAGGACGGTTGGAATTCTTTTCATAAGCCATGATAGGTATTCCTCCTGTTAGTATTTTTGGTTAAAATGGTAAATCTTCATCGTCGGTGATTTCTTCAAAATCACTTGCAGTAGCTGTTTGATAGCTGGGTGCGGGAGCCGCGGCAGCTGCCGGAGCAGGACTGTAAGCCTGAGCACCGTTTGAGCCTTCATTTTTTCCGCCGCAGAAGCTGATTTCATTGGCAACAACTTCAAAAGCAGTTCTTCTGTTGCCGTTTGCATCATCGTAGCTGCGGGTTTGAATTCTGCCCTGAACAGCAATCATAGAGCCTTTAGTGAAGTATCTGCATACAAAGTTAGCGGAAGCCTCCCATGCAACAATTGTGATGAAATCTGTCTGACGTTGTTCGCCTGCCTTAACAAAGGTGCGGTCAACAGCAATTCTGAATGTTGCAACTGATTTACCGGTTGTTGTTGTGCGAAGCTCGGGATCTGCCACAAGACGTCCCATAAGTGTAACGCAGTTAAGCATTTTCCGGCTCCTCCTTACTTTCTGATTGTGAGAACACGAAGTACGCCTTCGGTGATACCTGCAATACGTTCAAGCTCTGCGGGAAGTGATGCAGCACCTTCGTAATTCATGAGCACATAAGCGCCTGTTTTCTCATCGTTAATTTCGTAAGCAAGAGTGCGAACGCCGCCCATACCGCCGAAAGGTTCAGCAGATACAAGTGTGCCGTTTGCGCTGATGAGAGCCTGGAACTTCTCGCTGAGAGCAGTAACAGCTTCTTCACCCTTTGCAACCGAAAATACGAACATTGTCTCATACTTGTTCATGTTTTTTACCTCCTTATGGTCTCTGGCCCCGAAACTGTCCTTCGGAGCAAGGAAATTTGTCGCAGGGACACTGCAACAATTTAGAATTATAGCAACTTTTTCTTTTAAAGTCAATAGAAAAGCCCATCTTTTAAATAATTTGACGTTTTTACCCTCTTTTGTTGTCTTTTACTTTAAAAAGGTGGTCATTTTGCCCAAGTCAGGGTGAAAAGCATAACCTTTAAACCCCGGCCTTTTCACAGTTTATCTGATGCTCCTCATAGGTTTCGGCATAGTAATAATTCCAGTCGCTGTCCGTTACAAAAAAGAAATAGTCAGACTCTTGGGGATAAAGCGCCGCTTCAATTGCTGCCACACCTACATTGCAAATAGGACCTACGGGAAGTCCGTATCTTTCGTAAGTGTCATAATTTTCCGTCGCCTTATCGGCATCAGCTTTTATATAAGGGGAAGCGGCTATATTTTCGGTGACGTAATTTACCGTAACGTCACACTGAAGCATACCGTAATCCTCACTTTCAAGGCGGTTGTGAAGCACAGATGACACAAGGGGCATGTGTTCGTGCTCGCTTGCCTCCTCTTGTATAATTGAAGCAAGGGTCAGAATTTCATCCATGGTATAACCTATTTGATTTGCCCTTACATAATAGTCCTCTGTAAGCTTTTGCTCGGTATTGTCAAGAAAACGCAGCAGCACTTCTTGAGGATCTTCGTCGATGTAAAACTCGTAGGTATCGGGAAAAATATATCCCTCGAGGATAAAGGGTCGGTTTTTAGCCTCTGCTATACCGCTTAAAAATGAATAATCCAGCGTTTTAAGCATTCTCACGTCATTTGCCGCATCAATAAAATCCTGTACCTTACAGACGCCGTTTTCTTCAAGGCGTTTTGCAATTTCGGCGCAGGTATGCCCCTCGGGGAATGTAACGGTGACGGTGGTAATATAGTCAGTACTCTGCTGCTCGGCTGTTAAATCCGTCTGTATGGATTTTTCACCGCCTTGGCAGGAAACAAAAAGAAAAATCACCGTAAGGGTCATAAAAACACAAATCAGTTTTTTCATTATAATATACTCCTCATTTTTGTCAGCTTAAATTTGTATTTTTTTATCTTATACGCATATAATACCATAAAAAAGCCAACAAGTGAGTGATTTTCAATAAATTTAATAAAAAAATACCTTTTTCGCAATAATATATCAACTAAAACTCATCTAATTTAAAAAAAGGACTTGCAATATATCTGTTTTTAGTATAAAATGGTGTGGTAAAAATAATCTTTATTATTCGGAGGAATATAAAATGGTATCAGCAGGTGATTTCAGAAACGGCGTTACTTTTGAAATGGACGGTAACGTACTTCAAATTGTCGAATTCCAACACGTTAAGCCCGGTAAGGGTGCCGCCTTTGTACGTGCAAAGGTAAGGAACGTCATCACAGGTTCAGTTATTGAAAGAACTTTCAACCCCAGTGAAAAATTCCCCACAGCTTTCGTTGAAAGAAAGGAAATGGAATATTCTTACAATGACGGCGGTCTCTACTACTTCATGGATTCCGAAACTTATGAGCTCGTTCCCATTAACGAAAGCGAGCTTTCAGACAACTTCAAGTTTGTTAAGGAAAATATGGTTTGCCGTATTCTTTCCTACAAGGGCAAGGTTTTCGGTGTTGAGCCTCCCAACTTTGTTGAGCTTCAGGTTACTAAGACAGACCCCGGCTTCAAGGGTGACACAGCAACCAACACAACAAAGCCCGCAACCCTTGAAACAGGCGCAGAAGTTAAGGTTCCCCTTTTCATTGACGAGGGTGAAATGATTCAAATCGACACCAGAACAGGTGAATACATGGGCCGTGCATAATCACGGTAAATAAAAACAGAAAGGAAACGATTACTATGTCAGTTTCAGAAAAAGTAGCTTATTTAAGAGGTCTTATGGAAGGCCTTGACATTGACGAAGATAAAAAGGAAGGCAAGATGTTTGCCGCTATTATTGATGCACTTGATGAAATCGCATCAGACCTCAGTGATTTTGATGAAGACCTTGAGGATCTTCAGGATTACGTAGAGGAGCTTGACGAAGACCTTGGCGATGTTGAGGAATTCGTTTATGATTGCTTCGACGATGACGACTGCGATTGCTGTGACGATGACTGCGACTGCGGCTGTTGTGATGACGATGACTGCATCGAGGTTGAATGTCCTGCTTGCGAGGAGCTCGTTTGCATTGCACTTGACGAAATCGACGATTCAGGCGAAGTAGAATGTCCCTGCTGCGGTGCAGTTCTCGAGTTTGAAATCGAAGATGATGACGAAGAAGAAATCGAAGAATAAGATAAATAATAAGTTTACGGTCTGTAAGAGGTGAAAGCTTCTTACAGACTTTTTATATATTTATCTTTACATTTTGTTAAATAAGTGTTATAATTCGGTTAATATAAGGAGGTTGTTATTTATGAAAACATCAAAAAAGTTGATTTCGCTTTTACTTTCTCTGTTGATGCTTATGTCCTCACTTTCAATTATCACCGTATTGGCAACCGATGATAAGCAAGCAACATTCGGCGGACATACATATAGGCTTTTTGACGAGTCTATGACCTGGAAAGAAGCTAAAGAGTACTGTGAGCAGCTGGGCGGTTATCTTGCCACTGTTACCTCTGCTCAAGAGCAGGAAGTTGTTAAAAACTTAATCGCTTCAGGCGAAAAGGCACAGTATTGGCTCGGCGGCACCGATGAGGGCACTCTCAACAAATGGAGATGGGTCACAGGTGAAGACTTTACTTATTGGGCTGACACTGTTACCTTTGAAACCAACGATAACGGCGAATATTATCTTCAAATGCAGCGCCATAACTGGGGCAACGATAAATACCTCGGTTACTGGAATAACGCTAACAACGAAAATCACATAAATGGCGAGGAAGATTTCTACGGTCCCGATAAAATCGGCTTTGTATGTGAATTCGGCGACAGCGAAATGCCCACCGAAAACAACACCAAAATGCCTATCGTATACATAATAGGCAGAACAGCTATTGTTAAAGCTGACGGCTCACCGACAATAGAAGAAAACACAAGCTTTATTACCGATGTCGTTGCAGAGGCAATGCCTTATCTTACAGACGGCATTTTAAAAAATGAGTGGGATCCTTTCTGCGATGCGGTTTACGAGCAGATTGCTTCGCGTTATGAAGATTACCGTCTTAACAACGAGGGTGAAGTTGACAACGGCACTCACAACCGCTGGACCTGGAACGAAGAAACCTTACCCGGCAGGCAGGGTGATATTTTCACCTACCGCTTTGAATATGACGCAAGAAAAGACCCCTGCGTTATTGCCGATGATTTGAACGATTACATTCAGGCAATCAAAGAAAAAACCGGTTATGACAAGGTACATATAATTTCACGTTGTCTGGGCTGTAATATTGCGGCGGCATATTTTGCCGAATACGGCTACGAGGATATTGCAACTAATATTATGTTTGCTTCGGCGGCAAAAGGCTATGATTTTGTAGGTCAGCTTTTTGCAGGTAAAATTGCTTTTAATGATGATTCTATCAACTACTGGCTTGATGAAAATGACGGCTTTGAATTAGACGACGGCAAAATCGCAACAGAGCTTGCAAAAGCAACTGTTGCTTATGCTCAGAACAAAGGCTTATTGGCTGTGGGAACGGCAATAGCAAACAGAGTTTATGCCACTGTTTCAGGTAAAATTTTCCAGAAGCTTATGGTTGCAACCTACGGCACCTCACCAGGATATTGGGCAATGGTAAACGATGAAAATTACGAAGAAGCTAAAAAGCAGGTTTTCGGTGATGAAATAGATACCACCTACAAGGTTCTCTGCGAAAAGATTGATAACTACCACTACAACGTACAAAATCCCCTTGAAGGCACACTTAAAGCCATGGCAGAAGACGGTGTTAAAATGAACATCATCTGTAAGTACGGCTTCCAGACTCCCCCGTTTATCGAAGACAGCCGTGAGCTCAGTGACAACAGAATTGAAGTATCTGCCCAGTCCTTCGGCGCCACAACCGTAAACACAAATGAGGAGTTCTGTTGGCTGTACATGCTTATGGCAGACATTAACGGCACAAAGAAGTATATTTCACCCGACAAAAAAATCGACTCCTCAACAGCTCTTTTCCCCGACTACACCTGGTACATCAAAAACGTTGAGCACAATCCTTTCCATGACTGCTTCAACCCCCTGATGCTTCAAATGTGTTACAGTGAAGAACAAATGACTGTTGACAGCGATGAAAATTGGCCTCAGTATCTGTTCTATAATCCGGATGACGGCACTTGTACACCGCTTAATAAGGACAATATGAACACCGAAGATTATACCGACAATAATATATCTGCTTTTGTAAGATTTATCAAAGCTTTGTTTGCTTTCTTAAAAGAAAAAATACAAAACGGCACAGTAAATTGAGGATAATATTAACCCCTGCTTCAGCTTTAAGCAGGGGTTAATTTTGCATTTAATGATACTTTCTGCAAGCTGAAAGTAAATCAAATTATCAAGTTTAAGTTGACAGAAAAAATTCAAATTATATAAAAGGCACCTTAGATTTTACTCTAAAGCGCCTTGAATTATTATTCTGCCACCGTGTAAACTTCAACAAGTCTGTTATAATCCTCCATACTTATTGCCAGAACAGAGCCGTGACGGGGGTTGAGATGATTGACGGAATACTTTGACCTTTGAACTTGTTTAAAGTTTTTAAAGTCCTTAGTCATCTGTGCAAAGAAAGTGCCCTCGCCGTATTCGTCCATAATCATCATCCAGGAGTTTGTGCCGGTAATACGGTACATTGTGCTTCCCTCAACAGCCCACCAGTTAAGCGAGCAGATTGTATAATCCTCATTAAAGGGACCTGTTGGACTTTTTGACCTTACATAAGCAATTTTTTGTGTTAGGTCCTCCTTAAAGTAAAGATAATAGTAACCGTCTCTGCTGTTATAAATCATATCACCGTCAATGCACTGAATACCCGTAATTTCTCTGCCGTCTTCAAAGGTATGCTTTTCACTTCTTCTGCCGTAAAGATATTCGGGTGCGGTGAAATTCTTAAAATCGGTTGTATATAAATAGTAATGCTGTGCAACATCTTCGTCCAGTTCGGTTGACGGGTCATCCCAAGTGGAAAGCGCAAGATAGAGCATATACTGCCCTGCTTCACCGTCCCAAATAACCTGAGGTGCCCAAGCTCTGTTACAGTTTTCCCAACCGTCAAAGTCACGTATGTCGAGAATGTACTCATCCTCCCAATTAGTCAAGTCATAGGACTTCCAAAAGACAACCGCGTGGTTTGAAGTCCAGCCGAGCATTGCGTCCATATCCGTTGCAACTATGTAGTAACAGTCTTTACCGTTTTCATCTTTAGCCTTAAAAATATAGGGATCACGCACACAGCCCGTACCTGACTTTTGATCGATAACCGCTTCATTATTATTAAGGGCCGAAAAATTATATCCGTCTGTGCTTACAGCAAGATGGATTGTCTGCTGTTCGGGCTCATTGCCTACAAAGTAACAAAAGACGTATGCTCCCTTTGTGCTTGTAACAGGGTATGCGTAACCGTTGAAGATGCAATTATAAAGATTGGGTATAATCATCACCATCGCCATAAGAAAACGTAATGCTCTTGTCATGTTTATTAACTCCTTTTATTTTTTAAAAATTATATCACAACAAAAAATCAATTACAATACGGCAGAGAGAATAATTGTTTGTTTTTGCTGCGTCTAATATGTCTATGCCCGACTTCAACCCCTTTACTTTTCCCTCTTTTTATGCTATAATTACTTAGTTATGCCAACTAAAAAAGGAGGTAAGCCTATGTTTGTAGATAAAGCCGTGATAAAAATTAAAGCGGGAAACGGCGGCAACGGTGCAGTTGCCTTTCACAGGGAAAAATTCGTCAACGCAGGCGGTCCCGACGGCGGCGACGGCGGCAAGGGCGGAGACATTGTTTTTCAGGTTGACGATAACCTTTCAACCCTTGCAGACTTTAAATATAAAAGAAAATATGTTGCCCCCAACGGCAGTGACGGTCAGGGCGGAAGAAGAAGCGGTAAAAAAGCCGAAAACCTTATTATAAAGGTGCCGAGAGGTACCATAATCCGTGAAAAAGAAAGCGGAGTTATAATGGCAGATATGTCTGCCGATGAGCCTTTTATTGCCGCAAAGGGCGGTAAAGGCGGCTGGGGTAACAGCCACTTTTCAACACCCACACGTCAAACTCCCCGTTTTGCAAAGTCAGGTGCCCCCGGTGAGGAATGGGAGGTAGTGCTCGAATTAAAGCTTCTTGCCGACGTGGGACTTTTAGGCTTTCCCAACGTAGGTAAATCAAGCTTCATTTCCGTTGTAAGCAAGGCTAAACCCATTGTTGCCGATTACCATTTTACAACTATCACCCCCGTACTGGGCGTTGTTTCCTTAGGTGAAGGCACCTCCTTTGTAATTGCCGATATTCCCGGACTTATTGAGGGTGCAAGCGAGGGCGTAGGCTTAGGTCATGAATTTTTAAGGCACGTTGACCGTTGCAGAATGTTACTTCACATTGTGGACGTTTCCGGCAGCGAGGGCAGGGACCCCATAGAAGACTTTGAAAAAATCAACCTTGAGCTTGAACGCTTCAACCCGGAGCTTGCAACACGCCCTCAAATTGTTGCAGGTAATAAAATCGACCTTGCAACAGATGAACAAAGAGAAACCTTCAAAAAATATATTGAAAATAAGGGCTTGCAGTATTTTGAAATGTGCGCCCCGATTTACGAGGGCACAAAAGAGGTGATTGATGCCGTTGCGGCAAAGCTTTCAACTCTTCCGCCTGTTGTAAGGTATGAAAAAGAGGAGATACCCTTGGAGCAGCTGCTCAAAAATCAAAATACCGGCTTTACAATTACCGTCGAGGACGACGTTTATATTGTTGAGGCACCCTGGCTTATTAAAATCCTCTGCCGCACCGACCTTGACGATTACGAATCCTTGCAATATTTTCAGCGTGTGCTCACTTCAAGCGGCATCATTGACGCACTGCGTGAAAAAGGCATTAACGAGGGCGACATTGTAAGCATTTACGATTTTGAATTTGAGTTTGTTAACTAAGGTGGAAAGTCAAAGATATAAAATGAAAAGATTTTTAAATGACAGCTGCAACCCCGACCTTTTAAGCCCCCTGACCCTTGCTTTCATAGGCGACACGGTCTTTGACCTTTTTGTACGCGAAAAGCTGATTTGTGAAGCTAACAGACCCGTAAACAAGCTTCACCAAAACGCATCAAGGCTTGTCAAAGCCTCGTCTCAGGCGCAGGCGGCTATGAAAATTATGGAAAAGCTCACTGAAAAAGAGCTTGCCGTTTTCAAACGGGGCAGAAATGCACATACTAACCACAAAGCAAAAAATGCAACCGAGGGCGATTATCACTACGCTACGGGACTTGAGGCGGTTTTCGGTTATGTTTACCTGAGCGGTGACATTGACCGCCTGAGAGAGCTTTTTGCTTTAATTTCCGACTGAGGTTGTGGTTATGTGGCAAAGGCGAAAAAAATAATTTTTGAAATCTTATGTTTATTTGCAGGCTCTTGCCTTTGCAGTATTTCAATAAATATGTTCGCTTCGCCTAACAACATAACCCAGGGCGGTCTTACGGGCATCGCTCTGATTTTAAAGGAATTTATCCCCTCTTTGCCCATAGGCACTGCAATTTTTATAATGAATATTCCCCTTTTTATTCTTGCAAAAATTTTTCTTCAAAAGGGATTTTTACTTAAAACATTTATAAACACGGCAGTTTTCACTGTATTTATCGACCTCGGTCAGCTTTTCATTGTACCTTACAGAGGCGACAGGCTTTTAAGCTGTCTTTTTTGCGGCGTGCTGACAGGCACGGGGCTTGCCCTTGTTTTTCTCAACGGCGGCACAACGGGCGGTACGGATATACTTGCCATGCTCATAAAAAAGGCAAGCAGACGGCTTTCTACAGGACGTGTTATTTTAATTGTCGACCTTTGTATTGTCGGACTGTCGTTTATTGTTTACAGAGAAATCGAAGCGGTACTTTACGCACTTATTGCCATTTTTCTCTCGTCAAAAATGATTGACACTCTCCTTTACGGCACAGGTCACGGAAAGCTTATTTTAATCGTCACCGAAAAGGGAGAAATCATAAAGCAAAGGCTTTTTTCTTCCCTTAACAGAGGCGTCACCACCCTTTCGGCAAAGGGCGGATACACAGGTGACGGTAAAAGTCTTCTTTTATGTGCAGCACGTGTAAGTGAAATTAAAAATATAAACAATATAATAAGCTCGGCTGATGAAAATGCCTTCACCGTTATTTGTGACGCAGGCGAAATCATCGGCAGAGGCTTTAATGATTAAACAGGGAGGTATCTTATGAACTCAACAAGAGATGAATTTTACCTTGTAAAAACCAGTGAAAAGAAAATCAATGTAAAAGGCTCCGCTTACCTTGACATGCTGCTTTGTAAAAAAGACGTTGAAATCAACGGAAAGCTTTGGGACTATAACGAGCTCATTCACGGACAGTTTGCCGCAGGTGACCTTGTAAAGGTCAGGGGAAGCGTTACACAGTATAACGGCAACGACCAGCTTCGCATTGACAAAATAAGGCTTGTAAATGAAAATGACGGTGTTGATATTGCCGACTTTGTCCCCTCTGCCGAATACTCCGGCGAAATGATGCTCGGCGAAATAATGAACGTCATCGCCTCGGTTGAGGACAGTGAGCTTCAAAGACTTACATACGAGCTTGTAAAGGAAAGTGAAAGTCAGCTTCTTTACTGGCCGGCAGCCTTTAAGCTTCACCACGCTATAAGAGGCGGACTTTTATATCACACTCTTTCAATTCTGCGCCTTTGTCAAAGCATTTGCAAAATCTACCCCTCTGTTGACAGCGACCTGCTTTACTGCGGTGCAATTGTGCACGATATATGTAAAATAGAGGAATTCAATTTAAGCTCGGCAGGACTTGTTACAGGTTACAGTGTAAAGGGTGAATTATTAGGCCACCTTGTTATGGGTGCAATGAAAATTGAAAGAAAAGCAGAAGAACTCGGCATTTCAAAGGAAAAGGCCATGCTTCTTGAACACATGGTTATCTCCCACCACGGTGAACCGGATTTCGGTGCGGCTGTGAGGCCGATGTTCCTTGAAGCGGAAATTTTAAGTCAGCTTGACAAGCTTGACGCCACAATTTTTGAAATAAACGAAGCAGTAGCCCCCTTGAATAACGGCGAATTTACCGGAAGAATGTGGGCTCTTGATAACAGAAAGCTTTATAACCACGGCAGAAAGCAAGCTGAAACCAAGGCAAATCTTGACTGAATTAAGTAAATTTACCTTTTAAATTAGTTACAGGGCGCAAAAATAACTATTTAAAACCTATGAATTTAAGTAAAAAGGTAGAAAATTCTTAAATACTGTTGCTTTTTTCACTAAAAAGTGTGATAATATAGTGACTGTTTATGAAAGCTTTGTTTTCCTACAGTTATGTGAAACGAAGGGAATGACTTATGATGGAAAGAATTGCCATCTATCCCGGCTCCTTTGACCCGATTACAAGCGGTCATTTAGAGATAATCAAAAGAAGCGCAAAGCTATTTGATAAAATTATCGTTGTCGTTATGTCAAATTACCGTAAAACAGGCTCTTATGCATTTTCAGTTGAGGAAAGAATGAGCCTTATAAAAAAATGTGTAGGCGATTTAAAAAACGTCAGCGTTGATTCATATATGGGACTTCTCGCCGATTATGCCAAACAAAGCAATGCTACGGCAATTGTTAAGGGCTTGCGTGTTATGTCCGATTTTGAAGACGAATTTCAGCAAGCACTTGTTAACAAAAAGCTTAACAGCGAGGTTGAAACGGTTTTTCTTGCCGCAAGCAGTGAAAATATGTTCTTATCCTCAAGTATGATTAAGCAGGTTTGTCTTTTAGGCGGCGACATTTCCCCGTTTATTCCAAGCGAAATTTCAAAAGAAGTTATAGAAAAGCTAAGACAGAATTTGTAAGGTTCTGTTTACTTTAAAGAAAGGGCAGGTAAATAATTATGGCAAATTATTATGATCTTGAAACGGATCTCGGCGTTGAGGATGTTACAACTGACGGCGAATACGAGGAGTATGACGAATACGAGCAGTACGATGACGAGCAATATGAAGACGCTGCTGAATTCGGCAACTACAACCCCGAAGAAGCTGACGCAAAATGGGGCGAAATGGACTTCGACCAGCTTGTAGTTGAGCTTGAATCAATCATTGCGAAAAGTAAGCGCTTCTTCTTCTCAAAGAAAAAGAGAGTTATCAACGGCGAAGACCTTACACATCTTGCACAGCATATTCAAAATAAGCTTCCCTCAGAAATTATCAGAGCTAAGGAAATTCTCGACCGCCAGGTTGCTATTATTGACGAGGCTAACAAGGAAAAGGAAAACATCCTTGCTGCCGCTCATGCAGAAGAATATGAAACAGTAAACAAGGCTAAGAAGTACTATTCCGATACAGTACAAAAGGCTCAGGACGACGCCGCAAGTATTATTGCCCGTGCAAATCAGCAGGCTTATGAAATGGTACAGCAAGAGAGCATCTATATCCGTGCAACAGAAGAAATTGCCGCACTCAAAGAGGCAGCCGACAGGGATGTGCAGATGCTTAAAAATAAGACCATCGACGAATGCAGAGCTCTCAAGGAAGAAGCAAGAAATTACGCTATCAGCGTTACCGAAACAGCAAAGAACTTTGTTACAAGCGGTCTTTCTGCTTACCAAAGTGTTGCAAGCAGCAGCCTTGACCAAATCAACTCTGTTCACGCTCAATTCCAAAGCAATTACAGTGCACAGCTTAAAAATCTCGGTCTTAACCAATAAAAATCAAATTAAATACAGCTGTAACAAAGCTCCTTTGTTACAGCTTTTTTGTTTAGCGTCCCAAAACGAATGTCACGGATTAAAATTACTAAAGACAAACTTTAGACCGCTGAATAGGCTGACGCAGAATATTTGCTTTGCCGTCAAAGGAATTGTCAAAAAGTATCGCGCAGCCATAAACCAAAAAGGAAACCGCAGAGTTTTGACTCAAAAGTAAAATTTTAACTATACATAGACCATCCCGAGGGAAAATGCACCGCTGAGCGGCACATTTTCCCTCGGGATTTTGATTCCACGTCAAGAGACGGTGTAAAGTTTTCCTTTAAATAACTTTAATCCGTGACAATCCTGCCGATGTAATCGGCTTAATCTTCTGCGTCTTTTTTGGCTTCTTCGATAACCTTTTGTGCTACCATTGAAGGAGCGTCTTCATAACGGGCAAACTCGAGGGTGAAATAGCCTCTGCCTGCTGTTACGGAACGCAATGTCGTTGCAAAGTCACCCATTTCAGCCATAGGAACTTCCGCCACAAGCTCTTGCATCTTAGGCTCGTCAGCAGCGCCCATACCCAAAACACGTCCGCGGCGTTTTGTAATGTCACCCATAATGTCACCGAGGTTAGCGTCGGGCATATAAACCTTAAGCTCACCGATAGGCTCAAGGATAACGGGGTTAGCCTGTGCCATACCGTTTTTGTAAGCTATTTTAGCGGCAGTCTTAAATGCCATTTCGTTTGAGTCAACAGGATGGTATGAACCGTCATAAAGCACAGCTTTAAGACCTACCATGGGATAGCCTGCAAGAGGTCCTTTAAGGATGGCTTCCTGAAGTCCCTTTTCAACTGCGGGGAAGAAGTTTTTAGGAACCGAACCGCCTACAACCTCTGTTTCAAATATAAGCTCGTCACCTGAATGGGGTTCAAAGCGAATAAATACATCACCAAACTGACCTGAACCGCCTGACTGCTTCTTGTGACGTCCTTGAACCTGACAGCTCTTACGGATAGTCTCTCTGTAAGCAACCTTGGGGATTTTAAGGTCAATTTCAACGCCGTATTTTGCCTTGAGCTTGGAAACAACAACCTCCAGGTGCTGTTCACCTAAGCCGGAAAGTACCATTTCTTTTGTTTCATCGTTGGAAACAAAGTGAATTGTCGGGTCTTCTGCCATAATCTTTTTAAGGCCGGAAGCAACCTTGTCTTCCTCGCCCTTTTTCTTAACAACTACTGCCATTGAAAGTGAGGGAGCAGGGAAGTCCACACCCTTTAAGGTGATGGGCTTTTTAGCACTGCAAATGGTGTCACCTGTTGCAAGACCTGAAAGCTTTGTGATAACACCGATGTCACCTGTTGAAATTTCAGCAACATCTTCCTGCTTAATGCCCTTAACGGCAACAAGCTTGCCCATTCTCTGGCTTTCACCTGTTCTTGAATTATATGCAGGGGTATCTGCCGTAATTTTGCCTGCAAGAACTTTTACAAAGCTCATCTTACCTACAAAGGGGTCAGCGATTGTCTTGAAGCAAGCGGCAGCAAGAGGTGCGTCTTCCTTACATTCAATAAGGATTTCTTCCCCGTTTTCATCAACAGCAATTTCGGGCTTTGCCTTATCAGGTGAGGGAGCTGAATATACGATAGCGTCAAGGAGCATATCACAGCCGTCAACCTTTGTAGCCGAGCAAGCATATACAGGCCAAATTTCACCTGTTTCAACACCCTTTGTAAGGCCGCTGATGATTTCTTCCTTAGTCAGAGGCTCGCCCTCAAAGAATTTTTCCATAAGCTCCTCATCAACTGTTGCAACAGCTTCTTCAAGAGCAGCTCTCATATTAACAATGTTATCGTCGGAAACAAGGTCAATTTCAACGGGTCTGCCGTTGGGATACTTAAATGCCTTGTTTGAGCAAAGGTTAACAAAGGACTCACATACAGGGCCGTTCATGTAAGGTACAACAACGGGACAAAGCTTGTTGCCCAGCTCTGCTTTAAGTGCTTCAAAGGTTTTGTAGAAGTTACGGTTTTCACTGTCAACCTTTGTAATTACAAAGAATTTTGCTATGTTTCTTGCATCTGCCGCCTTGATGGCTTTTTCAAGACCGACATCAACAGTTGAACCTGCTGAGGTAACGATAACTGCACAGTCAGCACCTCTCATAGCTTCAGCCATACCGCCGGCAAAATCAAACTTACCGGGTGCGTCAAGAATATTGATTTTTGTATCTCTCCATTCAAGTGAAGCACAGGAAGCGGAAATAGAGCACTTGCGCTTTTTTTCTTCTGCATCATAGTCCATAACTGTATTTCCGTCAGCAACCTTGCCAAGTCTGTCTGTTACACCTGCAACGTAAAGCATAGCCTCTGAAAGTGCTGTTTTGCCTTTACCGGTGTGACCTGCAATTGCAATATTTCTGATGTTTTCCACTTTGTAAGATTTCAATTCAATTACCTCCAATTTGGTCTCATTATTACGAAACCGGATATTTGCCACATTCAAATATAAAACAATTTGAAGTTAACACCAACAATTCTACCATAAATTTCACAAAAAAACAACTGATATTTGACTAATTTTGTGCAATAATTTTTATTCAATCTGTATAAAATCAGCCCTCTTTATCGTTCTATTGACAATAAGACAGTAATTTATTATAATGTTTTCATATAATCAACCGACTAAGGAGTACTGCTTATGAAAAATTTAGGCTTTGGACTTATGCGTCTGCCCATTACAAAAAAAAGCATAAAAAACGATAAAATTGACATGGAAAAATCAAAGAAAATGGTTGACTTTTTCCTTGAAAAAGGCTTTTGTTATTTTGATACCGCCTATATGTATCACGGCGGAAAAAGTGAAAAGGCAGCAGGTGAGCTTCTGTCGGCACGTCTGACGCGTGAAAGCTTTTTGCTTGCCGACAAAATGCCTGTCGGTATGTTAGTCAGAAAAGGCGACGTTGACCGCATTTTTAAAAATCAGCAAAAACGTTGCCAAACCGAGTATTTCGACTACTACTTACTTCACTGCCTGAATAAAGCCAACTTCAAGAAGGCTGAAAAGTTAGGCGTTTTTGACAATCTGCAAAAGAAAAAGGCAGAGGGTAAAATAGGCCGTCTCGGTTTTTCATTCCACGATACCGCAGATGTTCTTGACGAGATTCTCACTGCCCACCCCGAAATGGAGTTTGTACAGCTTCAAATCAACTACCTTGATTGGCTCGACGTAAAAGTTCAGTCAAAGCTTTGCTACGAAATCGCAAGAAAGCACGGCAAGGACATAATTGTTATGGAGCCTGTAAAAGGCGGACGTCTTGCTAACTTAGAGGGAAAGGCCCTTGAAAAGCTTCGCACTCTCGGCACAGATGCGTCTCCCGCATCATACGCAATCAGGTTTGCCGCATCTCTTGAGGGCGTTATTCTCACCTTAAGCGGTATGAGTGACGAAAGTCAGCTTAAAGACAACATCAGCTTTATGGGTGACAGCTTTGTGCCCCTGAGCGAAGAAGAAAAAGCGGTGCTTTTCGAGGTTGCCGAAATCTTAAACGATTCACGTCTTATTCCCTGCACTGAATGTCATTACTGCACCGACGGCTGTCCTAAGGAAATTCCCATTGCCGACTATTTTACCCTTTACAACGAGAGCTTAAAGGGTAACAAGGGCACTAAAAAGGAATACGAAAAGCTTTCAAAGGAAAAGCCCTCTCAAAAAGACTGCATAAGCTGTAAAAAATGTGAAAGGGCTGCCCCCAGAAAATTGAAATTACGGCAAAGCTCAAAACCGTAAAGGATAGATTTGAATAATGGGCGTTGTTTTTAAAAGGGTCTGTGAAAGCGACCGCGAGCTTTACCTGAGCCTTACGGAAAAATTTTATAACAGCGACGCAGTGCTCCACCCGACGGACACCTCACTGCACACTAAAATTTTTGACGAGCTTTTACGCAGTGACGAATATCTTGTCGCCTACCTTTTTGACCTTGACGGACAAACCGCCGGATACGCACTTTTAAGTAAAAGCTTTTCCCCCGAGGTGGGCGGTAAAATTCTTTGGATTGAACAGCTTTACATAAATGAAAGCTTCAGAAGAAAGAGCATTGCAAAAGAGTTTTTGCGGTTTATTGAAAAAGAACACTCTGCCTCAAGAATCAGATTAGAGGTTGAAAAGGACAACGAAAGCGCAATAAAGCTTTATGAAAGCTACGGCTATGAATGGCTGCCTTATTTACAGATGAAAAAGGATTTTGACAAGTAAACGGTATTTGTTTCATAATAAAATAACTCGCCGTAAGGCGAATATAACTGCGAAACGGTGAAACCGCAGAGCAATAAAAAAGAGATGCTCAAGGCATCTCTTTTTTACACTATATTTTCTCTTTTTAAAAGCAAATCAATATTGCTGTCAGTTCTCTTAAGTTGCTTGATAATTTTAACACTTTAACATTAAACAATCAATATGTATTATTACCAAAGTATTTTCCCTTAATTTGTAACATATATCAATTTTTTTATCAAATGGGTAGAAAAAGCCAAAAATATATGCTATACTGTTTAAGTTGCACAAACTAAAATTTAAAATAAAAATCCGAGGTGTTCAAAAATGAGTTTCAAAGAGTTAATTATCAACGCAGGCAGCTCATCACTTAAATATCAGGTGTTTGAAATGCCGGAAGCAAAGGTTCTCGCAAAGGGTATCTTTGAGCAAATCGGTACAGCCTGTACCTTTACCCACAAAATTGAAAAAGACGGAGAGGAAGTTAAGGTTTTCAACAAAAAGCCCGTTGAAGCAAATGACCACAATGACGCTATCACCATTCTTCTTGAAACACTTACCGACAAAGAAACGGGCGTACTCACTTCAATGAGCGACATTTCCGCAGTAGGTCACCGTGTGCTTCACGGCGGCGAAGAATTCAGCGGCAGTGTTCTTGTTACAGAAGACGTTAAGGCTGCAATCAGAAAGTGCATCCCCTTAGGCCCGCTCCACAATCCTGCAAACCTTATCGGTATTGAAGTTTGCGAAAACATTATGAAGGGTATCCCCCAGGTTGCTGTTTTTGACACAGCCTTCCACCAGACTATCCCCGACTATGCCTATATGTACGCACTTCCCTATAAATACTACCTCAAGCACGGTATCAGACGTTACGGCTTCCACGGTACAAGCCACCGCTATGTAAGTGCCAGAACAATAGACTTTCTTCAAAAGAAATACCCCGGCAAGTATGACAACGTTGAAGACCTTAAAATTGTAACCTGCCATCTCGGTAACGGCTCATCAATTTCAGCTATCAAGGGCGGCAAATGCTTTGATACAACAATGGGTCTTACTCCCCTTGAGGGCATTATGATGGGTACACGTTCAGGCTCAATTGACCCTGCTATTATTGCCGTTTTGTGTGAGAGAGAAAACCTCACCGTCAAAGAGGTTGACACTATTCTCAACAAGCAGTCGGGTATGCTCGGACTCACAGCAGAATATGACGAAAATTTCAACGAAATTCCCGGCACAGCTACAAGCGACAACAGAACAATCGAGGGTCGTTCAAAGGACGGCGACCAACGTGCACAGCTTGTTGAAAAAATGCTCTGCCACCAGCTTGTTAAGTATATCGGCGGTTTTGCTGCTGCTATGGGCGGTGTTGATGCAGTTGTATTTACAGGCGGTATCGGTGAAAACAATCCCCACTACCGTACAGCCGTTGCAGAAAAGCTTGCTTTCCTCGGCACTGCAATTGACGAAGCTCCCAACTCGGTACGCGGTGAAGAAATCGAAATTTCTACTGAAGACAGCGCTCTCAAACTGCTTGTTATCCCCACCGACGAAGAACTCCTTATCGCTCAAGACACTTATGACTTAACTAAGTAAGTTATAAATTTAAAAGAAGCTTTAAAAGCGAACAAAGAGTAAAGAAAAAGGTCAGCCCCAAAAAGCTGACCTTTATTTTTTAGTTTTAAACTAATTATTCAACTGTAAATTCAACTGAAGTTCTGGCTTCTGTTGTGCCGCCGCCAAAATCAGTGCATACGTTATAGACAATTGTCAAGCGATATTCACCGGGAGCAAGAAGGGGAACATCAACATAATCTGTGAAGTTTGCACCGGGCATTACAACGATAGCTGCGTCTTGTTCCTCTGTGATTTCGGGCTCGGCAAAAACAACCGGTAACCATTCACCCAAAACTTTCATTTCAAGCTCTTCACACTTAGTGTCACCGACAATTACAAGGCCTGTTTCATTCTTGTAGGTGTAACCGAGGTCTGCATTAACCGTTTCTTCGGGAACTTTAACCGTTAAGGTTGCACCGCCGTCGGGAGTTGCAGGGAAAATCATTGAAATTAAAACAGTAAGAAAAACTACAAGTGATTGAAGAAATGATGCCATAATTTTTTACTCCTTTTAATTTATTTGTACTTTTGGTACAAGGATAGTATAATATAAACAAGCAGGAGTTTCAATATATTGTTCATATATTTTACAATTTATTCATATTTTCATAAAAATGTGAGAATGTTCAGTAATCATGACCACCGGTTCAACCGGTGGTCATGATTGTATGTTAGGATTTGAAAACATAATATCGGTGTTAATGCCAGATGCCGAACGAACTTCCATTTCACCATAAAGACAAACAGGTAATTTCCTATTGTTTTGGAATCTTTTATCAGGTCCACCCGATTTGTTTACATATTGCCAAGTATGGTCAACAACCTGTGCATCTCTTGGAACAGATTCACTTTCAACAAATCGTTGGCCATGCACCGAAGTTGTTACATCAGAATAATTTACTGCACCGATTTTCATACCTTGAAATACAAATAATTTGTCAGGGAGAAAAAGCAACGCCTCTTTTCCACATTTGAAGCAAACTGCAACAGAGTTTGTTTGAAACGGGAATGGGGCTTTTGTTGATGCTTTACAATCTTTTCTCTTTACAGAATTGCTTGCACCACTTGAATATTTTTTGTCAATAACTTTGCTTGTTTGTGTAATCCACCAAATTTTTTTGCTGTTAGTCATTTTAATGAGTGGTTGCATACGCTCGTCCACAAGAGCCTTTTGCTCATCATCAAAAGTATATTCTAAATCGATGATACCGTTTTTTCTAACCCTGTATCCATAAATAGCACATATAACAGTAGCAACCCAAAACAGAGGAAATCCAAATCCAAGAATAAGTGAAACAAAAAAGCCGATCAATGCCAAACTATACATTTTAAGTGATTCGTTTGCAGCCGCGAGCATTTCTTCTAGTCCTTCAGACACAAGATTTTTCGCATTAGCATTTTTAATTTCTTGTGTATCATAATAGTTATTGTCTGCCACAGTCACAGAATTTGGGTTGTTTGGTGTAGTATGTGGTGCAGAATTTCTTTTATGACTGCTACCACCAAATTCTTTGGAATATGACAAACCCGTTCCGTATATTGATGCAGTTGTTCTAGTTTTGCCTTTTGCGGTTCTAGCTACTCTAAAACCCTTGCCACCAAAACTGTATCCTACACCTGATTTACTTAAATTTACCTTGAAACCACCGCCAAGGTTTATGCTTTTTCTGAATCTAAATCCCATAGAAATCCCTCCGTAACAAAAAAGTGTGTGCAACGCGAAGTCGCACACACCGAAAAATGCTCGACTCCGATTTGCTACCACACAAAACTCCACACTCCACACAGAAATGCGAAATAAGAAGTCAGCACTTTTACCGAAGTAAAATGCCCACTTCTGTGCGGAAAAATACATTTTAGAGTTTTATGTGGTGAACACATTATAACACGAATTTTGTAAATTGTAAAGGTAATTCGTAGGTGTTTTATATTGATTTAGTAAAACAAAAGCAATATTGAGGGGTGCAGGGGTATGCCCTTGCCACAACGAACAAAGCAAAGCTTTGTCTAGTGTGTTAGACTTTGCTTGTAGTGTTGACACAATTGCAAAGTTGACGAGTGCCGAATATACGCTTTCGGCAACGAGGAAAATTTTCAAATGTCAACGAAACCGATAACCAACGGCACGGCAAGTAAGCTAACTACTTTACTATTCTAATATTAAAAACAGAAAAAAGCAATAGAGCGGCACGAAAATTTACAATTCGTGCCGTTATATTGCTTCATTTCATATTATATGATACTGCTTCATAGAAATTTGCACCAAACCCGATTTGGGCAATCATGACCACCGGTTCAACCGGTGGTTTGATTAGCCCCTATAAGGGGCTAT
>JBJEOK010000031.1:0-9868 GCA_051880695.1 Acutalibacteraceae bacterium | reverse complement strand
AACACCCAAATATATATAGTTGATAAATTCACAAACATTCAGCCAATAGGTGTAATAGGTGAGCTTTGTATTGCGGGTATAAATGTAGGTCAAGGCTACCTCAACAACCTCGACCTTACAGCAGAAAAGTTCATTGACAACCCGTTCGGTGAGGGCAAGCTCTACAAAACGGGCGACCTTGCTTACCTACGTGAAGACGGCAATATTGTCTATGTGGGAAGAAATGACTTCCAGGTGAAAATACGCGGACTCAGAATTGAGCTTGGCGAAATTGAAGCAGTTATCACCACTGTTGATGCTGTTGAAAGCGTTGCTGTTGTAATAAACAGAAGCGGTGCTAATAATACTCTCGCTGCTTTTTATACCGGAAAAACAGACTGCACTGAAGAAATCAAAAACATTTGTTCAAACAAGCTTCCTAAATATATGGTACCAAAAGCAATTGTCAGGCTTGATAAATTACCTCTGAATCAAAGCGGAAAGCTTGATAGAAAGGCTCTTGCAGAAAAAGAAATAAAAGTTAACGAAGTCAAAAATGAAGCACCTATAAATGATACTGAAAGCTTAATATGCAAGACTTTTGAAAAATATTTAGGTGAAAAAAATCTTGACAGAAACAGCGATTTCTTTGATAACGGCGGCGATAGTCTTTTGATGATATCGGTTCTCAGCGAAAAAGGATTTGAACATATTACTTCCGCCGAATTTATGCGAAACTCCACTCCGGCTAAATTAGCTCTTATTATGCAAAGGCAAAAAACTGTCACGCTCGACTATCTTGAGCCAATATTTATGCCGAAAAATGCTGCAAAAGCCTTTATTCTCCTACCTTTTGCAGGTGGAAACGCAGAGGCATATACTAATTTTGTTTCATCATTAAAGAGGCGTTTTACAGATACCGAAATTTACTTTATGCGTTATCTTCACTCAATAAAAGAATGTGAAAATGCAGCAAAAGAAATTGCCGACAACCTAAATGATAAAGAGATATATTTTTACTCACATTGTGTAGGTTCGGCAGTAGCTTTGCAGATACTTGGCACACTTGAAAAAGAAGACGTTTCCGTAAAGCGTTATTTTATAGGTGCAAGTATTCCACCGGCAAAGCCTACAAATAAAAACATTTGGAATATTGTTCCCGATTTTATTCTTAAACGTATTCTTATAAATGCAGGTTCTTACTTAGGTTCACTGCCTAATAAAAAAGCCGGGGAAATTCTAAACCAATTTAGAAAAGACACTGACTTCGCTTGTGAAATTTATACTAAAACAGACTTAAAACTGCATACTCCTATCAATATAATTATCAGTAAAAAAGACTTGTTCAGTAAAAATTACAAAGAAGCGGAAATTTTATGGAAAAACTATTTTGTAAATATATCAGGAATTGATTTTATTGACACAAAAAACCATTATTTCCAATCAAGTCACAGCGAAAAACTAACCGATATAATTGAATCGATTTAATCTGCTTTAAACCAAAACTCCCTTTGCAGTAAACAACCTACTACAAAGGGAGTTATTACTTTTCAATTTAATATTGTTAAATGCTGACATTTTCACCTTTAATAAGACCTAACTTAACAAGTCTGCTTCTAATGCCGCCTTCTGTTCTCATAAGAGCTTTTGCCATTTCTGAAACAGAGGCATTTTTATTGAACATATCCGTCAAACATTCTTCCTGTTCAGGCGTCCACAGCTGTCCTTGATTAACGCTTTTCGCGGGTACATTTTCCCTCTTATATTCAACAATTGCTTCAATATTGTCAACAATAAACTGCTGGGCTTCTCTGCTGTAAAGAATAACAACATATTCGCCGTACAAGCCCGTTCGCTTTTCTTTGGTAATTCCAAGCTCAAAGCCTTGTGCTGTAAGATTTTTTGTCTGTTTGCCGTTAAAGTCCTCTATTATCTCTAAAGCACCGATTTCAATAAGCCATGAGGTTATTGCTTTATAAGTGATTTTTTTGCATCGGTCTAAATCTGTCAATTCATTTAAACGGTTTGCTATTTCAGATATTGGTATCGGCTTATCGGAAAACCGAAAGTTACTTATGTTTTCATCGGGAATGAAAAAATCTGTTTTTGAAGAATTACTGCTCCTTTTAGCAATATTGCCGCCATTGCCGATAATCTGTCCCAAAATGTCGGATACATAAAACAGACAGCGAGAAATGCGCACATTGTTTACAATGTCATTAGCCCCTACCGACATACCGTCAAGGGGGTTGATGCCGTTTGCCAGCTTATCAATATACATCTTTGCCCGTTGCATCTTTTCAAGCTCTGTCATAAAATCCCCTCTTTTAATTTAATATAAATAGCTTACCTATACTTTATACTCTTTCGGCCGCTTTGTCAAGACTGCACCGGAATGCCTTTAAAATAAAAGAAAAGCTTATAAAAAAGCTGATAAAAAGGTTGGTGTTAAAATTTCCGCCATAAAATACTTTTACGGCAAGAAAAGTTCATATATCCATGTTATATTATTTAAAAATTACGGGAGGTAATTAAATGACTGCACAAAAGAAAAAGCTGATTATCATTCTTAGCATTGTTGCATTGCTGCTTACAGCTATAACTGTTTGGACTGTTTGGGGCAACACCGCACCAGAGCTTAATAAATATACCGTTTCAAGTGACAGATTACCTGAAGCCTTTGACAAATTTCGCATTGCCCACGTTTCGGATTTACATAATACGGAAATAGGAAAAAACAATGAAAAGCTCCTTAATATTCTAAAAGAAGCAAAGCCTGATATTATAGCTATTACAGGTGATTTAATTGATTCTCGTAATACGGACATTGAAAAAGCCCTGCAATTTGCAAAAGAAGCGGTAAAAATTGCCCCGTGCTATTATGTAACAGGCAATCACGAAGCAAGGATTTCAGAATATGACAGCTTGAAAAACGGTTTAACTGAGCTTGGCGTAAACGTACTTGAAAATGAACGGATTGATTTAGAAAGAAGCGGCGAAAAACTTACAGTTATCGGTATAAACGATCCGAGCTTTCAAACAGATTACTTGTTCGGAAATTCGGAGGCAATAGCGAATAAAAGTATTAGTCAGTTGATGAATGAAAACGATAGCTTTACATTGCTTCTTTCCCATAGACCTGAATTATTTAAAATATACGCTGACAATAAGGTAGATTTAGTCCTCAGCGGTCACGCTCACGGCGGACAGTTCCGTTTGCCTTTTGCAGGCGGTTTGATAGCCCCTAATCAAGGATTATTCCCGAAATACGATGCAGGATTATATACAGAAGAAAATACTAATATGATTGTAAGCCGCGGCATCGGAAACAGCATTATCCCCTTGCGTTTTAATAATAGACCTGAGGTTGTTTTAATTGAATTGACTTAACGCGTCACATTATCCAAGTTGCAACATTTTTACAGCTTTTATCTTGTTTTGCAAAAAGCACTTGAAATTATTTTACAATATGGTAGAATATTATTAACAAATTGTAAAAAGGATGAAAATTATGAAAATGAAAAAGCTTATTGCATTATTTCTGTGTCTGTCAATTATCTTCAGCCTGACCGCACCCATTTCGGTAGCTGCTGAGGAAGAATATCCCATTGTATACGTAAAAGGCACGGGTGCCGCTATATATGACGCCCAGGGCAATAAAATCTTTCCCGTAGACGGTTTAGGTGACAAGCTTACAGCAACAATTAAGCCTTTACTTGAAGAGTTTCTTATAGGCTCTATTACCGGCAACTACGAGAAATACGTGGACAAATTCTGTGAAGAATGGGTGCCTGTTTTAGGTGCATACGCCTTAGACTGCAACGGTGAGGCAAGTGACGGCAGTCACATCAATTGGAGCATTGAAACTGCACGTTTTCCGCAAAAAAACTCCAACTACGGCATTCTGGACTATGAATTCCGCTATGACTGGAGACTTTCCCCCATCGACATCGCCAAGGATTTAGAAAGATACATTGACAAAGTGCTTGAAGTGACAGGCGAAAGCAAAGTTCATCTTATAAGCCGTTGTTACGGCAGTAATGTTGCCGCCGCTTACTTAGAAAAGCACTTCGATCACGCAAGTGAAAAAATTGCAAGTGTCACTTACTACACACAGTCAATTCTCGGTGTCACATCTTTGTCTGCTTTCTTCTCCGGCAATATAACCTTAGATGATGAAGCGGTTTACAATTTTGCAGATTACTATTTGCAAAACGAGGATGTAATCGAAGACCCCACAACAAAAGAATTGGTTTTAGCTCTCATTGATGTTATTACGCAGTTGCGACTTATGGGTGCTGTCACTACAACGGTAAGCTCAATTGTAAACCTTGTTAAAGATGACCTTTTCCCCGAATTACTCCACCAGACCCTTGGCACATTGCCCGGATATTGGTCAATGGTTTCACCGGAAGAATATGAAACCGGCAGAGATTTTATATTTGCCGACTACAAGGATGAATACGCAGGCCTTATTGCCAAAACAGACGATTTCTACTATAATGTTCAGCTTAAGTGCGAGGATACAATCAAGAATTTACAAGACAAAGGTGTAAAATTCTACAACTTTGTCAAGTACAATTTCCCCAACTATCCACTTTACAAAAACGCTCGTGAGCAAAGTGACGGATGCACTTGTGTATCAAGCCAGTCTTTTGGTGCTGTTGCCGCCGATTACGGTCATACACTCGACAAAAAATACATCAATTCTCTTTCCACTGACAAGTATCTCTCCCCCGACCGCACAATCGACGCATCAACCTGTCTTGCCCCCGAAACTACCTGGTTTATCCGCGACCTTTATCACGACAATTTCCCCGGAGTTATGCACAATATAATTTTAGACATCATTAAAAACGATATAACCGTCAGCGACGGCAAGTACACTCAATATTTGCAGTATGATAAAAGCTCAAATACTGTAAGCAATATGGATGATTTTACTGAATTACCTGCGTCATCAGCCCTTTTCAAATTCATCAACAGTATGATAAGATTCTTTAAAGCATTTGTTAAATTTTTAAAAAATCAGTTTGCAAGCAAGGCTGAAACAGCTCCAGCAGCTTGATATATCAAGCATTAAATTAAAGCAAAGTTCATTCCCCTTGAATAGTTTTCAGGCCATTTAAGGGGAATAATTTTGTTAAAAGACAGCTTATGTTTCGATTGCAATAAACGGTACAGTCATTTCTTCTTCGGTAAGACCTGCATGAACACCGACAAATGAATAATCTTCACGCTCTATAAACAAGGATTTTTCGCCTGTGGCAACAGCAAGAAAATCACCGACGAAATCATAGGCTTTTGAGTGCGGTTTGCCGAACCCAAAAAGATTTTCTGCAAAGACTTCTTCTTTTGTCATAAGTTTGAAATCATTGCCGAAAATACGGTTAAACTCGTCTCTGAAATACTCAAGCATTCCGTCTTTGACGAAGAAACTTAATGCTCTCGCTTCAATTGAAGGCGGTACTTTAAGCATTGAAGAAAGCTTGGGATAATCTTCAAGATATTCATTTTTACCGTCACATAATCCGTGGTCTGCGGTGATGATAACAAGAGAGTTTTCAAGCTGTTTGCAAAGGCACTCAACCTCACGGTTAATCAATTCTATCTGCTCGTGCACCTGTATGCTTGACACACCGTGGATATGCATTTGAGTATCAGGCTGATGCCAATAGGAATAGATATACTTCTTCCTTTTCTCTTTTGACAGTTTTTTTATTACTTTGCAAATATCATGCACACTTTTTGATTGATATATAGAAAACGGGGAAACGCAAACTGCAGAGCCTTTACCGTTCACTTCTTCAATACGTTCAAATATTCTTTTGTATGGGATATATTGCCACGCAACATTGTAGTGAGCAGCAGGTTTACCGTTTTTCTGCAAAGCATTTCGGAACACTGCAACATTCTCGCCTATTTCATCAAAATACAAATCCCATCCGAGCCAGCCTGTTTCAATGGGAGAATATCCGCTTTCTATTGCTGTTGTAGCTGCAACGGTTGTTGAGGGAAATACGGATGAAATCGAACAGACAAAATGTTTTCTCAAAAAGTCATTTTCATTCAGGTGCTCTTTAATTGCCGAAACACCCAAACCGTCAAAAAGCATTACTACAATATTTTTATAGCCCTTGCTCAAAAGTTTATCTAATTCAGGCAAGGTTTTATGTTGACAGTCTTTTACGTCGAAATAATTTAAAACAGATGAGGCAATCGAAAGAATGCTCCTGTCATAATTCGGGTATGTAATCACGGTTTACTCCTTTCTCAACACATCAAGGGTATGGTGAGATAACCCTATTAAATCCTGTCTTTCACAGGTTTTAAAATGGTATTTCAAATACAATTCGTAGGTTTCATCATCCATTTTGTCTATTGCTTCTTTCATGTGACAGGCATAGCCGTCCGTTGCAGTAAAACACAACCTCTCGATGTTCAAATCTTGTGTCAATCTGTAAATCTCATCTTTGGTATAAAGCTTGAAAATACCGTGGGGCGGAAAATATGCCTCCAAGGTTACAGGGTCATATTCACCCTCGGCTATCAGTCTTTTTATTCTGTCATTTTTAAAACTCATAAGCATTGACGGCTCAAGCATACAGTAAGCTACAAAAATATAACCGCCTTTTTTGGTTATACGAACTGCCTCTGAAAGAGCTTTTTTCTGTTCTTCCAAAGTATATAGATGATACATCGGTCCGAACAAAAGCGTCACATCATAGCAGTTATCGGGATATTCGGATAAATCGAGGGCATTACCTTGCTTAATGTTGACTTTTTCCTCGGGTTTTGTCTTTGATTTGAAAACCTCAATATTGTGCTCAATGAGTTCAACCGCATCAACTTCAAAGCCTTTTTGAGCAAAATAATGTGAGTATTTTCCTGTTGCGGCACCGATTTCCATAAGCTTCATACCGCTTTTCAGGTACTTCTCAACATATTTTACGGTTGTAAGGAACTCAATTCTTCCGTGCTTTGATAAAAGGCGTGAATCTTCATCATGACTGTTGTAATAGTCAACAAGGTAATTACCTGTTTTTGCAGGCTGTTTTTTTAAAAGCTTCTTTTTGATTAAATTTAACAATTTCATAACAGTGCTCCTTTTGAAAAAAATAAACGGTGTAAGTTTCTGCATAAGCTTACACCGTTATAAACATATATGGAAATATAAAAGTATTTATCCAAAAATGAATATAGAGGTATAAGCCTGCCCGGTTGATGATTGATAATCATGCTGTGCAAGCCAATTCATATCCATATCATGTTTTTTGAAAAGATATGTATTCATAAATTTACCTCTTTTGGTTTTTGGATAATATAACACTAATCCTACATCTTGTCAAGCATTTTTAATAAAAAGTATTCTTGCAGTAAATTCACTGATAAAAATATTTATCATTAAAAAGAAATAATTTCTTGACAGAAAATGTAAAATTATGATAGTATGAAAGCAAATAAACAGGCGAAAATCCGGTCATAACAATAAGGATTAAATCGGATTTTTCCTGTGTTTTGAGGTGAATTTATGAAGAAAATCAAAAACTCCCGTGCAACGGTTGTCAGCGAAAAGCTTACCGTAAGAGAGTATGCCGCTTACAGTACCAGTACGGCTGTATCAAAAATCGGCGGTGCTATGAACGGATTTTTCGGCGGACTTGTTGCATCAACCTTCCTTGGTCTTAGCGAAAGCGCCTTTGCCACTTACAGTACCCTTGTGTTTATACTCGGCTTTTGGGATATAGCTAACGACGTTATAGTTGCAAGCTTTATTGATAAAAGCCGTAAAACCTTTGGCAGATGGGGTAGATTTAAGCCTTGGATGATGCTTATGATTGTACCTTGGAATCTCGTTGTTATTTTTCAGGCATTTCCGCTGAGAGACTTCTTCCCCGGTGTAGGAGATGCTTTCAAAGTTACTTATCTTGTACTGCTTTATTTCCTTAACGATGCTTTCAGTACCTTCTATAACGCGGCGGCGACCGCCCTCAACGCAAGACGAACCACAAACAATATGGAGCGCGGTTATATTGCGGCAATAGACAGTATTCTCGGTTCCTCCATAGGCTCATGCGGTACATATATTGCGGCTTTTTTGCCTTTCATTTTACCCAACATGTCCGAAGCAGAAAGATATTTCTTCGGTTACAGCTTTGTTACTCTTGCCGCTATTCCCCTTTCAATCTGGAATATTATTGAAACAAAAGAGCGTATTACGGATCCTCCGGTAGTTGCAGCGCCGAAGATCAGAGATGTTTATAAGAGTATTCTTAAAAATAAACCGCTTATACTTTATACTCTTTCGGATATTTTAAGCTACGGCTTTTCAATCGGATACGGTTTTATGACATACGCATTTATTGCTTGTTTCAGAACAGAACAGTTTGAAATAACATTTTTCAGAGATACTTTTCTTGAATTTACTTATACATATAATGACGGTAACTATGCCGCCCTGCTTTCATTTGCTTCACTTGCCTCTTTGGTTACAACGGGCATATCGTTATTTTTAGCTCCCATTATACGCAAGTGGGTAGACGACAAAATTCTTTATATCGGCATGAAATTAGGTTCGTGCATTTGCTACACTGCTATGTTCCTTTCAATTTATCCTTACGAAAGCCACGAGCCTCAGGAAATATTCATAAGTGTTGTTTTCTGGTATGCTCTTCACGGTCTTACTACAGGTTTCTACAACACCATTCCGGGACTTATTCAAATGGCAGTATTTGATTATGGTGAATACAAATTCGGCGAAAGGAACGAGGCTACCGTAGGTGCATTAAAGAGTACCCTATCACGAATTATCGGCAACTGTTCAACCTATGTAACAAATTTATTCTTAATTTATGTCGGTTACAAAGAGTTTGCCGAAACTCCTGAGCTTATGCCTACACAGGCCAAGTCAAGTCTTCTATATCTCTTTGCGGTTTTCCCTGCCGTATTCTCTTTACTTGCTGTAATACCGATGCTTTTCTATAAGCTTTCGGGCAAAAAGCACAAGGAGATTGTTGAAGCTTTGGAAGAACGCAGACAGAAAAACCTTGATGAGATGAATAAAGTAAGTCAAGGTTGATTTGACAGCTATCTTGGTTTAATGCACACGCTGTTTACATTAGAGGATCGCTATGGGTTGACAATTGAAAAAGGTGAGAACGGCGTTTCTATGCGTGTTGACCCTCGCAAGGAAAAAGATGCTGCTGAGCTTTCCGAAATGCTAAATGCGTGGGCAGAACAAGCTGAAAAATACCACAAAGGTGACATGAGCCGTGAGGACTACGACAAGTGGCGTTATAACTATCCGCAGTTCGATACCACACAGCTATGGGCGAAAGTTCAATCAAATGAGCTTAGTTACGCATTAGTTGAAGACCAACTTAAAACAGACGATTGAAAGCAGGTATGTTATGGCTACAAGTGAATATTATATGAAATTTTTAATGGATCAATTATCCGAGCTAAAAGAAATTTATTATCGCAAAATGATGGGTGAATATTTAATTTATTACAGAGAAAAAGTTGCTGCATATATATGCGATGAACGATTTTTAGTAAGGCCTGTACCATCTGCTATTAGACTGTTACCTAAAGCTGAATATGATTCAATAGCTGAAGGTGGCAAAAAGAAACTGTTAAGAGTTGATGATGTTGATAATAAGGAATTTCTCTGCAATCTATTTCTTTCTATGTACGATGAACTTCCTGCACCAAAGAAAAAGAAAAAATAACGATAAAAAGCCCTTAGTTATGAGTTACTACCCACAGCTAAGGGCTTTTATAAGGCTTTGTCAAGAAAAGTGTGTAAGTTTTTTTGAATTAAATAAAAGATTTATGGGGCTGTAAAAAAACAGCTCTAATAAAAAATCGACTGCAAGAAATCCAAAAA
>JBJEOK010000030.1:0-2010 GCA_051880695.1 Acutalibacteraceae bacterium | reverse complement strand
AACAGCTCTGCACCTTCACTCGTTCCAATTCTCTGTCTACGTTTAAAATAAGGTTTTACGGTTAGCCTCTGCAGTGTGATGGTTAGGTTGTGCTTCTACGTCGGTGGGTGGCTAAGCATAGGTCCGCATTATCGCGAACATTCTGCGAATGTTCGCTCGAAGCGGCGGCGGCAAAGGCTTCGCCTACACAATTGTGCTTCGCACAGTTATATTTTTTCGCAACTTCGTTGCTACGCAGTTTTATTGCCTATCGGCAGTTATATTTGCCTGACGGCAAGTTATATTGTGCTTCGCACAGTTAAATTACAAAAAAAGATACAGCCAAAATAAAAAATCAGCCTGACACTAAAAATTAGCATCAGGCTAACTTACTTTTTTTTGTAAAAAAGTAAACAAAAAACTTTTGTTTGTCTGCCGTTACCCACAACTTATCTTCAGCGGTGTAGAGTTATCCTTTATATAACTCTATCCCGTGATATTCCTGCCGATGTAATCGGCTAAACAACGTATTTTTTCAAAATAGGTATCTTTGAAATCAAAGCTGACACACCGAAGGAAATTATAACTACCAGCGCTGCCAGCACCGGCACACCGATTATCGGCGGAATATGAACGTAACTGAAGGCACTCATATCTACCGTTGCATGAGCAGGACTGAAGTGAATTACCTGTATACCGAAGTACTGGAATGCGCGCATTACAAAGACGTGACATAAATAAACGCCGAAAGAACGGGCTGAAAGCCAGCTTATGATTTTAACAGCTCTGTCACTGAAATTGATTTTTGAAACCTCATATTTGAAGAATATAAACAACGCAATGCCGACAAGTCCAACATTGATATATTGAACTTCAAGAAATGCCTTTGACGGTTTATTGTTAACACGAGAAATCCATAGATTTGCAAAAAGCGTAAAGAAGTAAGACAGTATGCCCAAAGCGTACATAATATTCCGTTTCAGCTTTTCAAGAGGGAACCGTACAAGGTACTGTCCTGCCACATACATACCGATATAACCGCTTACAAAGCTTAAGTGGAAATATTCATTAAGTGATTTAATTCCTATTTTCTGCAAAAAAGGAAATTCATTGAGCATGGGAAAGAAGCATGCAAATACCAAAGAAGCAAGTATAAAAAATTCAAGCTGTTTTTTTGTAGCGTTGTCACTGAATACCCTTATAAGAGGAGTGAAAAGATATAAAAGTGCTATCATATAAAGATACCACATGTGATATTCGCCTTTTACAAGCTCACTGAGGAAAAAAGTTTTACTGAAAGGTACCACTGCTTCACCTTGGGCATGGGGGCGAAAAAGTGTCCACTGCAAAGCATAAAGGAATGACCAGAATATAAAAGCGGTTGCCATGCGAACAATGTTTTTGCTGAAAATCTTTTTCGGGTCACACTTCTTTTCAGGGTTGAGGAAAAATATTCCGCTTATCATTACAAAAACAGGAACAGCCCAACGCGTACCGGAATTGAAAACATTAAGTATAAAATAGTCTGAGGAATTAACTCCCTCGGTCAGATTCCAGCAATTGGAACAAAGATGTGCTATGGGCACCATACAAGTTGCAAAAACTCTCAGCAAATCAATCCATACAACTCTATCGTTTTTTTGAAGCGTTGTTGACATAATAACCGTCCTTTCTTTTTTACTTATGTGTATATTCTCTATGTTTACTGTTAAGAAAATGTTACTTTATCTCAAAATGTGATTTTTTTACACATATTACGGTTCTTTGCAAAGGTCTAAGTAAAACTTAAAAGAAGCTTTTCATTTTTTCGTCTGCTTTTTTTGTATCGGACGTTAGTGATAATCCCGATTTTTAAGCAACAAAACATTTTCAATAACAAAAAAACTCCTGCTCAACGAACAGGAGTGGATATGTACCCTCAAAACTAAACAAAGGAAGCAAAGAGAGAAATTGTTCTGTACGAACCAAATGAAATTTGGTCAAGCCCTCGACCTATTAGTATTGCCTAGCTGAATGCATCACTGCACTTAC
>JBJEOK010000029.1:0-10417 GCA_051880695.1 Acutalibacteraceae bacterium | reverse complement strand
AATAGCCCCTTGAAGGGGCAGAGCAAACCACCGGTTCAACCGGTGGTTTTGATTTACCGTAATAAATTATTATCCCACGCCGTCGGTTGTTTCGGCTCTTGCGGTGGTGTCTTTTCCGGTGGTGTCTTTTACGGTAGTGTCTTTTTCCCTTGTAGTGTCAAAAATTGAAGAAGAATCACTGCCCGTAACATTGCCGTTAGAGGTAAGCCTGTCATCAAGGTCCTGCGCCGCCGAGGAAAGGTCCTTTGAAAGGTCGGTGGCGTCGTCTCTCATTTCATCTTTTACGGTTGTCATATTGTCGCTTATGTCGTTTTTCATGCTTGTCATGTTGTCGGTCGCGTTGTTTTTAAGCTCCTCATTTCCTCTGCCGCAAGCGGCAAGGGAAAGAACAATTAAAACAGAAAGAAAGATTATTATTGCTTTTTTCATTTATTCATTAGCTCCTTTTTGTAAAACGGCAAAAGTTTTTACCGTTTCCTTTTGTTTATATTATGCTGACCTTGGCGGAATTTATGCAAATAAAACAAAAAAATTAAATTAAAGTAAATTGCGTTGTTTTTTATTGACTAAACTTGCCATAGGTGATAGAATTACACTGTATGATTTTATGGTTTTCGTGCATTTTTACGAAAGCTAAAAAAAGAGGAGAAAAAATATGAGTACAAAAACTTTAAAGCCCAACAAAAATCCCCTTTGGGAAACAAATAAAAGCGAAAGGTCAAGCTACTATCTGTACTTCTTCGGTCAGAATATGATTTACTGCGTAGTTGCAACCTTTCTTACAACCTACCTTGCTTTTTTAGGCATCCCCCTTTGGAAATCCTCAATTGTTCTTGGTGCCGTTAAGGTGTGGGACGCAGTAAACGATGCCCTTTTCGGTGTTATCTTTGATAAGGTTAATTTTAAAAGCGGCAAGAAGTTTATCCCATGGCTGAAGATTGCCTGTGCACTCACTCCCGTTGCCACGCTTCTGCTTTTTAACATTCCAAACCTTGCAAGCGGCGAAAATGCAAAGCTTATTCTTTTTGCCATTGTTTATATAGTATGGGATACTGCCTATACTTTCTGTGACGTGCCCGCTTTCGGTATTATCACTTCCATGACAGGCAACATCGAAGAAAGAAACACTATTCTTTCCCTCAAAGGTATCACCGGCGGTATCGGCTCCGCACTTACAACTGTGCTTGCAACAACTCTTGTAAGTGATGATGTAGGTCTCCCCTTTGGTGTTGTAGCCCTTATTATAGCCGTAGTCGCCATGGCAACAATGTTCCCCATCTGCTATAAATGTGAGGAAAGAATTGTCAGCACTGACGAGGAGCAGTTTACCGTAAAGAAAATGATTAAATATCTTTTCAGCAATAAGTATCTGCTTTTATATTACATAGGTTATGTCTTCTTCTCAGGTGCACAAACCTATAACTCACTCCACCTCATTTTCAGCTATTACATTTTTGAAAACGAGCTTATTTCCCTTGTTACAGGTACAGTAGCCGCAATTCCTCAGCTTATAATGACGCTTCTTGTACCTAAGATGATGAGAAAAATTGACAAGATGAAGCTGTTCAAAATTTCCGTTGTGGCTGCAATTGTAACCTCACTTCTCATTCTTCCCACAAAAAATGTAACAGGCGAGCTTTTCGGCTTGGATCTGAGACTTATTCTCTTTGCCTTAACCTATATGCTTCGTGCAATTCCCTTAGGTATTATCGGTGTTTTAGCTTTCCTTTTCACTCCCGACTGCGCAGAATACGGACAGTACACAACAGGCACGGAAGCAAAGGGCATCACCTTTGCTATACAGACCTTTGCCGTTAAGCTTGCAGCAGCTTTGTCAAGTGCAGTAGGCCTTGCTCTTTTAGACCTTTTCAAGTTCAAGGAAATCGCGGCAAACTCCTTTAAAGACCTTGAGGCAGTTAACGCAATAGCACAACAGCCCGCAAGCGCCATTGACGGCATCTGGTTCACCTACAACATCTTCCCGATTATCGGCCTCACTATAGCTTGTGCAATCTGGTTTGGCTACAAGCTCAACGATAAAGACGTTCAGCTTATGGCTGACTGCAATAACGGCAGAATTTCAAGAGAAGAAGCCGAAAGCAAGCTTTCAAGAAAATACTAAAATAAAATTTTAAGGAGTATAAGCTTATGTCAGAACCAATTAAAGTAGACTTCACCGGCGGCGGTGAAAACAACAAAAAAGGCAGGGGTAAAAACGCTTACCTTGTGCCGAAAAATTCTATGATGAAAATTATCATCAGCATAATAGGCACAATAATCGGCGGAGCAATTGCCTATTACTTTATGCTTCCTCCCCTCAACTTCAAAAGCACCGACACCTATATGTTCTTAGCAACGGTTATTGCAATATTCGTAGCTCTTATGTTTATTACAAGCGGAGCCGGAAAAAGACCCGAATATGTGCCTTACGTTAAGAAAAAAGCAACCGTACCCGTGATTTTGATAGCTGTTCTTGCAGTAGTTGTAGTTGTCGGCTTCTTAATATCCTCTGTATTTTTCAGAGCCAAAACTTACAGCAAAATCATTGATGTTGACGAAAGCAAAAGCTTCACAAACGATATTGCGGAGGCTGACTTCTCCAGCGTTCCCGTACTTGACAACGGCTCGGCAAGTGCCCTTGCCAACCGTACTCTCGGTGACCTCGCTTCTATCGGTAAGGTTTCACAGTTTGAAATCAACCCCTACTTTACACAGATTAACTACAAAAACAACCCCGTTAAGCTTACAACCCTTGCTTACGGCGACGTTTTCAAGTGGCTGAAAAACACAAGAGAGGGCTTACCCGGTTACGTTGTTGTAAATATGGTAACTCAAAAGGCCGAGCTTGTAACCTTGCCCGAGGGTGAGTACATCAAGTATTCCACAACAGAGCACTTTGGCAAGTACCTTATGCGTCACGTACGTTTCAACTATCCCACTTATATTTTTGACACTCCCCGTTTTGAAATCGACGAAAGCGGAAGACCCTACTGGCTTTGCAGTGTTCTTGATAAAACAATCGGTCTTTTCGGCGGTACAGATGTAAAGGGCGTTGTTATGGTTGACGCCATCACAGGTGAAATGAAAGAGTATACCGCTGATGAGGTTATAGGGAATAAGGAGCTTCAATGGATTGACGGCATTTACTCGGTTGACCTTTTGGTTGAGCAGTTTAACTACTACGGTAAATATCAAAACGGCTTTATCAACTCCGTTTTAGGTCAGGAGAATGTGCGTGTTTCAACCGAGGGTGAAAACTTCCTTGCAAAAGATGACGACGTATACGTATACACAGGTGTAACCTCTGCCACAAACGACCAGGCTATTATCGGCTTTATTCTTATGAATATGAGAACAAAGCAGGCTAACTTCTACAAAATGTCAGGTGCTAAGGAGATGTCAGCTATGTCCTCTGCTCAAGGTGAGGTGCAGGACTACGCTTACGCGGCAACCTTCCCCATTCTCCTCAACATCAGCGGTGAGCCCACCTACTTTATGTCCCTTAAAGACCAGGACAGCCTTGTTAAGCGTTATGCAATGGTAAACGTACAAAACTACCAGGTTGTTGCAATCGGTAAAACCATAGCCGACTGTACACAGGACTATGCTCAAAAGCTCAAGCAAAACAACATCAAAATTGACGTTGACATTGATAAAATCGAAGATGCAACTAACAATAACACAGCCGAGGGTGAGCAAAATACCGCACCCGAAGTTAGGCTTTTAACAGCAGTGGGTGTTGTTGACGACATCCGCACAGCGGTTATCGGCGGCGAAAGTGTTTACTACATCAGTCTTCAGGAAAGTCCCATCTACTTCTCGGTGGAAGCTTCAAAGGCAGTTGAGGTGGTAATTCTCAACGTAGGTGACACAGTTACAATTGATTATGAACAGGCAAGCGGTGAGATTATTCCTTTGGAAAATATCACAAGGGACCTTGCAGCTTAAAATAAATAAAAAATAATAAATGAAAGGGTGAAAATTCATGGCAGCAAACAAAATTAAAATAATGATTACAGGTACAGAGTACACAGTCATCACCGAAGAAGAGCCGGAATATGTTTTAGCTCTTGCAAGTGAGCTTGACAGTAAAATGGCAGATATTATGAAAGGTAACAGCTACCTTTCCGTAACTCAGGCGGCAGTGCTTTCTGCTTTGGATTATGCCGACGAATGTAAAAAGTCCACCGCCACCGCAGATAAGCTTCGTGACCAGATTAAGGACTACCTTGATGATGCCGGGAAAGCAACAAACAAGGCCGCCGTTGCAAGGCACGAAACAGAAAAGCTCAGAAAAGAAATTGAAGCTTTAAAGGCAGAAAACGAAAAGCTCAAAAAAATGATTAAATAAAGCGGTTAAAATGGAAAAAAGAAACCTTGAAATTCTTGCGCCCTGCGGCTCTTACGAAAGTCTGCTTGCCGCAGTGCGCAGTAAAGCGGACGCCGTTTATTTAGGCGCCGGCTCCTTTAACGCAAGAATGAAAGCTGACGCTTTCAGCGGTGAGGACTTAAAAGAAGCTGTAGGTCTTTGCCACAGCCACAATATGAAAGTTCACGTTACAATGAACACACTGATAAGCGACGGTGAAATATCCGCCGCTTTAGCTGTTTTAAAAGATGTGTGTCAAAGCGGTGCAGATGCGGTAATTTTGCAGGACTTAGGCTTTGCCGACCTTGTAAAAAAAGCCGCTCCCGACCTTGAAATGCACGCATCCACTCAAATGTCGGTACAGACTGCAAGCGGTATGAAGCTGCTTAAAGAAATGGGCTTTAAGCGAGGTGTTTTACCCCGCGAGGCGACAAAGGGCGAAATTAAAAAAATCAGTAAAGAAACCGATATTCAGCTTGAGGCCTTTGTTCACGGTGCCCATTGTATGTGCGTTTCGGGACAGTGCTACATGAGCAGTCTTTTCGGCGGCAGAAGCGGTAACAGAGGACTTTGTGCTCAACCCTGCCGTTTGCCCTTTGCCGCGGCTAACGGCACCGGCTTTGACCTTAGCTTAAAGGATCTGTCACTTACAAATAAGCTTGATGAATTAGCAAAGGCAGGCGTCACCTCCCTTAAAATTGAGGGCAGAATGAAACGTCCCGAATACGTCGCCGCCGCCGTTACCGCTGTAAGAAAAAACCGTGACGGTGAAGCCGGGACGGATATGCAGGAAAAGCTCAAGGCGGTGTTTTCACGTTCAGGCTTTACAAGCGGATATTTTGACAACGTCCGCGGCAGAGATATGTTCGGCACACGTCAGAAAGAGGACGTCACCTCTGCAACAAACAGCCTTTTAAAAGACCTTGCAAAGCTTTACGAAAAGGAAGTGCCGCGTATAGGTGTCGCTTTTCATTTAACAATACTTGAGGGTGAAAAAATAAGCCTTTCGGCTTCGGCTCAAAACAACCTTGTTTTTGTAAGTGATGAAACCGTACCCGAAAAGGCACTCAGCAAGCCTTTGACAAAAGAAGCTTTAAAAGACCGCCTTTCAAAATGCGGCGGTACACAATTTTTTGTTGAAGAATGTGAAATTGACCTTGACGAGGGACTTATTGTGCCTGCAAGTGTAATAAACAGCCTTCGCCGTGAAGCACTTTCACTGCTTGATGAAAAGCTTAAAGCTGTAAAGGCAAAATCCTTTACAGAGGTAGATACAAGACTTCCCGAAAACAGGAAATCCACATTGGTAAAATGGAACTTAAGAGTGGCTTCAATAAGTCAGATTCCGAATAATCTGCAAAATGTGGAAAACTTATTCATTCCCCTTATGACTGCGGAAAAGTATGCGGAAAATCTTAATAAGCTGCCTGTTTCTGTGGGAATTGAGGTTCCGCGAGGGATTTTCGGCGGTGAAAGTGTAGTCGAAAAGCGACTTATGATGTGGAAAAGTCTCGGTTTTAACAAGGCTTACTGCGGAACCTTAGACGCTGTTTCCCTTGCAAAAAAATGCGGTATGGAAATTCACACAGGCTTTTCTTTAAACGTTTTCAACAGCCACAGTGCAAGGGTTTTAGAGGGTCTTGGTGTAAAGGCAATCACCTTGTCGCCTGAATTAAAGCTTACTCAGATTGAAAAGTTTTCAACATCGGCTAAAAGGGATTTAATCGCCTACGGCAGACTGCCTTTAATGCTCACAAGAAACTGCCCCGTCAAAAACGGAACCGACTGTGAAGCTTGCAAAGCCTCCGGTTACCTTACAGACAGGTTAGGAAAGAAATTCCCCGTAATGTGCAATTTCGGCTGCAGTGAGGTTTTAAACAGTCAGCCTTTTTATATGGGTGACAGGTTATCTGAAATCAAAAATGTCGATTATCTCACCTTCTATTTTACAAAGGAAAGCAAGTCCTTATGTGAGGCTGTACTCGATGCCTACCGCAAAGGCAAGGGTGTCAAAGGCGACTACACACGCGGACTTTATTACAGAGGTACGGAATAAAGCTTCCGTCACAGGTTGGAAAGTATAATTGAACAGAAAGGATGAAAATTATGGCAAAAAGACAGGACTATTTATCATGGGACGAATACTTTATGGGCATTGCAATCTTATCATCTTACAGAAGTAAAGACCCCAACACACAAGTAGGCGCTTGCATTGTAAACGAAAAAAACCGCATAATGTCAATGGGCTACAACGGCTTCCCCGCCGGCTGTGATGACGACGAATTTCCCTGGGAGAGAGACGGCGACGCCTACGACACAAAATATCCCTACGTTTGTCACGCAGAGCTTAACGCAATACTCAACAACCGGGGTTCAAGCCTTGACGGATGCAGAATTTACGTTGCGCTTTTTCCCTGCAACGAATGTGCAAAAGCCATAATACAAAGCGGTATAAAAGAGGTTGTTTACCTCTCGGACAAATATGCTTCCACTATGGGAACACGTGCCTCAAAGCGTATGCTTGAAGCCGCCGGAGTTAAAATGACAAAGCTTACACCCGCACGTCAATCCCTCCTCATTGACTTTGACGAAGCAAAAATATAGGCCGAGTACCTCGGCTGGAATATCACGGGTCGAGTACCTCGACACGATTGTCACGGGATAAAGTTATATAGAGGATAACTCTACACCGCTGTCGATTACATCGACTCGAATATCACGGATGAAAGTTATTCAGAGGGCAACTTTACACCGCATAAGACAAGTTAAGGGTCACGACAGACAGCCGATTACCTCGGCAGGATTATCACGAAATAAAGTTATATTAGGGATAACTTTACACCGCTTAATATACGTTGTGGATAACGGCAGACATACAAAAGTTTTTTGCTTACTTTTTTTCAAAAAAGTAAGTCGAGTACCTCGACACGATTGTCACGGAATAAAGTTATATAGAGGATAACTTTACACCGCATAAGACAAGTTACGGGCAATGGCAGACAGACGAGTACCTCGACACGATTGTCACGGGATAGAGTTATATTAAGGATAACTCTATACCGCATAAGACAAGTTAGTTGTAACGGCAGACATGCAAAAGCTTTTTTGCTTACTTTTTTCTCGAAAAAAGTAAGGAAGAAATTGTCTCTCTTTTTATTATCATCAAAGGGTATTAAAGCTTTTTTTAGCAACATAATATTTTTGAGGTGATAAATATGGCTAAGAAAAATAACAACAATATAAATAACAACGACCCTTACAACTTTGACAAAATAGAAGCTCCCCAAAAAGAACAGGCACAGGAAAACAAAAACGAACAACCTGTTATGGGCAAGAGCTACCAAAAGGGTAAAAACAAAAACAAGCAGTAAAAAACATCAGGCGAGTGCTTTAAAAGCTTTCGCCTGATTTTTTTATTTATTCGGTTCCGCCCATTGCATTCATAATCCACTTGAGATTCCAATAACCGTAATTGCTGGGAATTTCAAAGGTTGAATCGGGAACATCTGTTGTGATTTTATTGAAGTAAGTTGAAGAAACCGTACCGTCTGGAGAAATTGAATCCTGCCTTACAAGCATATCTCCGTCAAAATAATAGTTCAGTGTGTTGCCGTTATCATCAATTGAGCTTTCGCAAGTGAGGAGCTGTCCGTTAACGTCAACAGCACTTACGGTAACCTTACCGGGGTCATCATCAACCTCAAAACTGCCTGAAAATTCCGACGGGTCCATATCGCCGAGCATATCGTCAGGCACTTCGGAATACTTTTTAAGCTTATCAATGAGCATATACCACTTGTTGGAATTTTTCTGATAAATAAGTGAAATACTGCCGAAGCCTTCCATATCGGCCTTAACGAACATATTGCCGTTTTTCATAGCCATAGTGACGTTGCCCATTTCCTCGTCATTGATTTCCATAAGGTAATTACCGCTTGCAAAAATTTCCTGATATTTCAGGAATTTATACTCAGGCTCAGTTGTTGCAGGAGCAGTAGTCTGTGCACCTTGAGTAGTCTGTGTGCCTTGAGTTGTCTGTGCAGATGCCGTGTTTTGAGCCGAACTTTCAACAGGCTTTGTTGAGCCTTGATAATTACCGCTTGCGGAAGCGTCAACGTGAGGGCCGTTATAGTTTGAGGGAAGCTTATCTAAGGCGACCTGGTCGTTGACCTTTTCAACCGTAACACCTACGTTTTGTCCGTCAAATTCTGCCTTATATCTGTCGCCTGCTGCATCGGTTACAACAACAAATTCTTTACCTGTATCGGGGTCAACTATTTGATAATAAGTTGTACCTGCCGCATCGGTAACCACGGGAGTATCGTTACCTGTGTTAGGCTTATTGGGATTATGTGTGAAAAGCGCCCAGACTGCCACGCCGAGAACAACAACTGCCGCGAGGACACCGACAAGCACTTTTTTAATTATGTTTTTCATATATGTACCTCCTATCCTCCTTTTACTGATTTAATAATACAATAAAAGACATTTTAAATCAAGTATAAGCTGTAAAGCTTATGTGAAAATCCCATTCAACTATTACAACATTATAAGGAAAATGTAAACTTTTTTATTAAAGCTTATTTACAATGGGAAGAAAAGCATCTGTATCGCAAAGCTCAACAGCGCCTTTATCTGCAAGTGAGGGAGTTTTAACATCAATGGGAAGCTTTGCCAGAACAGGTATGCCGTATTCTTTGGCTATTTCATCGGTTTTGCCCTCGCCGAAAACGGAGTGCTTTTTACCGCAGTCGGGACACTGAAAATAACTCATATTTTCAATAAGTCCCACAATGGGAATATTCATCATCTGCGCCATGTTGATAGCCTTCTTGACAATTACACCGACAAGGTCCTGAGGCGTAGCAACAACAATGATGCCGTCAACCTTGAGCTGTTGAAAAACTGTGAGAGGTACATCACCTGTTCCCGGAGGCATATCGACGAACATATAATCCACATCACCCCAAGCGACCTCGGTGAAAAACTGCTGGATAACACCGCTGATTACGGGACCTCTCCATACAACAGGAGCAGACTCGTCAGGCAAAAGGAGGTTTACACTCATTACGCGTATACCTGTACTCGACTCACGGGGGATAAGTCCGCTTGCGTCAGCCTCTGCCCTGCCCTTAATGCCGAACATTTTAGGAATTGAGGGGCCTGTTACGTCGGCGTCAAGGATTGCGGTTTGTTTGCCTGTGGACTGCATTGCAACCGCAAGCATAGCCGTAACGGAAGATTTGCCGACACCGCCCTTACCGCTTACAACTGCGTATATTTTTTTGATGTTACTGTACTCATTCTGTTTTAAGTGCATATCCTTGTCCTTACAGCCGTCGGAAGAAGAACAGGAGGAACAGTTACCTGAACATGAGCTCATTTAAAACACACCTTTCTGTAGGGTTCGAATTATACTTACCACCCACTATATAGACTAACCTATATAATAGTACAAAACTGCAAAAATGTCAATATTGAGATTGACAAAAGAGGTTGACAAAAGGTCTTCTTTTTGATAAAATAACACAGGCAGTTAAAATTTGCTTTAATTTTCCGAAAATCATACGGAGAGTTGTCCGAGAGGTCGAAGGTGCAGCACTCGAAATTTTACGGCGACTTGGTCGTTTCGTCCGCCGGAAATCCTTGATATAAAAGGGTTGTCAAAATTAAAAATCGAATATTTTTCAGTGTTCTCTCCTGCTTTTCTCTCCAAAAATTTTTTGACCGAAAATTGAGCGAAGAAAAAGCGGATTGAAATATACACACGGAGAGTTGTCCGAGAGGTCGAAGGTGCAGCACTCGAAATCTTCTTCACCAAACGGAAGTCAATCTTCCAAAAAGCCTTTAACCGTGCGGTTTTCGGGCATCTGCCTATCACCGCATTACCTTGAGTTCTAATGAGAATTCTAATACAACTGAATATTTGCGTTAATACTCCTTCGGGAGTTTAACATACACGGAGACGTATCGAAGTGGTCATAACGGGGCGCACTCGAAATGCGTTTGCCCTAACGGGCACGTGAGTTCGAATCTCACCGTCTCCGC
>JBJEOK010000028.1:0-45568 GCA_051880695.1 Acutalibacteraceae bacterium | reverse complement strand
AAAGGGCGGAAATATTCCGATAAAAAACTGAGTTCGGATTATACTTTTCACCCTACTCTTTGTATTTGAATTTATTTGTAAAAGCGCTGTGAATTTTGCTTTCACGCAGTCAGCATTTTCCTCCATGTTATATTTAATCTCAAAAATAAGAAAAAGTAACATATTTTTTTATTTTTTCTTAAAAACACTTCTTTGTTTCGCAATTATTCTCGCTCTTGCCTCCGCCTCAGCGTCAGGGTCAAGAGTGTAGGTTGTACCGTCAAATGTAAGCACACTTCCCTCTTTTGTGCCAGACGGTAAAAGTGAAAGAGGTACGTTTTCGTAGGACATATCTTCTTTTTCGAGGATGGCAAAGCCTTCTTCGATTCTGTCAACTGTCAGATTCATTATTTCTCCGTCCTTTCATAGCCGTAAATATCAAGACGGTAAACTATACTGCCAACCTCATCGGTGCGAAGATAGTCTATGCCGTTTGTTTCAAGATAAGAGATTGTCTCCTCGTGAGGGTGTCCGTAGGAGTTGTCCTTACCGCAGGAAATAAGTGCGACCTCAGGGTTGACTGCCTTGAGGAATTCGTCGTGAATTGATGTGCGGCTTCCGTGATGCCCCATAACAAGAATTTCGCTTTCAAAGTCGCCTCCGTAGCTATAAACGCTCTTGATTTCCTTCACCTCAGCGTCACCGAGAATTATTGTATCAATTTCACCGTAGGTAACCTTACATATCGCCGACATATTGTTTAAGTCATCAACTTGTTCAACGGGGCCTAAAATATCAACAGTAACTGCTCCTTTTAAGGCATAAATATCGCCGACTTCGCAATAGGAAGCTTCTGCGCCGTTTTTCTCAATTGCATCAAGGAATTTTTCATAAATTCGTGTAGTAGGGATATTCTTTTCACTAAGTTCAGGCATTAAAACGTTCTTAACCTTAAATTCGTCAAGCACCGTAATCAGTCCGCCTATATGGTCAGAATGAGGATGTGAAGCTATAACATATTCAAGCTCCGTAATGCCGCAATTTTTCAAATAATCGCACACAGTACCGCCGTAATCCCTTTCACCGCCGTCAATAAGAATACCGCTTGTGCCCTTTTGTACAAGGCAAGAAGAACCCTGACCCACGTCAATAACGTGAAAATATACTTCTTCGCTTGGCACATTTACATTTTCAGGCAAAATTCCTGCACCTTGAAGTAAAGCTATCACACCTAAAATAACGGCAACCAACACACCGTAAATAAACTTATTTCCCATTCCTTTTCCCTTTCCTGCCATAATGACTGCCACTCCTTTTTCTATCAGCGTTATTACTGAATTTAGTATCAACTGCAACAAGGCAGTTTTCGCCCTTACCTATTAAGTCAAATCTGCCTGCTTTCTTCAAAGCTTTTATAATAATCTCTTTATTTTTTGGGTTGTAATACTGAAGCAGTGCCCTTTGCATCGCCTTTTCTTCAGGAGTTTTTGCAACATAGACCTCTTTCATTGTATAGGGGTCCAAGCCGGTATAAAACATACAGGTTGATATTGTACCGGGTGTGGGATAAAAGTCCTGCACCTGTTCGGGGCGAATATTTCTCTTTTTAAGAAAAAGGGCAAGCTCAATTGCATTTTCAAGCTTTGAGCCGGGGTGAGACGACATAAGATAAGGCACCAAGTACTGCTGTTTTCCTACACTTTTACTAAGCTCAAAATAGCGTTTGGAAAAATTCACATAAGTGTCAATATAAGGCTTACCCATTTTTTCAAGCACCACTGCACTGCAATGCTCGGGAGCAACTTTAAGCTGACCGCTGACGTGATGTTTGATGAGTTCTTTAAAGAAAACCTCACTTTCGTCACGAAGCATATAATCATAGCGTATGCCTGAACGGATAAACACTTTTTTAACGCCTTTAATACTTCTCAAGTCACGTAATATATCAACATATTCGCTGTGGTCAGCTTTAAGAGCAGGACAAATTTTAGGTGCAAGACACTTTTTACCTTTGCAAAGACCTGCTTGCTTTTGCTTTTCACAGGAGGGCTGACGGAAGTTTGCCGTAGGTCCGCCGACGTCGTGAATATATCCCTTGAAATCAGGCAGTTTTGTCAAAAGTTCAGCTTCTTTTAAAATTGATTGCTTGCTTCTTGAAGTGACATATCTGCCTTGATGAAGGGCAATTGAACAGAAATTGCATCCGCCGAAACAGCCTCTGTTATGGGTTATTGAAAAACGCACCTCTTCAATTCCCGGCACACCGCCGAGCTTTTCATAAGACGGGTGATAAGTTCTCATATAAGGCAAGGAATAAACCTCGTCAAGCTCCTCGGTTGTAAGCGGCGGCATAGGCGGATTTTGCACAAGCATTTTATTGCCGTGACGCTGTTTAATAAGCTTACCTCTTATATGGTCTTGCTCATCCTGTTGAATACGGCAGGAAACGGCATACTCTCTTTTACTTTTGCAGACATTTTCAAAAGAGGGACACTCTGCACCGGTCAAAGGTGTTTCTTCCACGTCACACACATAGCAAGTACCTCTGACGTCACGGATATATTTTATATTTTCACCGTTGCGAAGCCTTTGAGCAATTTCAACAGTCTGCTTTTCACCCATACCGTAGGAAATCAAATCAGCTTGACTGTCAAATATTATTGAACGTCTGATTTTGTCATCCCAATAGTCATAGTGAGCAAAACGTCTCAGCGAAGCTTCAAGACCGCCTATGACAATAGGCACGTCACCGTAGGCCTCACGGATGCGATTACAGTAAACAATTACGGCTCTGTCAGGTCTTGAGCCTGCTTTACCGCCGGGAGTATATGCATCATCACTGCGTTTTTTCTTTGCGGCAGTATAATGGGCAACCATCGAGTCAATGTTACCCGAAGAAACAAAGAAGCCGAGCCTCGGTCTGCCGTATTCCTTAAAAGCATCTGCATTTTTCCAGTTGGGCTGTGAAATTATACCGACTGTAAAACCGTTATGCTCAAGCACTCTTGAAATTATGGCAGGGCCAAAGGACGGATGGTCAACATAGGCATCACCTATAACATATACAAAGTCAACCTCGTCCCAACCTCTTTCAAGGGCTTCATTTTTATTTAAGGGTAAAAAATTCATCAGTTTATCACCTTTTATTAAAGCCGACAAATAAATGCCGGCTTTTTTTAATTAAGTTTCATCATCGGAAAGAACATCATAGTCATCGTCGATTGTTTCGTCCTTAGCTTTCATTTCAAGAAATTGTGCCCTTGAAATAAGTACCTTACGGGGTTTATTACCCTCGGCAGGACTTATGTAACCGAGCTGTTCAAGCTGATCCATAATTCTTGCCGCTCTGGCATAGCCGACAGACAGTTTACGCTGAATTACCGTAGTTGAAGCTGAATTTTGCTGTGTGACAATATCCATGGCTTCTTCAATAAGCGCGTCAAGGGGACTTTCGTCGGCTTCCGAAGATGAACCGCCTTTCTTCTTATTGTCAGCAGTTGCATTTCTTTCAATTTCCTGCATAATTTCATCATCGTAATTGACGTTGGACTGACCTTTAATAAAGGTAACAATCTTTTCAATTTCACCGTCGGAAAGAAATGCGCCCTGTATTCTCACAGGCTTTGATACACCTACGGGATTAAACAGCATATCACCGTTACCTAAAAGCTTTTCGGCACCTACCGAGTCGAGAATTGTACGGGAGTCAACCTGTGAAGAGACGGCAAGTGAAAGTCTTGACGGAATATTAGCCTTAATGATACCTGTAATTACGTCAACAGAGGGACGCTGTGTGGCAACAACAAGGTGCATACCGGCAGCTCTTGCCTTTTGAGCAAGGCGGCAAATCGAATCCTCAACCTCTTTAGGAGAAACCATCATCAAGTCATTGAGCTCATCAATAAAAATAACAATTTGCGGCATAAAGGGAAGCTCGGGATGATCTTTAATGAAATTATTATAAGACTGAATGTCACGGACGCCGCAGGTTGAAAAGGTTTTATATCTTGCATCCATTTCACCTACAGCCCAGGCAAGTGAACCGGCCGCTTTTCTCGCATCTGTAATGACAGGAACAAGCAAATGAGGTATTCCGTTATAAACACTGAATTCAACCTGTTTCGGGTCAATCATAAGAAGCTTGACCTGTTCGGGAGTTGCATTATAAAGAACGCTTGCAATCATACAGTTAAGGCAAACCGATTTACCCGAGCCTGTTGTACCTGCAATGAGCAAGTGAGGCATTTTTGAAAGGTCTGCATTACGGATGTTGCCGGCAATATCCTTGCCTAAGGCAACAGTAAGCAATTTCTTCTTACTGTTTTCTTTATACTCACTTGAGGAAATAACCTCACGGAAAGTTACCATCGAACTTTTTTTGTTAGGTACTTCTATACCGACAGCAGCTTTGTTAGGTATCGGAGCTTCAATACGCACGTCAGTAGAGGCAAGGCCGAGGGCGATATCATCGGAAAGACTTGTGATTTTACTGATTTTAACACCCGGTGCCGGTGAAAGCTCATAACGTGTAACAGAGGGACCTCTGGAAACACCGATGAGAGTTGTTTCAACACCAAAGCTTTTCAAAATACTGTCAAGCTTTTTAGCAGTAGCCCGCATTTCGGTTTCACTGTCTGCCTGAAAATCGAAAAGAGGTTTGTTTAAAAGCTCGATGCTCGGAAGAACATAAGACTTTTTCGGAGTTCTCGTTTCCTTGTAATTTTTAACTTCCGCTTTATTTTTTTCAAGCTTTTCGTCAGCCTCCTTTGCCGCCTTAGACACCACCGCTTTATCGTTGGCGCTGAGCTTTACAGGCTTTGAATAAGAGCTTATATCTTCAAACCCGTCATCAAAAGGAACATCAATTTCTTCAAAATCTTCCGGCAACTCTTCTTTAATTTGTGTCGGCTGAGGTTTTACTCCCGCACCGCCTTTTGTAAGAAGATTTTCACCGAAAGTAACTTTTCGCGCAAAAGCTTTTTTATCCACAGGTGCGGTAAAAGAGAATATACGCTGTTCAATCGTCGGTTCAGCAGATTCCGAAGCGGGCTTGCTCACCGTTTTTTCGTCAACCTTAGTTTGGGTTTTACTCTTTTGTTTTACACCCGAATCAAAAATATTAGGCTCGTTTTCAATTTTGGTTTTGTTAAAATCAAAATCATCTATGAGCCGATAGTCCGTTTTTTCTTCGCTCTCGGACTTCTCAGCTTCTTCACCCTCAAGAAGTAACTTATATTTTTCGTTTTCAATTGTCTCTGAAACATCTTCTGCAATTACTTGCCTTTCTTCCTGACGGATACGTTTTTTCTCTTCATTTTTAGCCTTGCGGTTAGCAGAGCTTTCCTGCATTTTACCTTTACCGCTTATAAACAGGTCAGAGACCTTTTCTCCGAAAAGATTTATGTCTATATTCAAATCAAAAAGCAAGGTGACAAACAAAATTAAAATCGTAAAAACAATGGCAACTCCCTTACCGAAAAGGTGCATAGGAGTACCGCCGAATAAGCCGCCTATTATACCGCCTGTGAAAGATAACTTACCGGCTCCCATTGACCAGCCGACCTTTGCACAGGTGAAAAGCTGTTCTTTCCAAGCAGCAAAGCCGTCACCCTCATTTGCAGAAAAGGTTAAAAGATGAACTAAGCTGTCAAAAGCACTTACAAACAGCAAACCGAAAATGTTTGTAAAAATTAAGCCGCGACGCATACTTTTAAGTGCCATACTGATTGCAATGTAAAACACATCAATTACTAAAAGATAAAGACCTATGCCGAAAACCGAAAAGAATACAGCTCTTATATTCTGCCACAAATTATGACCGGGTATAAGAGCAATAACTGCAAGCAAGATACCTAAAAGAAAATAAAAAAGCATAATTGCGTTTCTGTTCTTTTCAAAAAAGGTCAAGCTGTTATCAACATTTTTACCTACATATTTAGTTTTTGAGTCTTTATTTTTATCAGACGAGGTTTTACCCTTTTTACCTGATGAAGTTTTTTTCTTTTCAGCCATAATGAACTCACCTTAAATTAAATAAAAAATGCAGCTACGGCAATAAAAACGCCGAACAAGAATGAATAGACGGAGAAAATCGCAAATAGCCGCCTGATGTTAACTTTTGCACAAGTGTCAACAACAATTTTTGAAGCTGCACAAAAGAAAACAATGCCTAAAATAAGTACAATCGGTTCAACAACCACTCCCGAAAAAATGCACTTGAGCATTTTAATAAAGCTCACTAAAAACAAAGACGGTGCAAAATAAAGATAAATATCACGAACAATTACTTTAGAGCTCACATCACTTATTAAAAGATTGCTTGCACCTGAAGCAACATGTGAAAAACCGGGAATTATGTAACAGGGAAGCTGATATATACTGAAGCGTAAAACCGTTCTTCTGTCACTGTTTCTTTTAAGCTGTCCGTTGTTCTGCCTTGTATACCAAAGAGAAACCACTAAAATTAAGGCAGTTATAACAGAGGCGGCACCTGTTAAAATAAGACTGTTCTTACCGTAAAAATTATCAGCTATATCATAAAGAGACTTTCCTTTAAAAACAGGCAAAACAAGTAGAAGAGTAGGCAACAGGGAAAGTAAAATGTTTTTGCATATTCTCTTATAAGATGCTGTTTTTTTCGGGATTTCGCCGTCTTTTTTTGATACAAAAAGGGATTTTACAACAGATAAATATATTTTTCTCAACGAAAAAACAAGTACAAGAGAAAAGACAACCATAAAAACGTTGAAATAAAATGAAAGTACTTCTTCACTTTCGGATATATTTAACACATTTGCAAAAAAATTGAAATGCGCTGAAGAAGATACGGGAAGCGGTGCGGAAAAACCGCTGAAAATTGCTAAAATTATCATTTTAATATATTTCATCATATTATCCTCCGAATTAAACAGACATCGTATTTAACAACTGAGTTTTCAACAATGTATTATATCATAAAAATTTGCATTGGGCAAGTATTAACGCAAAAAACCGAAAAAAGCCACAGCCTTTTTCGGTTAAATGAAATATTATTCCTCTGTCTCTGCCGTATCGCCGTTATCTTCTTGAATTTCGTCGGCATCACTTGACTTTACCTCATGAACGATTTCTTCGCCGTTCAAAAGCTTTTCAAAGTCTTTACCGTCAATTTTTTCGTGTACGATAAGATATTCTGCAATGGTGGTGAGCTTGTCAATATTATTTTTGATAATTTCGGTACATCTGTCATAAGAATCGGAGATAATCTTTTTGACTTCTTCGTCAATGTCGGCAGCAATTGCTTCAGAGTAATTGCGCACACTGCTGTAATCCTTGCCGAGGAATACTTCGTGGTCACCGCCGCCGTAAACAATGGGACCTAACTGCTCGCTCATACCGTAACGTGTAACCATTTTACGTGCAATATCGGAGGCTCTTTCAATATCATTCGAAGCGCCTGTTGATATATCGCCGAGTACAACCGCCTCGGCAACACGTCCGCCCAAAAGAACAACAATGTCGTCAAGCATATCAAGCTTACTGCGATAGCTCTTATCCTCTGTGGGCAAGCTCATTGTATAGCCGCCTGCCATACCTCTTGGTATAATTGAAACCTGATGAACAGGGTCCTGACCCGGTAAACAATAGGTTGCAAGTGCGTGTCCTGCCTCGTGATAAGCGGTGAGCTTCTTCTCCTTATCACTGATTTTCTTGCTTTTCTTTTCGGTACCGACAACACACTTGATTGTTGCTTCTTCAATTTCCGCCATTGTGATTGATTTCTTTTTGCGTCTTGCGGCAAGAAGTGCCGCTTCGTTGAGAAGATTTTCAAGATCGGCGCCTGTAAATCCTGCCGTTGTTTGTGCAATAACGGAAAGCTTTACATCTGGAGAAAGAGGCTTGTTCCTTGCGTGAACCTTTAAAATTTCTTCTCTGCCCTTAGTATCGGGATAACCTACTGTAAGCTGACGGTCAAATCTGCCGGGACGTAAAAGTGCAGGGTCGAGAATGTCGGGACGGTTTGTTGCGGCAATAATAATTACGCCTTCATTTTCACCAAAGCCGTCCATTTCAATAAGAAGCTGATTAAGCGTCTGCTCTCTTTCATCGTGTCCGCCGCCCATACCGGCACCGCGGTGACGGCCTACAGCATCAATTTCGTCGATGAAAAGAATTGACGGACTGTTCTTTTTAGCTTGCCCAAAAAGGTCTCTGACTCTTGAAGCACCGACACCGACATACATTTCAACAAAGTCCGAACCTGAAATTGAGAAGAAAGGCACTCCTGCCTCACCGGCAACTGCCTTTGCAAGAAGTGTTTTACCCGTACCCGGAGGGCCCACAAGAAGTACGCCCTTAGGAATCCTTGCACCAAGCTCACTGAAGCGCTCAGGTGAACGTAAAAATTCAACAATTTCTTCAAGCTCCGCTTTTTCTTCGTCGGCACCTGCAACATCATTGAATGTCACTTTCCTTTTAGAGTCTTTTCCAAGCTTAACTCTCGCCTTACCGAAAGAAAGAGTACGGTTGTTTTCGTTAGCAATGCTCTGCCCTGTCTTTTTATACATAAAGAACACTGCACCGACAGTAATAAGGCTCAAAACCATTATCGGCATCATACTTGCCCAAAGTGAACCGTTTGAACCTCTTTTATAATCATATTTTATAGGGCTTTCAGGGTTGTCAAGGTTATATTGTGTAACATATTCATGCACATCATTTAAAAATACGTCTACATTAGGGACAACATACTTTTCAGCCTGAGCATTTGCATTTTTTTCTATTGCTTCTTCGGTTTTGTAATATAATACACCGCTGCTTAAATTAAGCTCAAACTCGGCAATCTCACCTGTTCTGAAAAGCTCAACTATCTGATAATATTTCGGCTTTTCAACTTTCTTATTTCCGTCACCCATAAAAAATGCAAGTGAAAAAATAAGCAAAACAGGTAATATAATATAAATCAGATTACCCAAAGAGCTTGCGGAAAATTTCTGCGGTTTCTTATCTTTGTTATCCAATACTAAATCACTCCTTTAAGCATAAACCTCTTCTTTTAAAACACCTACAAAGGGCAAATTGCGGTATTTTTCATCATAATCAAGTCCGTATCCCACAACAAACTTGTCAGGCACAACCGCACCTGTATATTTAAGCTGAAGCTTTACTGCCGGATCTCTCCTTTCGGGCTTATCAAGAAGTGAACAGCAATAAAGGCTTACGGGATTTTTAAGCTCAAGATATTTCATCAATCTGTCAAGTGTTCTTCCGCTGTCAAAAATATCTTCAACAACAAGCACGTCATAGGAGCTGACATCTATAATATCAAGGTCTTTGCAAATTTTAATCTCGCCTTGCGACTGAGTACCTGAGTAATAGCTTTTTGCAACCATAAAATCAATCTGACAAGGTATGGTAATTTTCTTCATTAGGTCAGACATAAAGCAAACAGAACCTTTAAGAATACAGACCAGAAGTAAATTTTTACCTTTGTAATCACGGTTAATTTTTTCGGCAATTTCACTGACTATGCGGTCTAGCTCTTTTTCATCCAAAAGAACTTCTTTAATATCATTAAGCATATTTTACCCGTCCTTTTTTATTATAATAATATTTTTACTGTCTTTATCGGGGATATATTTTAAATTAACTCCTATGCCGTCAATCCAAAGAACGTTATTTCCGTCGTGTATAACAGCAATACTCTCCCTTATTTCCTGCGGAATTTTAAGCTCATTAAAAAGCTTTTTCAGGCTTTTGGTAACCTTTCTCCTGCTCAAAGTGAAGCTATCACCTTCAAGCCTTGACGAAGCATAGATTTCGCTTTCAATTTTATCTTTGTCAAAAGTATTTTCGGTTATTTTGTCGGTTTTAACAAGGGAAAACTTACCCAAAGAAGTTTCGGCACAGTTATTTTCAAAATAAACCTTATCAATTTTATTTGACGTGGTTTTTTTTTGAAATATAATTATATCACCAACAATTGAAATATACAAGTCTTTTCCTATTGCAATTTTACCCTTACCGCTTTTTATAATATCAAAGCAAAGGTCAATGTGCTTGCTTTCGGGAGGTTTACTCATATACTGCTTTAAAAGCATCAAAATGCTTCTTTTAAGCACCGCCTCGTGAGATGACGAAAGAACAGCTGCACTGTAACCCTCACCGTTTCTGCTTCGGCTTAAAAGCTCCTTAGCCGACGTTTCAATAAAATCATCCTCAGCCTTTAAGCTTTCCATTGTGCGTAAAAATGCTTTTTCAAAGCCGCCGTTAATCTTACCGAAACAAGGCACGAGATTATGCCTTATAAAGTTTCTTGTGTAATCATCGGAAGCGTTTGTGGAGTCGTTAATGTAAGAAAGACCGTTTTTATTGCAAAAATTCTCAACATCGGCTCTTGTACATTCAATAAGGGGTCTTATAATATTAGGCTCCCTTTTGGCAGTTATACCGCAAAGACCTTTTTTTCCCGTACCTCGTGCAAGATTAAAAATCAATGTTTCAATGCTGTCTGAAAGGGTATGCGCAACTGCAACAGCATCACAACCGACCTTATCAAAGCACTCATAACGGACATTTCTTCCACACTGCTCAAGACTAAGCCCTTGCTCTTTTGAGAGCTTCGGCACGTCAACGCTGAAAACAGTAAGCTCAACACCGAGGTTTTTGCAAAGATTTCGGACAAAGTCCTCATCTCTTTTGGCTTCAAGTCCGCGAATGTTATGGTTAACGTGAACTGCTTTGAGGATTATATCATAGTCATCCTTTAAAATACTTAAAATATTTAAAAGACAAACCGAATCTGCACCGCCGGAAAGAGCAACTGCAACAGTTTTTACATTTTCAGGCAGTAAAGAATACTTCTCAACGGTGGACTTTACTTTACATATCATTTCTGATTTTCTCCAAATTTGTGAACAGTGTGTAGTCACCGTTCCAGGCAACCTTTATTGTATCTGTCGGGCCGTGTCTGTTTTTGGCTATGATAAATTCAGCCTCGTTTACAGGCGGTTTTTCTTCGTAAGCATCACCGTCTTTTTCGGTAGCGTAGTATTCATCTCTGTAAAGCATAATAACTATATCGGCATCCTGTTCAATTGAACCCGATTCACGAAGGTCTGAAAGCTGAGGTCTGTGAGACTTTCCCCTGCCCTCAGTGCTTCTTGCAAGCTGAGCCAAAACAACAACGGGGATATTCAAATCCTTTGCCATAAGCTTAAGGTTACGTGTTATTTCCGAAACCTCCTGAACACGGCTTTCAACTCTCGAACCGCTTTTCATAAGCTGAAGATAATCGACAAAAACGGCATCAACATTTTTCAGCCGCCTGATTCTTGACTTCATTTCAGACACGGTAAGGTTTGATGTATCGTCAAAATAAAGCTCGCAACCGCTTAAAAGAGCCGTTGCAGTAGCAAGCTTTGCCCATTCTTCGGTTGTAATGTTGCCTGTACGCATCTTTGTGCTTTCAACCCTCGCTTCGGTGGCAAGAACTCTCTGTGCAAGCTGTTCTTTTGTCATTTCAAGCGAGAAGAAAAGCACCTTTTTGTGACCCATCATTGCGGTGTTCCTTGCAAGATTAAGCGCGAGACTTGTTTTACCCATAGCAGGACGCGCACCTATAATTAAAAGGTCTGACTTATTAAGACCTGTGATGGCTTTATCAAGGTCAACAAAACCTGTTGTGTAGCCTTTATATTTATCTTTATCGGCCGAGCTTAATTTTTGAAGCTTATCATAAACCTCGTTGACAATAATATCACCGATTTTTGTAGGTCCTTTTGTTACTCTGCCTTGACGGATATCGTAGATTTTCTGTTCGGCATCCTCAAGTAAAACATCAGCCTGCTCAGTAGAGGAAGACGCTTCCTCAATAATCGACTTTGAGACGTTAATAAGTGAACGTATATAATATTTTTCACGGACAATTTTACAGTAAGCTTCAATATTTTCCGTCGACGGCACGATTTGAGATAACTGTAAAAGATACTGTTTTCCGTTTGCATCGTCATAGACGTTTTCATTTTTAAGCTTTTCAAGAACAATAAGCGGGTCAATTTTACCGCCCAAAGCATCAATTTCCTGCATTATGGTGAAAATTGTTCTGTGCTGAGGAAGATAAAAGTAGTCCGGCTTAATTAAAATAAGAACCTGACTTATACATGACGGGTCAATAAGAATAGAGCCGAGTACAGCTTGCTCAGCGTCAAGAGAATAAGGCATATTTATATCGTCAAAAGAATTAAACGAACTTACCTTGTCCATCATTTTTCACCCCGTAATTTTTTATTCACCTACTTGTACAAAAAGCTTTGCGGAAATGCCCTGATAAAGCTTAACTTCAAATTCATAGGTACCGAATTGCTTAATATCGTCAACAATAATCTTACGCTTGTCAACGTCAATTTTAAATTCTTCCTTAACCTTTTTGGAAATTTCTTTACTTGTTACCGAGCCGAAAAGCTTGCCGTTCTGACCGGCTTTAGCCTTAATTTTAATTGTTTTACCGCTGATTTCCTCTGCGGCCTTTTTTGCGGCGGCAGTTTCTGTTTCAATTTTGTACTTAGCGGCCTGTTCACGGTTTTTAAGCTCTGTTAAGCTCTGAGCGTTTGCCTCTGTGGCAAGTCCTTTCGGAAAAAGAAAGTTTCTTGCGTATCCGTCGGAAGTGTTAACAAGCTCACCTTTTTTACCTAAGCCTTTAACATCCTGTTTTAAAACAACCTTCATAATTGTTACCTCCGTTACTGATTTTGTTCATAATAATTGTCAATTGAATTTTTAAGCATAGCCTTAGCTTGCTCAAGTGTACAGTCATAAATTTGACATGCAGACATAGTCTGATGTCCGCCGCCGCCGAGATCCTCCATAATTAACTGCACATTTATTTCTCCGTAGCTTCTTGCGGAAATATTTACACAGTCACCGCTTATGTAAAGCACAAAAGAGGCTTTTACACCCTCAATGTTAAGCATTTCATCAGCCGCCTGACTTGTCACAAGACGTATGTTCGGTATATTACCCTCAGGAAAAGATATAGCGCAGGATCTATATTCCTCGGCATTGTCAATAATTGTGTTTCTGTGACGGAAAATTTCCATATCATTAGAAAACAGCTTTTTACTTTCAACGGTATTTGCACCTCTTGAGCGAAGATAAGCTGCCGCCTCAAAGGTTCTTACACCTGTGCGCACTATAAAGTTTCTTGTGTCAAGCATAATACCCGAAAGAAGCGCCAGAGCATCAAAGGGACTTATAATGGGCTTGGTATCAATATACTGCACAAGCTCTGCCACCATTTCACCTGTTGAAGATGAGTTAGGCATGTGATAAAACATAACAGTATTTTCAATAAAATCAACACTTTTTCTGTGATGGTCAATAACCATAATTTTTCCTGCTTTATCAATAAGCTCAGGAAATTCCGTAACCTCACGTTTATGGGTATCAACAACCACAACAAGAGTGTTTTCTCTCAAATGTTCAAAAGCCTTTTCAGGCGCAATAACAACTCCGGCTTTTTCTTTTTCAAAGCGTTCAACAAGGGGTAATGCAAGTGATGTTTTTTTATTCAAAATAATATTTGAGCTTTTGCCGAAATATGACGCAATTGCATGTACACCCACTGCACTGCCGAAAGCATCGAAATCAGAAAACCTGTGACCCATAATGAGCACATTATCACTTTCTTTTATAATTTCAGCAATTGATTTTGCAATAAGTCGGCTTTTTGCCTTGTTTTTCTTTTCGTGACCCGCTGAAACACCGCCGTAAAATTTATATTGAACCTCATGCTTGATGGCAACTTGGTCACCGCCGCGGCTCTGAGCCATATCAAGAGCTTGTTTTGCAGCATTATGAGAGTCTAAAAGAGCATCCTCTTTGCCGACACCGATAGAAAGTGTAACGTCAACGTTTCTGCCGTCGTAAGTATACTCTCTTACCTTGTCAAGCAAGCTGAATTTATCGGTGAGCATTTTTTGAAGGCCGCGTTCTTCAATAAAAATCAGTACACGATCGCCTGCATACTTACGGCAAAGACCTCCGTATGAGGTTACCCAGTCCTCTATCATTTGCTCAATAGCACCTATAATAGCAGTACATTCGCTGTCTTTGAAATTTTTGTAGATTTCTTCGGTGTTATCAATTACACACAGCATAATTGAAGGCTTTGACTCAAAGTACTCTTTTTCAATAAGCCTAAGCTTAGTTTCATCAAAAAAATAAAGCAAATAAAGATACTCATCAACAGCATAAATTTCACCGGAATATACGGCAAAATATTTGTTACCGATTCTTATACGGTAACCGCAGCCCATAAGAAGCTTGTCAATATTTTCCTTGTTGACAATTTCACCTATTGAGCTTATGACACTGTCTTCGGTAATTTCAAAGTAATTTTTAAAGCTGTCATTTAACCAGACAAGCTTGCCGTTTTCCTCAACAACACAACAGGGAACGCTGAGCTTATCAAAAACCTTGCCCTGTTCAAAATCAAGCTCCTCTGAAACGGCTTGAACTTGTGCCAATAGCTTTTCCCTTTTCTTTTTATAGTAAACAAAGTTTGCAATAAGCATACCTGTTATTAAAACAAACCCGCTTACAGCAATGTACTTATTGAACATAATGAATGTCACTATACAAAGTATATACCCTAACAGGGCAATAGGCAGAGAAAAACTGAAAATTTTCCAAAGCTTTTTCATTTTAGATCTCCATTAGTATAGGTAAAACCATAGGACTGCGCTTAGTTCTTTCATACATAAGACGTGAAACGTCATCACGCACCCTATTTTTTATCATACTCCAATCATAAATTTTTCTGTCAAAGCAACGCATTATTGTATCGTAAGCGGTGTTTTTAGCTTCATCAATAAGGTCTTCAGCCTCTTTAACAAATACAAAACCGCGTGACACCACATCGGGTCCGGAAACAAGGTCACCGGATACGGAATCTATTGTTGCCACAACAATGATAATTCCGTCCTCGGCAAGGTGTTTTCTGTCTTTGAGCACAACCTGACCTACATCACCTACACCGGTGCCGTCAACAAAAATTCTGTCTGCCGGAACAGTGGCTATCTTTTTAATATGCTTGTCGCACACTTCAAGCTGACAGCCGTTATCCGCAATGATGATATTCTTTTTATTTATTCCCATTGACTGTGCAAGCTCGGAATGTTTTAAAAGATGCTTTTGTTCACCGTGAACGGGAATAAAATACTTTGGCTTTACAATACCAAGCATAAGTTTAAGCTCTTCACGGCAAGCATGACCCGAAACGTGAACGTCATACATCTTTTCATATACAACCTCAGCACCTAATTTCATAAGCTCATTTACAACTCTGCTTACGGTTTTTTCGTTTCCGGGAATGGGTGTGGCTGAAATGATAACATAATCATTAGGGCCGACTGCAACCTGTCTGTGGTCGGAAAATGCCATTCTTGAAAGGGCAGACATAGGTTCACCCTGACTGCCTGTTGTAATGAGCACAACCTCATGGTCGCTGTATTGCCTGAGCATATCAAGCTTTATTAAAATGCCCTCCGGCACTTTTAGGTAACCCAGTTCAGAAGCTACGGCAACAACGTTTTCAAGGCTTCTGCCTGAAAGGGCAACCTTTCTGCCAAGCTGTTTTGCCACATTGATAATTTGCTGAACACGGTGTATATTTGAAGCAAAGGTTGCAACTATTATACGTCTCTTTCCGGCTTTTCTGAAAAGAAGCTCAAAAGAACCGCCAACCTTACTTTCGCTTTCGGTATAACCCGGACGCTCTGCATTTGTTGAGTCGGCCATCATACAAAGCACGCCCTCTTTACCAAGCTCACTGAACCTTGCAATGTCAATCATTTCACCGTCAATAGGTGTGGTGTCAAATTTAAAGTCACCTGTGTGGACAATTGTTCCGCCCTCACATTTAATTGCAAGACCTACCGCATCGGGAATTGAATGGTTAACGTGGATAAACTCAACATTAAACTCACCTAAATTTACGCAGTCACCCGCTTTTACAACATTGAGCTTTGCACTGTTTAAAAGTCCGTGCTCTTTCAGCTTACCTTCAATCAAACCGTTTGTAAGCCTTGTGCTGTAAATAGGCAAATTCATTTTTTTCAGCAAATAAGCCAAAGAGCCTATGTGATCTTCGTGACCGTGAGTAATGCAAACGCCTTTAATTCTGTGTACATTTTTTTCAAGGTAAGTAAAATCAGGAATAACAAGGTCAACTCCGGGCATATCCTCGTCGGGAAAAGCAAGTCCGCAGTCAACAATAATAATATCCTCCTTATATTCAAAAACGGTTATGTTTTTACCGACCTCATTTAGTCCGCCCAAAAATGAAATTTTTATAGGTAATGCCTTTGTTTTCTTTTTTGAGTCAGCTTTACTCTTTTTTTCGTTTTGTGCAGTTTGAGCAGCCTTTTTGCTTTGTTTATTCTGGGTCTTTTTAGGTTGTTTTAGGGATTCCTCTGTTTTTTTAACTGTATTTTCCGTCTTTTTATTTTGAACACCTCTGCCTGCAAGGGCGTTGATTACTTTTTTCTTACCCTCATCAGGCGCTGATTTTTTCCTGTTGTTTTTGTTTGGTTGATTTTTTTGCGAAGCACTTTTCTGTTGTGTTTTTTTAGGCTGCTTCAAATTGTTTTGTTTGTTTTCACTCATTACTGTTAAGTAAACACTCCTTTTCTTCATTTTGTAAATTTTTTAGTAAATTTTATATTCCGTAACTGTAAAGCCGTCTGCTTTACAGTTAAATTTAAAAATAATCAATAAATACCCATAATAAAAGTATTATAGCATATAATACTATTTTTTAGAACTTATGTCAAGAAATAAATTTAAAATATAAAAGTCAGAGCATAGACAGCGGAAAGTTTTTACCGCAAGCCTATGCTCAGAATATTAAATTGTGTCCTCATAAAGCTCACCGAGAAGATTATTTTCGTGAGCTTTCATAGTTTCTGTTTCAGGTAAAATATATTTACCCAAGTCAAGACGAAGAAGCTTATGACCTGAAAACCTTGCTGAAAGAGGCAAAAGCTCCATATAACGGTCGCCGTACCACATCCTGAGGTAGTTATCATAGCCGATGGGCGCCTTAAATGTCATATGCTCATACTTAACGTCAATAAAATCGCCGAACCATTCGGCAGGAAAAGCACCTTTATCAAGATTAAGACCTACACCGTCAATAAGATACTTGCTCTTTTTGCTTTTATCGTAAAGAGTAAGCGACTTATCAAGCAATTTATGATAAAGCTTATAAGGTACAAGACGCATAAGAGGCAGGAACAGCTTTGAAGCTCTGTAATGTATTCCCTTTCTTGCAACATTTACCCAGCGAACATTTATAAGTCTGCGGAAAATTTTAATAAGCTTGATATGTGCTTTTTGACTTTTCGGTGTGTTACCTGTTTTATCAAAAACAAGCACGTCAATGAAAATGCCGTTTTGAATATCATCAAACCTGTTAGAGAACTTTGTATTAAAATAGGTATCCTTTAAACGGACCTTATCGAAAATATAGTGTGAGGTTGTCTCCTCAAGATGTGATTGATAGCTCAAATGACTTTTAAGAGATGCAGGACATACCTTCCTGAATTTATCATAATCCTCACGAAGCATACCGATGTCAATGTCATCATCCCAGGGAATAAAGCCTTGATGTCTGATTGCACCTAAAAGTGTGCCGCCTACAAGGAAATAGGTTATATCGTTTTCCTTACAAATACGGTCAATTTCTTCCATAATATCCATTTCGATTTGCTTGATTCGCTCAAGCTTACCTTGATAAACCGAAACGTAAAAATCTGCACGGTATTCCTCCCCTGCCCTTGCAAGAGCTGTTCTGTAAACCGCTTCCTCAAGGGGAGTTATCAAAGCCCAGCCGAGATTTTTAATTTTAATATTTCCGAGACAGTCATAATCATTTTCTTTGGGAAGTCCGTCTGTATCATTTACAAAAGAAACCTCCGGATTTTTCAAACGGAACTTTTTTAAAAGATGATTTTTAATGTCGTGAAGCGTAAAGCGGTAATTAGCCATATTGTAAATGTTACCGACCTTGCCCATATAGTCAACATAAAATACACCCGTAACTGCCTGTTTAATATAACAGCCCGTATGATTAGTCACACCGTCGGATGCCTTAAATGTGATTTTATTTTTATTGATAAGTTCATCAATGATGCTTTCAAGACCGAGGTTTGTTGTGTCTTTTACAAGGGGTCCGAAAATATTGTCAAAGCGCGCAACTTTGATATAATTCTTCTTGCCCTTAAAAAAGCTTCGGCAAATTTCTTCCATTTGTAAAAGAATTTTTCCCTGATAAAAGCTGCTGTCATACTCTGCAATTGCTTCAAGTTCACGTTCGGAGCAGGCAGCAATTCCATTTGGAAAAGGTTTTGAAAAATTAAATATAGGCACAAAAATGAAACGTCCGTTGTTTTTTACGGAATACTCAAGCCAGTTTTTCAGACTCTCAAGCTTACTTTCTACAAAAGCAGCGTCCTTATATTCCTCAAGCTGAAGATTTGCAATATAATAAAAACGCTTTATTCTTTTGCTGTCGGTTATTTTCAAATAAGTCTCGTGGCTGTCAATAATTTCCATACAGCCCTTATGACCGTATTCCGAAGTGATTTCATCATAAAGGTCACTGTTACGAAGCTTACCCTCACTGATAACATTTATTTTTCCGTTATCATCGGCAGTAATCACGCTCATATTAAAAGCGGTAAGATATGCACTAAGTCCGCTTTCATCACCAATGATATTTATTTCATTACCGCAATAAAATCTCGGATTGATTTTCTTTTTGATTAAATCAGTGCTTATACATCTGACTTCATCGAGAAAATACTGATTCATAATATAATATCATTCCTTTAATTTATTATATTTCGTCTCATTATACTACTGCTTGTAAGTTTTGTCAACTTTTGACCTAATAGTGCAGTTATCGACCCATTGACAAAAAAATGATATTAAGTATAATATAATAAATTGAGGTCGGCATAACGCCCTCCTAAAATAACCAAGAGGTGAAAAATAATGACATACGCAGTTATTGCCGCCGGCGGTATCGGCAGCAGAATGGGCAATATGGAAAAGCCTAAGCAATATCTCAAAATCAAAGATAAACCTATCATTGTGCATACTGTTGAAAAGTTTTTTGTAAATCACAATTTTAAAAAGGTACTTATCCTTTGTCCCGATCAATGGGTAAGCTATACAAAGGAGCTTCTTGCAAAGTACCTTCCCGAAAACGATAAAGTTATTGTCCTTAAAGGCGGCAGTACGAGAAATGAAACAATTATGAACGCCATTAAGCACATTGAAGAGACAGACGGCCTTGATGACGATACCGTTATCGTAACTCACGATGCAGTTCGTCCCTTTGTTTCGGCAAGGATTATTGAGGAAAATATTGACGCCGCTTTAAAATACGGCGCAACAGATACTGTTGTTCCCGCAACAGACACAATCGTTGAAAGCCAAGACGGTGCCGTTATCAGCTCTATCCCCGACAGAAGCAAGCTCTATCAGGGACAAACTCCTCAAACCTTTAAAGCAAAACTTCTCAAGGAGCTTTATTACAGCCTTACCGAGCAGGAAAAAAACATTCTTACCGACGCCTGCAAAATTTTCAGTATGAAAGGCTATCCCGTTCATTTAATTGACGGTGAAGTTCATAATATTAAAATTACTTATCCCTATGATTTAAGAGTTGCAAAAGCTCTTTTGGATGAAGAAGAAAAATAAGAGGTAATATAAATGCTTAATACAGTTTTTCGTCTTACTCAACCAAGAAAAATTGAAATTGAATTTTCCGAAATTGACATTTTCAGCAATGATGTAATTGTCAGACCTACCTACCTTTCAATTTGTAACGCCGACCAGAGATATTTTCAAGGCAACCGTGACGCTAAGGTTTTAAAGCAAAAGCTTCCTATGGCACTTATTCACGAGGCAGTAGGTGAGGTTGTTCACGCTCCCGACGGCTCCTTTAAACCCGGAGATAAGGTTGTTATGGTGCCTAACACACCCACCGAGGACAACGACATCATTGCAGAAAACTACCTTCGTTCAAGCAAATTCCGTGCAAGCGGTTTTGACGGCTTTATGCAGGAATATGTGCAAATGCCTGCTGACAGACTTGTACTTTTGCCCGATGACGTTGACCCGAAAGTAGCCTCTTTTACGGAAATTGTTTCCGTTGGTGTTCATGCGATTACCCGCTTTGATAAAATTGCCCACTCAAAGCGTGACGTTATCGGTGTGTGGGGTGACGGCAATCTCAGCTATATGGTCAGTCTTTTTCTTAAAAAATTCTTCCCCGAAAGCAAAATTTATGTTTTCGGTGTTGTTCCCAAAAAGCTTGCCGACTTTACCTTTGTTGACGAAACCTTCCTTACAACGGATATTCCCGATAATCTTAAAATCGATCACGCTTTTGAATGTGTAGGCGGAAACGGCTCGCAAATTGCCATAAACCAAATTATCGACTACATCAACCCCGAGGGTACAATTTCAATTTTGGGTGTAAGTGAATACCCCGTTCCCATTAACACAAGAATGATTCTTGAAAAAGGTCTGCGTATGTTTGGCTCATCAAGAAGCGGAGCTGCCGACTTTAAAAAGACGGTTGATATGTACAAGCAATACCCCGACATTGTTGAACACCTTTCAAGAATGGTAAGCTTTGTTAAACCCGTAAGAAACATTAAAGATATGATGGAGGCCTTTGACCTTGATACTCAAAAGGCTTTCGGTAAAACAATTATGAAGTGGGAAAAATAAGACAAAAACAAAAAAAATTAACGGACAGCTTAAAAAAACTGTCCGTGTTTTTTATTTAAGCAAGCAATTCCAGTCATCAATTTCTCCGTCATAGATGACACCTGCCATAAGGTCGCCTAAATCAACGGGATTGCCTGCATGGTCTTTGAGCTTGATAACCTTGCCAAGCCGCTTACAAAGAGGAATAAATGCTTTATACTGGGGAGTATCAGGTGAATAGTGCTCTGTTCCGCCGTACATATTTAAAATAGCCTCACAGATAAATTCAACAAAGTTTGCATCGGCAATTGAGGGATCAACGCACTTTTTAAGCCCGAACAACTTACAAATTTTACCAAAGGTCATACCGTTTACTATTTTACCTAATTTTTGCAAAATCGGTTTAAATTTTGTAAGCTTCTCTCTGTTACCGCTGAAGCCGTCAGATAAGTCGAGGAAAGTGTCAAAATCATTTTCAAGGCTGTCAAAAATGCTCGTAACCATATAAAGGAAGTGTTCCTTTGCGTATTCGATAACATCTTTGCCGCCAAGGTCAAAATCAATTTCCTTAACTTGCAAGGTTTTTACGTCCATACCCTCATCGGAAAACTCACATTTTCTGTAAGCCAAAGGATATGCAATAAGAGACGCGGTGTTAATTTGATAAATTCTGTTACCCTTTTTGCTGTCAAGATAGTCAACGTCGTGAACGTGAGTGTGACCGACAAAGATATACTTAATTCCAAGGTCAGCAAGGTAAGGTGTTGTAGTCTCATAACCGCCGAGCATTGCCTTATGTGAAAACAAGGGATAAATCGGTGACGGGTCAATTACGGGATGATGGGTCATAGCGAAAATTTCACAGCCGTCTTTATGGGCTTTTTCAACCTGTTCCTTTATCCAAAAAAGAAGGTCATTATAATAACCGCAGAATTCGTCAAAATCACCGTCATCATTTAAACAAAGAAGTCTCACATCATCAGAAAGCTGAACGCAGTAGGAATAGCTGTTTTCGTGTTCGGCAATGGCGTCGCTGTAACCGAAGTCGTTATAAAGTGCTCTGAGCTGGGCACGGGTGTACTTAGGAAGCTCTGTAACACCTTGCTCATCGGTATACTTTCTTGCGTGCATATAAAAATCATGGGTGGCAAAGGTTATGAAAACACGTTTGCCGCCTTTCTTTAATGCAGTAAGCTTTTCCACAAGACTGTCGTGGCTTTGCTTTTCACCGTCAAAAGTGAGGTCACCTGAAATAAGAACAATATCGGTGTCCTTATCATCAAGCAAATTTTTGAAAGCAGAGTCAATAATAGCTTCACTTTCATTCATACATTTTTGGTCAATTTTTGCTTTTCTTTCATAAATCTTACCGCTTGAGCCGATAACTGAGTTTGCGTAATAATGCAAGTCGGTAAGATGATAAAAACTTAAACTTTTCATATTTTCTCCACCCATAAAATTCTACAACATAACTGATATAAAGACTATATCAGTTATGTTGACAGATAGCATTTATTAAAAATTATAAGCCTGTTTTTTCACGAATGTAATTTCTTGCAAGTACAGCATACTCGTAGGGGTTTGCAATTGCAGGGTCCTGTTCGGCTTCAACAACAACCCAGCCTTCATAGCCCGCTTCATCAAGAATATCAAAAACAGGTGTGAAATCAAAGTCACCGTCACCGGGAACGGTAAATGAACCTGCTCTTACACAGTCAAGGAAGCTCATACCCTTAACCTTAGCTTCGTCAATAACACTTTGACGAATACTCTTAAGGTGAACGTGCTTAACTCTGTGAACGTACTTTTTAAGCACACCTAAAACGTCCTCACCGCTGAATGAAAGATGACCTGTATCAAAAAGAAGATAAACAAGGTTGGGGTCAGTAAGCTCCATAAGCTTGTCGATTTCTTCGGCTGTCTGCACGCCTGTACCCATGTGATGATGAACAGTAAAGTACATATCTTTTTCCCTTGCAAGCTCGCCCATTTTGTTAAAGCCCTTTGCAATAAGTGCCCACTGTTCCTCTGTGTAAACAGGCTTTGCGCCGAAGATGCTCAAATCCTTACCCTGAATACTGTTACCCTGCTCGGAAGCACCGATAACCTTTGCGCCTAAAGCGTGAAGAAAATCTCTGTGCTTAATAAAAGCTTCAATTGTTGCGTCATATCCCTCTGAAAGAAGAAGTGAGGAGAACCATGCGTTGCAAATTCTCATACCTCTTACATCAAGCTTATGCTTGAGAGTTTCAACATCTTTAGGATATTTGTTACCGATTTCACTGCCTGTAAAGCCGGCAAGTGCCATTTCGCTTACACACTGCTCAAAGGTGTTTTCACTGCCAAGGTCAGGCATATCATCATTTGTCCAAGCAATAGGCGCACAGGCAAGGTAAACTTTTTCTTTGTTAAGCATTTTTAATTTCTCCTTTAACTTTAATATAAACGTGCCTTTTTGATATTTGCTTTCATATCTTCATAGCACTCGTGAACTCTTTGGCTCTCGCTGACTTCTGCAACACCTACACGCCACCAGGAATCATATCCCTCAGTCATACTCTTATGAGCAACCTTAATGTCAAAAAGAGTGGGAACAGTCTGCTTTTTACTGTCTTCAAGGGCGGCATAAAGCTCTTCTTCCGTTGTACAGCGATAAGCCTTACAACCGTAGCCCTCGGCAATTTTTGCGTAGTCTGTAATAATTACTTCGCCGTCAAGGAAACCGCTGTCGGTACGTCTTGTAAAGCGTGTGCCGAAAGTGTCCGTACCTTGTCCGTTCTGAAGATTTTCAATACAGCCCCAACCGCTGTTGTCAAAGAGCATTATGTTGATTTTTTTATTTTCCTGTACGGCTGTGTAAAGCTCACTGTGGAGCATAAGGAATGAGCCGTCACCAACCATGGAATATACTTCTCTTTCGGGAGCGGCAAGCTTTGCACCGAGTGCACCGCAAATTTCATAACCCATACAGGAGAAGCCGTATTCAACGTGATATGTATAGGGAGCCTTGCTCTTCCAAATACGCTGCAAACAGCCGGGAAGTGAACCTGATGAGCCTAAAATAATACTGTCATCAGCTACAACTTCGTTGATAATACCAAGTGCTCTCTTTTGTGAAAGAATACCGTCGGAACGCTTTTCGTTATAGCAACGATCAATTTCACTGAAGAAATCAGCCTGTGCCTTTTTGTATTCGTCTGTCCACTTTGAAGTGTAACCGTCAAGCTTTGCGGTAATAGCCTCACAAGCTTCTTTTGCATCGGCAACAACTGCTACGCTGTCCATTTTAAAAGCATCAAATGAGCAGACATTGATTGAAAGCATTTTAACATCGGGATTTTGGAAGCCCCATTTTGAACAGGTTGTAAAGTCGGTAAGCCTTGTACCTACTGCGATAACAAGGTCTGCCTGTTTTGCAATTGCATTTGCAGAGCCTGTACCTGTAACACCGCAACCGCCCATATTTAAAGGATGGTCAAAAGGAATTTGTCCTTTGCCTGCCTGTGTTTCACCAATGGGAATGTTATACTTTTCAGCCATAGCAAGCACTGACTTATAGCTTTCACTGTATGTAACACCGCCGCCTACGATAATCATAGGCTTCTCTGCCTTTTTAATAAGCTCAACGGCGGCTTCTATTTCACGCTCTGAGGGTACACGTCTGTCCATATACCAAACGCGTTTTTTGAGGAAGTGCTCGGGATAGTCAAAGGCTTCACCCTCAACGTCCTGAGGCATTGCAAGGCAAACCGCACCGGTATCTGCCGCGTCGGTAAGCACACGCATTGCATTGATGCAAGCTGTCATAAGCTGCTCCGGACGGTTAATTCTGTCCCAATACTTGCAGACGGGCTTAAAAGCATCGTTTGCTGTAATTGCACAGCTGTCATACTGTTCAATTTGTTGAAGCACCGGATCAGGCTGACGGCAAGCGAAAGTATCACCGGGAAGGCAAAGCAGAGGGATTCTGTTTGCCGTTGCAGTACCGCAGGCTGTAACCATATTAAGTGCACCGGGACCGATTGATGAAGTACAGGCAATAATTTTACGGCGATTGTTCTGCTTTGCAAAAGCTATTGCCGAATGAGCCATACCTTGCTCATTATGTCCTTGATAATATGTAAGTGAATGTCCGCCCTGCTCAAGTGCCTGACCGATACCTACAACACAGCCGTGACCGAAAATACCGAAAATTCCGTCAACAAACTTTGTCTCCTTGCCGTCAAAACTGACATATTGGTTATCGAGGAACTTAACGAGAGCCTGAGCCATTGTTAAACGCATAAAATTTTCCTCCTTTGAAATAGGGATTAGGGTAAGAGGGTAAGGGTTAGAGAATTTTCTTATCCCCTATCCCTTATTCCGTATTCCTTAAATAAATCAGCCGATTTCGCTGATTTTTACAGCTCTGCCCTCTGCTACTGACTTCTTAGCTGCAAGCGCAACAAGAATTGAGTTGAGGCCGTCAAGACCTGTTGTGGGAGTGGGCTTATCGTTTTGAACAGCGTCAACAAACTGAATCATCTCGTCACGGAAAGACTGCATATATCTTTCAAGGAAGAAATAGAGAGGCTTGTCTGTTGTAACGCCATCTTTATTCATAATAGTAACATTTGTGGGAGTATCATTAGCAGCCATAGCGGCGCCCTTTGAGCCGAATACTTCAATTCTCTGATCGTAACCGTAAGCTGCACGGCGGCTGTTGTCAATTACACCCAGAGCGCCGTTTTCAAACTTGAGGTTGATAATGGCTGTGTCAACGTCACCTGCCTGACCGATTGCAGGGTCAACAAGACAAGCCGCATTGACATAAACCTCTGTAACATCACTGCCTGCAAGGAAACGAGCCATATCAAAATCGTGAATTGTCATATCAAGGAACATACCGCCTGATACTGCTGCATATTCTGCCGGAGGAGGCTCAGGGTCACGTGAAGTAATTTTGATAAGCTCAAGGTCACCGACCTTACCCTCATTGATAAGTGAACGAACGTGAGCAAAGTTGTGGTCAAAACGTCTGTTGAAGCCTACCTGAAGCTTAACGCCTGCCTTAGCTACTTCATCAATAACAGCTTTTACCTTTTCGGGTGTAAGGTCAACAGGCTTTTCGCAGAAAATGTGCTTTCCTGCTCTTGCGGCTTCAATTGAAATATCAGCGTGAGTATCTGTTGATGAACAAACAAGAACTGCGTCAATATCCTTGTCAGCGAGCATTTCTTTATAATCATCATATACCTTTTCAATGCCGTACTTATCTGCAAGGTCCTGTAATCCCTCTTTAAACACATCTGTAATGCCGAGTACCTTTGCAGAAGGCACGTTATATGTAATTGATTGCATGTGTACCTTACCGATACGTCCGGCACCGATGATACCGATGTTTAACTGTTTCATTATAAATTCCTCCGTAAATTTAAACTTGTGTGATTTTACACATCTTTGAAATTATAACACATAGATTATAATTATTTCAATAAAATTATTGAATGTTTTTGCTTTTATCTGAAAATTTTTATACTATTTTAAAGGCTGAATATAGAAAGAAAACTCGAGCTCTTTTTTAAAGTCAAATTTGTACTGCGGCAAAACATCGGGACCGCAGCTGTTTGAGCCGGCACCACGCATAAATCCGTCAACACAAAAGCTTGTAACATCACCGATTTTCAAATCTTCAAGATGCTTAGCACTGCGTAAATTTTCCTCAGTGTAAGGTCTTACGGAAAATGAGAAGAAGTTTTCGCAAGCGCTTATTCTTACACCGTTTCCGTCACTGTCCTTGAGCTCAACAAAACGTGCCCTTGTGTGGTTTCCGTTATCCTGAGGCTTAATATAAGGCTCTGTCATATCACGGACAACTGAGGTATATATTCCTACAGTTGACTGAGCAGAAAAATCAGGTAAATTCTCCTTTTCGCCTAAGGCAAAATATCTCACATTTTTGAGGGACTTATCAAAAGGAATATTTACGCCGAAACGTGGCAAGTCATGGTTTGTTCTGTCACCTGTAAGCTTTTTAATTTCAAGCTCTGCTTTAATTGTTCCGTCAGGATAAACCTTATGCTCTACCTCAAGGGCAAAGAGCTTTTTATTACCGACATAGAGATAACCCTCGCTCTCAACCTCAATATAATTTTTTTCATCTTCACACTTTAACTTTTGAGCAATAAATTTTACCCTGTCATAACCGAGTTTTTTCCAACCGTTTACAATATTGCGGTCATTGTCAAGATGTGCCCTGTAAATCAGCGGAAGCATCTGCTTACCCTTTGAAATATATTCCTTTCCGTCAACAATATAGCTTGTCATAAGACCGTTGCTATCAAAGGAAACCTTGCCGCCGTCAAAGGTAACACAGGCTCCGTAGCCTCTGAAAAGCTTTACTTCGCCCTCTGTTTTAATGATAGGCTTAACTGCTTTTTCACTTAAAGTGTGCTGTTCTTTTGCAATTTCATTTCCCTTTTTATCCTTGTAAATAAAATTGATAAAGCAGTTATTACCCTCATTTTTGTGAGCAATTACAATATTTCTGCTCTCCCCTGCCTTGAGATTTAATTTCAATCTACCCTTTTGAATACAAGCGCCCTCTGAAAGGATTTCGTAAGTGACGTCATATTCGTCGGAAGAAATAAAAGCATTGGTGTTTTTGAAATGATAGAGGTTATCACTTAATTTCTCACTTCTTATCGGGCGGTAGACCTGTTTCATTTCGTAAGCACCTGTGTGAGGTCTTCTGTCAGGGTAAAAGAGACCGTCAACACAGAAGTTTCCGTCATGGTATTTGTCACCGTGGTCACCGCCGTAGGTATACTTGTACTTATATTTACCGCTTTCATCATAAAAGGCATGGTCAGCCCATTCCCAGATACAACCGCCCATAAGCTTATCGCTTGAATAAATCGCTTTCCAGTAATCTTCAAGCGAACCGGGTCCTACACCCATTGCGTGACAGTATTCACAAAGGAAATACGGCTTTCCGTTGTAGCGTGAAAGGAAGTCATTTTGCCCTATCTTTGCTACATTATTTGGGTGCTGATACATTTCCGAAACAACATCATAGGCTGTTCGAGGTGTACGAATTGCCCCCTCATAATGAACAGGAATATCACAGACACTTTTCAGATAGTCATAGCATTTATCGTGATTTTTCCAGCCGCCCGATTCATTTCCCAAGCTCCACATGGTAATTGACGGGTGATTTTTATCACGCTGATACATACGCTTTACTCTGTCAAGGTAATGACCTCTCCAAAGCTTACCGTTACTTATGACGTTAGGTTTGTTTGTATACTTATTATCAAGAGTTGTTTGTGTGCCGTGAGTTTCAATATCAGCTTCATCAATAACATAAAGACCGTATTGATCACAAAGCTCAATAAACATCGGGTCAGACGGATAGTGAGAGGTTCTTACTGCGTTACAGTTAAACTCTTTCATTAGCTTAACATCTTTCAGCAAATCCTCGGCACTCATAACATAGCCTGTTTTTTCTTGAGTATCGTGATGATTTACACCTTTAAATTTAATGAGCTTTCCGTTGAAAAGGAATCTTTCACCGCTGACAACAACTGTTCTGAAGCCCACATCGGCTCTTATGCACTGAACATCATTTTCACCCTCTGAAAGTGTGACATAAAGTGTGTAAAGTTCAGGCTTTTCAGCATTCCATTCTTTCGCCTTAATTTTTGAAAATGCAATACCGCCCCTCGGCTTGGCAATACACTCACCTTTGCCGATAAGGTCATTTTTATAATAAAGCTCACACTTGATTTTCTTGCCGTCAAAAGCTTCGCCTTTAAGGTCAAAATGAACACTGAGGGCATATTTTTCACCGAATTTTTTTGTATCAATACGGTAATCGTAAATATAACATTCCGGGTTTTCGGTTATGTAAACATCACGGAAGATGCCACATTCACGAAACATATCCTGACATTCAAGGTAAGTGCCGTTACACCACTGAGAAACGATTGCAACAAGCTCATTTTCACCCTTGTGAGTAAAGGTCGTAAGGTCAAATTCTGCACTGTTGTGACTGCCCTCACTGTATCCGACAAACTGTCCGTTTACATAAAGCGAAAGAGAAGAGCAGACACCTAAAAATGTGATAATCGGATGGACGCACTTTTCGCTTAAAGTAAATTTCTTTCTGTAAATACCCATAGCCATTTCCTCGGGCACATTGGGAAGCGCCAGAGGAAATTCATAACGGCTGTTGATATAATGCGGAGCCTTATAACCTGTCCTCTCCCACGTTGACGGGACCGTAACCTTGTTAAATTCGAGTGTATCTGTGTCAAATTTCAGCGGCATTTCGGAAAGCTTTTCGTAATAGATAAAATCCCATTTTCCGCTGAGCACCTGAACTGCGTCGCTGTTATACCGACGAGTTAAAGTATCGGTTTTTTCAAGGAGTTTTCTGCTTTTATAGGCAATAAAATAACTTCTGCCCTCAAGCTTATTCTTTTCAAAGGTTTTAACGTCATTGATGCTTAATTTTCTTATTTGATACTTCATAACTTTCCTCCAGTTTTTGATTAAGAGTATTTTACCACATAATTACAGCTTTTTCAATTACTAAAACTATCTAATTTTGACAATACTTTTAACAAAAGATTATTCGGGGGTATTTTTTTGTATTTTAATAAAGTTGAAATTTGCGGTATTGACACAAGCAAGCTAAAGCTTTTAAAAGAAAGCGAAAAAACCGAACTTCTGATAAAAAGTCATAATGGAGACAGCGAAGCAAGAGAAACACTCATAAACGGCAATCTAAGGCTTGTACTTTCTGTCATTCAGCGTTTTTCAAGCCGAGGTGAAAACAGCGACGACCTTTTTCAAGTGGGCTGTATCGGTCTTATAAAGGCTATCGACAACTTCGACACAAATCAAAATGTACGTTTTTCAACCTATGCAGTACCTATGATTATAGGTGAAATAAGACGCTATCTTCGTGACTATAACCCTGTAAGGGTAAGCCGTTCAATCCGTGATACCGCTTACAAGGCTATGCAAATTAAAGAGCGAATTATAGCCGAAAAAGGCAGAGAGCCGACAGTTGAAGAAATTGCAAAAGAAATGGGTGTTAAAAAAGAAAATGTAGTCCTTGCCCTTGAAGCAATAGTTGATCCGATTTCCCTATATGACCCCGTTTACAGCGACGCAGGCGACACAATTTACGTTATGGATCAAATCGGCGATAACAACAGCGATATTGATTGGATTGATGAAATGCTGTTAAAAAAATCCCTTAGGGAGTTACCCGAAAGGGAAAAAAATATTCTTTCTATGCGTTTTATGCGCGGTATGACACAAACCGAGGTTGCAAATGAAATAGGTATTTCACAAGCACAGGTTTCACGCCTTGAAAAAGGTGCAATGGATAAGGTTAAGGCACACAGAAAAGTCATAATTTAAAGAATAATGCAAATGAGTCCGCTGCAGCCCTCATTTATTACACGTTCAAGGGTTTCCTGAAGCTTCATTCTCGCATCGGACGGCATTTTATAAAGCTTATTGTGTAAGCCCTCGTTTACAAGGCTGTGCAAGCTTTTACCGAAAATATTGGACTGCCAAATCTTTGTCGGGTCTTCTTCAAATTCTTTGAGAAGATACATTATAAGCTCCTCTGATTGACTTTCACTGCCTACAATAGGTGCAACCTCGGTGGTAATATTCGCTTTGAGCATGTGAATAGACGGCGCGGAAGCTTTAAGTCTTACGCCGTAACGGCCGCCCTGCCTCATTATTTCAGGCTCCTCAAGGCTTAACTCCTCCATTGACGGCATAACAATTCCGTAGCCTGAAGTTTCAACCTCATTGAGTGCGGTTTTAAAACGGTCAAAATCTTTTTTCTCTTTTGTAAGTGTGAGCAGGATTTCCATAAGCTCTTGCTCACTTTCAATTTTTAGAGCCGTTTTTTCGCTCAGCACCTTGTAAAACAGGTTTGGCTCAACAACTAATTTTACTTTCACATTGCCGCAGGAGAGGTCAATTTTATCAACACTGCAAGAGGAAACATTGTCTCCCTCTGCCATCACCTTGCTGAAAGCCTTTGCGTCACGCATTTTTTTAATACTTCCGGCTGAGGTGGCTATTTTTTCATAGAGGCTTTTTCTTATTTCGTGTTCCTTTTCAAGGGCAGAAATCCACTTAGGAAATTCAATTTGAAGCTGTTTTACGGGAAATTCCTGTAAAAGCTCATTTAAAATAACCGATATACCGTTTTTATCGAGTTTCAGGCAATTAACAGGCAAAACAGAAACTCCGTATTTTTCACTGAGCTCAATTGAAAGTTTTTTGCAGTGCTCACTTTCGGGGTTTTTACTGTTTAAAAGCACAAGAAACGGCTTACCTAAATCTTTCAGCTCATTTATAACACGTTCTTCTGCATCGAGGTAATTTTCACGCTCAAGCTCCGTTGCAGTACCGTCACTTAAAACTACAAGTCCTATTGTCGAATGTTCCTCAATAACTTTTTTAGTGCCCACTTCTGCGGCAAGATTAAAGGGAACTTCCCTATCATACCAAGGAGTTTTAACCATACGGGGCTGCCCGTTTTCTATATATCCAAGTGAGCCGGGCACTACATAGCCTACACAGTCAATAAGACGAACGGAAAAGTCCACAGAATCGTCAACGGAAATTTTTACCGCTTTTTCAGGAATGAACTTAGGTTCAGTTGTCATAATTGTTTTGCCGGAAGCTGATTGAGGAAGCTCGTCTTTAGCTCTGTCCTTTAAAGCAGAATCCTTTATACAAGGCAAAACCAAAGCATCCATAAAGCTTTTGATGAAAGTTGATTTACCTGTTCTTACAGGGCCGACAATACCTATGTAGATGTCACCTTGCGTCCTTTGGGCAATTGAATTATAAATGCTTGTGTTTGTCATATAATCGTCCTCTTTTCGTTGTTTTCGTTAATTTTTATGCAAAGGTAAAGGACGATATTACTACTACATTAAATAATAGGTAAATAGTGAATAAGTTAAATAAATCCCGTACGCAAAACTGCGAAAAACTAATTCACTTCCTGTTCCAACTCTCCCCAAAATTATATAACTTTTCAGGTATCCCATATATTGTACAGTGCACTCTGCGAGGGAAAAGCAAAATGCCCTCACAAAAGTGAGAGCATAGATATTATGTTTATCTTTCAATATAAACTCCATAACAAGTACAGTTTGCTCCTGTTACTGTATCAATAGTTCCAACCCCTATTTCATAATATTTTCCGTTCATACCGTAATCATTATTTACCTTTTTAAATTCATCATTAGCAAAAAGATGTTGAGTATCAAAGCCTGTATTACCGTTACCGTCAAAATTAAAATATAATGTTGACATTCCGGTTATATAAAACTCATCAAATTTTTCAATTTTACTATATTTTTTTGCAGATTCTATAAAATCTTCGTTTTTCAAAAAATCACATAAATCCGAATACAATATTCCGTCTTCAGTAGAATAATAACTATACTTTTTAGTAATTATGTAAGATAACTGTTCAGGCTGTTCACTTGAAGAAAGTAAAACAAGATTGATATATTCGTGCATTGATTCATCATTCATTTTGATTTCTGCATGCTTAAAATTGCCGTTTTCGTCAAGTATAATATCAATATCTGTGCAAACAGTATTTTTTGAAAAATAGCTGTTACGGCTATCCAATTCAATAAGCAATTCAGTTACAGCAATTCTGTTTTTTGTGCCAAAGTCACCGAAATATGTAACAGTGTTTTGAGCTTCAATAACATTTTTGATAAGTAATAATATTGATAAAACACAAAAGATAATAGCTAAAATCAAAAACAATTTCACCGTTTTGCCTTGCTTAACCGCTTTTTCTGTCGTTTGAACAGCGACAACCAAATTATCTTCTGACTTTTGATTGAAGGTTTCTTCGGGAATTCTTTCTCCTGTCAGCAATTCGTTTACTGTTATACCTAATATATTAGCAAGCGGAACTAAAAGGGATGAATCAGGCATACCCTTGCCTGTTTCCCAACGTGAAACAGCTTTGTCTGTAACATTTAGTTTTTCTGCAAGCTGAGCTTGGGTCAATTCTTTTTCTTTTCTAAGAGTGGAAATAAACGTTCCTGTCTTATTTTCATTCATTGAAATCGCCTCCTATGACACTGATTATACAGCATTTATTGTGATTTTGTCACCCTATGAATCATAGAATCGGCATTATATAACTCAAAAAAGTAAAAATCTAACCGTTTTCCGCAAGGCACTTCATTGTGTCACAGAAACACTTCATTGGCGAAGCCACTTCATTTGCCCGTCAGGGCAACTTCATGAAGTACGGCTTGACAGCCGTAATGAAGTCAGCGTCAACACTGACGCTGAATGAAGTTATGTCCTGCGGACATAAATGAAAAAATCCAAGCCGATGGCTTGGATTTTCTGGCAGGGATGGCAGGATTCGAACCTACGAATGCAACAGTCAAAGTGTTGTGTCTTACCGCTTGACGACATCCCTATATAAAATTTTATGGGGTGGATGATCGGAGTCGAACCGACGACCTCCAGGGCCACAACCTGGCACTCTAACCAACTGAGCTACATCCACCGCAACTGGCGCGCTTGAAGGGGCTCGAACCCCTGACCTACTGCTTAGAAGGCAGTTGCTCTATCCAACTGAGCTACAAGCGCATATTAAAAATGGAGCGGGTGATGGGAATCGAACCCACACGACCAGCTTGGAAGGCTGGGATTCTACCATTGAACTACACCCGCAAAGCTATGCAACGCAATCTATTATACACAATCCGCGTTGCACTGTCAAGAGCTTTTTGGAAAAAACTTAAATTAAATGCAATTTTAAATTGACAAAAGCTTAATATCATTATCAGTGACCTCTGCTGAAATTCCGCTGACAGAAGTATCTGCATTATCAATGATAATATTTGCAATTGCATCCTCAATTTTCTTTCTGATAAGGTTACGAAGATCACGTGCACCCTTTTGTCCGCCGTGAGATTTTTCAGCAAGGTATTTTGTAACATCACTGTTCCAAATGAACTTAATTCCCTTCTCTTTAAGGCTTTCTGCAAGCTCATTAAGAAGTAATTCTGCAATTTTTTCAAAATCGCCGACAGTAAGCTGATTGAAAATTACAACTTCATCAACTCTGCCTAAAAATTCGGGTCTGAGGAAGTCGGAAAGAGCTTTCATTGTCTTTTCCTTTGTAACATTTCCCTCTTGCTTACCAAAGCCTAAAGCGCCGCTCTTTTGTCCGCTGCCGGCATTAGAGGTCATAACAATAACAGTGTTTTCAAAGTTAACATTTCTGCCTTGAGCATCGGTAATTCTGCCCTCGTCAAGAATTTGCAAAAGAATATTCATAACATCGGGATGCGCCTTTTCGATTTCATCAAAAAGTATAACGCTGTAAGGCTTTCTTCTGACTTTTTCAGTAAGCTGACCGGCTTCGTCATAGCCCACATAACCCGGCGGCGAGCCTATAATTCGTGATACGCTGTGCTTTTCCATAAACTCAGCCATATCAAGCCTTATAAGGGTTTCGGGGGTGCTGAAAAGCTCCATGGAAATTTGTTTTACAAGCTCGGTTTTTCCAACGCCTGTCGGTCCGACAAATATGAATGAAGCAGGTTTTCTTCGAGGACTAATCTGCACACGGCTACGTTTAATTGCGGCAGAAATAACATCAATCGCCTCGTCCTGACCGATAACCTTTTTCTTGAGCTTTTCATCAATTTTGCTGAGCTTTTTAAGGTCGCTTTCTATAACCTTGCTTGACGGAATACCTGTCCACAGCTCAATAACTTTTGCAATGTCTTCTTCGGTTACTGCATTATCATTTGCTTTGTCTGTAAGAGCTGCAATATCATTTTCACAAAGAACAATGTCACTCTTGAGCTTTGCGATAGCTTCATAATCAATGTTCTCTGTTTCGCTCATCAAATCTTCTTCATCAAGCTTTAAATCACTGAGCTTACGCTCGTTAATTTCAAGGTCACTGATTGCCTTGTTTCTGAGATTAGCACAAGTACAAGCCTCATCGAGCAAGTCTATAGCCTTGTCGGGAAGAAAACGGTCGGTAATATATCTTTCGGAAAGAACAACTGTTTTTCTGACAAGCTCGTCACTGATTCTTACACGGTGATATTTTTCATAATATTCTCTTATACCTAAAAGAATTTCTGTTGCATCGGCAATTGAAGGCTCCTCAACCTTAACCGGTTGGAAACGTCTTTCAAGGGCAGCATCCTTTTCGATGTGCTTGCGGTACTCTGTAAAGGTTGTTGCACCTATAACCTGAATTTCTCCTCTTGAAAGGGCAGGCTTTAAAATATTGGCCGCATTCATTGAACCTTCAGCATCACCTGTACCTACAAGGTTGTGAATTTCATCAATGAAAAGAATTATATTTCCGTTATATTTAACCTCATCAACAAGATTTTTTATTCTGCTTTCAAACTGTCCTCTGAATTGAGTGCCGGCAACAAGAGCAGTGAGGTCTAGAAGATGAATTTCTTTATCGGCAAGCTTTGCAGGTACTTCACCGCGTGAAATTTTAAGTGCAAGACCCTCTGCAATTGCAGTTTTACCGACACCGGGCTCACCAATAAGGCAAGGGTTGTTTTTAGAGCGTCTGCATAAAATTTGAATTGTTCGGGCAAGCTCCTTGTCTCTGCCGATAATGTTGTCAATTTTGCCTTCTTTTGCTTTAGCTGTAAGGTCGGTGCAGTAAAGTGAAAGGAACTTTCTTTTCTTTTCCTTGGCTTTCCTTTCCTTACGGCTTTCTTTTTTACCTGTATCGGCAGAGGGGCTTTCTTTTTTAACAGCTTCGTTTTTATTTTCATTTTTAACGGTCATACCGCCGCCCATATCACCGAACAGACCTTGTAAAAAAGGCATGGTCGGTGAACCGCCCGGCTCAAAGCTGTCATCACCGTCAGAATCAGGGAACATATTGGAAAACTGTTCACTGATTGAATCAACATCTTCCTCCGTAATGCCCATTTGCTCCATCATTTGCTTAATGGGACCTATATTCATTTCCATGGCGCAGTTAAAACAAAGTCCCTCGGGAACGGTTTTACCGTCAATGATTTTTGAAATAAAAATCACCGCAGGACGTTTTTTGCACCTTGAACAAATTGCCTGTTTCATAAAACGTGTCAGCTATAAACATAGCTTTCCTTTCATAAAAATATTATTTTGCCTTTTTTGCTTTTTTCTCGTCAAAATGTTCTTTAAACTGCCTGTAAATTTCAGGCGTATAGCTGAGAAAAGCAATAATAGTCATAATTGCGGAAATAACTACGATTATTCCCGTTACTATTTCGGGAAGTTCAAAACCGATGATGTCATTAAAAACACCTACATCAGGGCCGACAGCCATAATTATAACCATTCCTATATAAAAGACTGCTGTTGCTATCTTTCCCCATATCTCCGCGGCACCGGGTCTGATGTTCATAAGAAGCATTATGAGACCGCCGACAATCATAACGCCCTCTTTAATAAGGAATACAAGGAACACCCAGCCGAAAGCTCTTATCAATTCACTGTCGGACTTTCTGAAATCAATTAAAAGTATAACCGCAATAGTTATTTGTGAAAGCTTGTCGGCAACAGGGTCAAGGATTTTTCCTAATGCGCTGACTTGATTAAAACGTCTTGCAATTTTTCCGTCAAACATATCTGTAAGGGCGGCAAAAGCAAGAATAATAATCGCCAAAAGCTTTTGGTCATTAAGAAATAAAACTGCAAAAACAGGGGTAAGTATTATTCTGATAACTGATAACAAATTCGGTATTGTCCAACAACCTTTAAATAAATCTTTCATAATTATTCCTCACTTTTAAATTTTTAGTCCGCTGAAAGAGGCTATTAAGCCTTTGACAGTATTTATGATGATTGAAGACTCGGCGCTCATTATAAGCTCACTGTTATTAGTAAAGCTGACAACCAGACTTATAACCATTGAAAGAACTACTACACCGATAAGTCCCCTCAAAACACCGAAAACGCCGCCTAAAAGAGTGTTACAGCTCTTTATTACCGGAAGCTTTTTTATGACCTCATCAAGAAGCTTTGAAAGAATTTTTATTAAAATTATAAGTACTAAAGCCAAAACAGCTAAAAGCACAAAGCTTAAAATTGCCGTAGCTAAGGGGTCAACAATTGTATTCATAAGGCTTTCAAGCAAATTATCACCGTTCAGGTTGAGCGCTTCCACCTTTTCAATCAGTGCATTTTTATCAAAGCCTATAATCTGTAAAATTCCGTTTAAGCTTTCGGGTATTGAAGCAATGACGCTCTCCGCCTGACTTGTGTAATCAGCAACGGCAACCTCACCTAAATTTTTAGAAAGAGCACTTTCTACACCTTTCTTTAAAAAATTTTCATATACAATCGGCGCACAGGCATCGGAAAGAATTTTTGCTCCGATAAATGCAACAATTGTGCCTGCAAAATCAATCAGACTTTTGAAAAATCCTTTTTTGGCGGAAACAGCTACGATAATAATAAAAATCGCGGCAAGAATAATGTCAATAATATACTCCATTAAACTCCTCCTTTAAATCAAGATAAAAGGTATTATATCACATTATTTAAAAATAAACAACTGTTTAATACTTAATTTCATCATAAAAAACCTTATTTAAGTAAAGACCTTGTGCTTTAGCGGTAATTCCGGCCCGTACTCTGTCACCGGAAGAAATAATTTCAGGGATAGTCCCCTTTTCTATTTTACCGCTGTTTATACTAAGCAAGGTTCCGACCATAATACGAACCATATTATAGAGAAATCCGTCGCCTGTAACATGAAAAATAACTAAGTCTCCCTCACGCTCTAAACGGCAGTCATAAACAGTTCTTCTTGTATCTTTTACAACACTGCCGCTTGCACAAAAGGAAGAAAAATCATGATAGCCGATGAAAGACTTCGCTTCCTCATTAAGAAGCTTACAATCAAGAGGATAAGGATAATGCAGAGCTTTGCCGATTAAAAAAGGATTGCGCTGACGGCTGTTCCATATCTTATAGATATATTCCTTACCTTTGCAGTCAAAACGTGCATTGAAAGAAAGCGGCGCTTCCTCGGCATTTAAAACAACCATACTTTCGGGAACAAGCGCATTCAGCCCGACCTTGATTTTTTCACAAGGGATTTCTTTTTCCGTTTTAAAATTACAGCAAAATGTATTTGCATGAACGCCTGCGTCAGTGCGGCTGCAGCCCTGTATTGTTATTTTGTGTCCGAAAATTCTTTCTGCCGCCTCGGTGAGACAGCCTTGAACCGTAACGGCGTTTTCCTGCATCTGCCAGCCGTGAAAAGGACTTCCGTCATACATCAGGGTCAGCTTTATATTTCTCTCCATTTTAAATCAACGCTCCGAATTTTATGTTAAGCAAAACAATTCCCGCAGTACCTGCGATATAAAAAATCAATGCAAAAAAATCTCTTATATGAAGCTTCATTTGCTTCATTCTTGTTCTTCCGTCACCGCCGCTGTAACATCTGCAGCTCATGGCAAAGGCTAAATCGTAAGCTCTTTTAAAGGAAGACACAAACAAAGGTATGAGAATGGGAACAAGAGCCTTTATTCTTTCAAGCAATTTTCCGTTTTCAAGGTCTGCCCCCCTTGCTTTTTGTGCGTTGGTAATACGCTCAATTTCCTCGATAAGCGTGGGAATAAACCTTAAAGCGAGGGTCATCATCATTGCAAGAGAGTGAACGGGAATTTTGAAAAGCTTTAAAGGTGACAAAAGCTTTTCGATAGCATCGGTTAGCATTGTAGGTACTGTTGTGTAAGTGAGAATAGAGCTTGCAATAATAAGTGCGACTATTCTTATAACCATAAACACAGCCGTATAAATACCTTTTTCACTTAAAGTTAAAAACCAGACCTTCCATTCCTGACCGCCCCTTACATAAAACATATTGAGCACCGCCGTAAAAATAATAACGGGAATAATAGGTTTAAGGCTTTTAATAAACATTTTAAAAGGAACCTTGGAAAAAATAACAGAAATTATTATTACTGCAAAAACAAGTGCCAGTGATAAAAAATTCTTACAAATGAAAATCATAACAATTATCATAACCGTAAGAATAATTTTCATTCTCGGATCAAGTTTATGCACAAAGGAGTCGCCTTTATAATACTGACCGATTGTAATATCGGAAATCATTTGCCGCACCTCCCTTTAAAAAGCTTTACAATCTCACTTTGAGCTTTTTCGAGAGTATATACATTAACGGGTACATCATATCCTGCTTCTTTAAGCTTTAAAAAAAGTCTTGTAAGCTGAGGTATATTAAGCCCCATATTATAAAGCTCCTCACTGTGGGTAAAAACATTGTCAACACTGTCATAGTAAGCGAGCCTTGACTCATTCATTACAAGCACCTTTGTTGCAATTTTTGAAATATCCTCCATACTGTGTGATACCACTAAAACAGTACTGCCTGTTTTTTTACGGTAGTCCATAATAAGTGAAAGAATTGTGTCTCTGCCTTTGGGGTCAAGTCCGGCACAGGGCTCGTCAAGAATAAGCACTTCCGGCTCCATTGCCATAACGCCTGCAATTGCAACGCGTCTTTTTTCGCCTCCGGAAAGCTCAAAAGGTGACTTTTCAAGGTAGCTTTCATCAAGACCTACAAAAGTGATAACTTCCCTTACACGTCGGTCTGTTTCCTCGTCGGAAAGCTTCATATTTTTAGGTCCGAAAGCAATATCCTTGTAAACAGTTTCTTCAAAAAGCTGATATTCAGGGTACTGAAAACAAATACCAACTTTGAAACGCACATTTCTTATATCTTTCTTATCCTGCCAGATGTCTTTACCGTCAAGCAGTACACTGCCGCTTGTACCCTTTAAAAGACCGTTAAAATGTTGAATCAGGGTGCTTTTGCCTGAGCCTGTGTGACCGATTACACCCACAAGCTCCCCTTTTTCAATTTTAACGCTTACATCTCTTATGGCGTCTACCTGTGAGGTGGTGCCCTTTGAATAAACGTGGCAAAGATTTATTGTTTCAATTACGGTTACGCTCAATTTTTATCCTCCAAAAGGTTTGTAATACCTTTAAAAAGTTCGTCTATGTCAAGTATATCATCTTTAAGGTCAATGCCTTTTTCAATAAGCAGCTGTGAAAGCTCCGTAGCTTCGGGCACATCAAGACCCACACTTTTAAGAAGTGAGATATTTTTAAAAACATCTCTCGGTTTGCCGTCAAGAAGAATTTTACCGTCATCCATAACGATAACTCTGTTTGCTTTTACAGCCTCGTCCATATAATGTGTGATGAAAATAACGGTAATGCCAAAGTCTTCATTTAGCATTTTTACGGTTTTCATAACCTCACGTCTGCCTCTAGGGTCAAGCATAGCGGTAGGCTCATCAAGAACTATACACTCAGGCTTCATAGCAATAATGCCTGCAATAGCAACCCTCTGTTTTTGACCGCCGGAAAGCTTATGAGGTTCAAAATTTCTGAACTCATACATTTCAACCTGTTTTAAGGCTTCGTCAACTCTTTTGCGTATTTCTTTAGGGTCAATGCCTAAATTTTCAGGACCGAAAGCAACGTCGTCCTCAACAATTGTAGCAACAATTTGATTGTCGGGATTTTGAAAAACCATACCGACTTTACGGCGAATGTCATAGAGCTTTTCCTCATCAGCCGTGTCAATGCCGTCAACATAAACCTTGCCGCTGTTGGGCACTAAAATTGCGTTACAGAGCTTTGCCAAGGTTGATTTTCCGCAACCGTTATGACCGAGCACAGCAACAAAATCGCCCTTTTTAAAGGTCAAATTCATTTTTTCAATAACAGGCTCATTTTTAGTTTCTTCCGTTTCGTCATCATAGGAAAAGCTGACATTTTTAAATTCAATAAAATTACTCATTTTTACCTCTTACATTATTCCATATAGCTGATGCGCCGCAAGGCAAAATCATTCCTGTTTCAGTTACGGGAAGTCCTATTTCCGAGGAGCTTACCTCACCGCCAAGCTTACTTTTTACAACAGCGCCTAAAATATACTCCATAACCGAAGCTGAAAGACCTGTTGTATAGGAATTTATCAGCATCATAAGTGAATTGTCATAAAGAAGCTCACTGCAAAGCTCAACAAAATTATAAACCTCGTCTTCCAGCTTCCACACCTCACCGCCGGGACCTCTGCCGTAAGAGGGCGGGTCCATTATGATGATGTCATATTTATTGCCCCTGCGAATTTCACGCTGTACAAATTTTATGCAGTCGTCAACAATCCATCTGACACTTCTGTCTTCAAGCGCGGAAGAAACGGCATTTTCCTTTGCCCAAGCCGTCATACCCTTTGAGGCATCAACATGAACAACGTGAGCATTTTCACTCAGGGCGGCAATTGAAGCTCCGCCCGTATAAGCAAATAGGTTGAGCACTTTTACGGGTCTGTTTGCCTTTTTTATAACATTTCTCACATAATCCCAGTTAACTGCCTGCTCAGGAAAAAGACCTGTGTGTTTAAAGCCCATTGTTTTAATATTAAAGCTTAAATCTTTATACTTAATTGTCCAAAAGGGCGGCATTTTACCTTTGACCTCCCAAGCACCGCCGCCTGATTTTGAACGGTGATAATAGGCATCGGCTTTTCTCCACAAGGGATTAGCTTTAGGCGTTTTCCAAATAACCTGAGGGTCGGGACGCACAAGGATAATGTTACCCCAGCGTTCAAGTTTTTCACCCTGTGAGCAATCAATAAGCTCGTAGTCTTTCCAGTCTTTCGTATATCTCATAAGGTCACCTTGAAACTTAGTTTTATCGGAATATTTCCGCAAATTCTTCGTTAAAATACCAGTTAATCTTTAAATTTAATCTGCTCACCCGGGCTTGTAAGACCGAGATGCTCATAAGCTAAAGAGGTCGCAACTCTGCCCCTCGGTGTTCTGCCTAAAAAGCCGATTTGCATAAGATACGGCTCATAGACATCTTCAATTGTAACAGCTTCCTCCCCTATTGCGGCGGCAATCGTTTCAAGTCCCACAGGGCCGCCGTTATAGCTTTTTATCATAGTTGTGAGAAGAAGTCTGTCGATATTATCAAGACCTAAATTGTCAATTTCCATTTTATCAAGAGCATAGTCTGCACTTTCCTCGTCAATAACTCCATTGCCTTTTATCTGTGCAAAGTCCCTCGCTCTTTTTAAAAGACGGTTTGCAATTCGAGGTGTACCTCTTGAACGGGAGGCAATTTCAAGCGCGCCGTATTTTTCAATATCAATGCCTAAAATTCCGGCGCTTCTTGTAACAATTTGCGAAAGCTGTTCAGGTGTATATAATTCAAGGCGAAGTATTACACCGAAACGGTCACGCAAGGGAGCTGAAAGCTGACCTGCTCTTGTAGTTGCACCGACAAGGGTAAACTTAGGTAAATCAAGTCTTATTGAACGCGCCGACGGACCCTTACCGATAATTATGTCAAGTGCGTTATCCTCCATAGCCGGATAGAGCACTTCTTCAACGCTTCTGTTAAGGCGGTGAATTTCGTCAATAAATAATACATCGCCTTCATTAAGGTTAGTTAAAAGTGCGGCTAAATCACCTTGTTTTTCAATTGCCGGTCCGGAAGTAACTCTGAGGTTAACATTCATTTCATTGGCAATAATACCTGCAAGGGTGGTTTTGCCAAGTCCCGGAGGGCCGTATAAAAGCACATGGTCAAGAGCCTCACCACGGCTTAAAGCCGCCTTTATATAAACCTCAAGGTTTTCTTTAGCCTTTTCCTGACCTATATAATCATCAAGAGTTTTAGGTCGCAATGACACCTCAATATCACTGTCATAACCCGTAACATCAGGTGCAACAAATCTTTCTTCAAATTCCATATATATTCACCTTTACTGATTTGATAAAAGCTTCAAAGCCTGCTTAATAATCGTCTCAACGGGAAGTGTCGGGTCAAGCTTACCTACGGCACTTGCGGCTTCGGTTTGACTGTAACCGAGCATTGTAAGGGCGGCAACAGCCTCGCTTGTGTTAGGCATTTCAGTTGCGGCGGAAACAAAGCTTAAATCGGCACTGCTTTGGCTATCGACTGCAAAGCTGCCAACCTTGCCTTTAAGGTCAAGGATTATTCGCTGTGCAATTTTAGGTCCGACACCTTGTGCGGCGGTAATGGCCTTAACATCTGAAGCGGAAATGCTAAGCGCCAGCTTATCACAACTGAGCTCAGACAATATTGCAAGAGCCGCTTTAGGTCCTACACCGTTAACGGAAATGAGCAGCTTAAACCATTCAAGCTCAATTTCACTGTAAAAGCCGTAAAGGTCAAGTATATCCTCTTTTACATTGAGATATGTATATAGTGTTACCTTTTTTTCACCTGAAACTTCATAAAGGGTTTGATTTGAGGCATAGCATTTAAAAGCCACACCGCCACATTCAACAGCCACAAAGCCTGTGCCGGTTTTAATTACATTACCTGTTATGCTGTAAAACACTGCTATATCCCCTTTCTTATTCGCATATTTCCTAAATTTGAAAATGAACCGCTTGAATGTCCGTGACAAATAGCCATTGCAAGAGCATCAGCTGTATCGTCAGGCTTTGGCACTTTTTCTAAATTTAAAATTCGCTTCGTCATTTCCTGTATTTGATTTTTTTCAGCTCTGCCGTAGCCTACAACACTTTGTTTAACCTGAAGCGGGGTATATTCAAATACAGGCACTTTATTTTTCTGTGCGGCAAGCATTATAACACCCCTTGCCTGACTGACATCTATTACAGTTTTTGCGTTGCTGTTATAAAAAACCTTTTCCACGCTCATAGCATCGGGTTTGTAATTTTTTATTATCCCGGTAAGTCTGTCATAAATTATTTCAAGGCGCTCATTAAAAGGAGTTTTTGCATCGGTTAAAATTGCACCGTAATCAATTACGGAAAAATGATTATTGTTGTAATTCAATACTCCGTAGCCTACAATTGCATAACCGGGGTCAATACCTAATATCACCATGACATACTACCTCATTTTAATAATCATGTTATTATATCACAGCAAAAATAAATGAGCAATAGAAAACCGATAATTTCTCAAAAAAGCTATGCAAATATAACAAGGCTCCCGATATAAAACCGAGAGCCTCAATATTAAATTAACTTAACCAAAACTGATTTCACCGTTTAACAGCTTTGTAATAAAATTGAAAAATGCAGTGAAAAATCTGAGCATAGTTGCGAAAATATTGTCCGCGGGTTTTGTGCCGTCCTCGTCAAGGCCTGTTGTTTCAGAATAATTGCCATTGACGTATGTTTGGAACTGAGGTATAACACCGTCGTTAACATCTAATTCCTCATTCATAGTTCTCATAGCTTGTTGAACGAGGCTATTAGGAAATATATCGTGATGAATACCTTTAACGAACCAGGTTTCATCCGGAAAAAGACAGCTTTCAGCGTTTATTTTATGATCAGCTGAAAGGTACTTCGTGTTTTCCAAAGATTTAATGTACTTTTCAGAGAAGACTTTACCGTAATCGGCATATTCACCGCCGAAGCCTTGTCTTACTGCTGCAGTTGTACCGTCACCCTGACAAGCTGCATTTTCATAAAGAGGATAGTCAGGGAAACCATATTTTACAAAGAGTTTAAAATCAATACCTTTTGCTTTAAGTGAAAGCATATCTTCTTTGACGGTTGACTGAACATTATAATAATAATCGTCCGTCTTTTCTATAAGCTTAGCATATTCATCTTTGCAATCTTTATATACAAAATCTCTTGCTTTCTCGTATTTTTCAGGTGTAACCATTGACCAATATGAGGGCATTGTACCGAAAGTATCTTTCAAAATGAGAGGAATAACATCAGCTTTAAGATCACTGATAAGCTCTTCAAGAGCATCACCGGTAATGCCTAAAAGCTTAATTTGTCTCAACATTTCAACAGTTGCAAGTAAAAAGATATTTGTTGTTTCATCTTCAATTATATTCTTAGTATTAAGGTAATAATTAAGGAAATTTTCTATTGCAACATCATTAAGCTTAATGTCGCCGGAAAAAAGCGCGGACATAAAGTCAATTCCCAAAACCGATGAGCTGAGATATGTTACATCATCTACGCTTTCAACTGCATGATCCTCATATTTACTGAGGTAAGATGCGATAACATTTGCACCGTAGCAACGGCCTGCAAGGTTAACTTTGCTTTTGCCTGTTGCTTCTTTTACCATATCTATGTATATTTTAAGTTCTTCGGCGGCTACAATGGGAGAAATTCTCCAATCGTACCAGAAGCGGTAATCCCAAACACCAAAACCGCTCTTCTTTTTAGGAATATTGCAATTATAAATTGTATTTCGACTATAACTGCCGTCACTTACTTCACCGTTTTTGTCAAGAGCCAATGGACCGTAAAACGGTATGATTGCATTATAAAGCTCTTCACCGTATTTTGTATAATCACCCGTTGCAAGACCTAAAACAAGTGCTTCAAGACAAGGTTTCATAACTTCTTTGACAACATCTATTGGTTCAACATCATCTTGCATAGGATAAATCTGATGTCCGTCTGCAGCATATAATTCGTTAGTCTGTGCACCTGTAACATAAATAGTGGGCATTTCTTCAACAGGTCCCGTTGCCAATGCAACCGAGGCGGTTGAAAATAACAAAAGTAAACACAAAAAAATCGAAACAACCTTTTTCATTTTTATCCTCCTGTTAATAAAAAATTTACAAAATCAGTATATCACAAAAATTACAAATTGTCAATTATTGTACAAAAAATAATAAGGTGCCTGGTAACCCCCAAATAACCCCTCGTCACAGCAAATAGAATTAACCCCCGAAGAATCG